>CAIQBW010000020.1 GCA_903870165.1 uncultured Methylophilaceae bacterium | reverse complement strand
ATTTTAGCTCCCAATGCCATAAATATGACCCAAAACCCTACCCCTGAAGATTTACGCGATATTGGCCTAAAAGCTACCGGTCCCAGGATGAAAATTTTGGATTTTTTCCACCAAAATGGCGGAACTCACTTTAGCGCTGAAGATGTCTTCATGGCTTTGGCCAAGGAAGATAAGGAAATTGGCTTAGCTACGGTTTACCGGGTGCTTACCCAGTTTGAGCGAGCTGGCCTCCTCCTTCGCAGCCATTTTGAATCCAGTAAAGGCGATAGTAGGGCTATCTACGAACTGAACGAAGGCCAGCACCACGACCATCTCGTTTGTATCGATTGCGGTCACGTAGAGGAATTTGTAGACGAAGCAATAGAGAAAAGGCAGCGTGATATTGCTAAAAACCTCGGTTTTAAGCTTCAGGAGCACGCTTTAGCGATGTATGGTCACTGCCTGAAGAAAAATTGTCGTAACAAACAGGCTAAATAAGATAGCTCAAACAAGCAGTTTTTAGTGCTATAGAAGCAAAAAAGACCTCAATTTGAGGTCTTTTTTACGAAATTAAGCCTAAAAAGATGATTTAAGCCATTTTTAACAACAGTTAGATAATCTTAGCTACTCTTATCTATTTTTTCTTACTTTACAGCCATTAAAGCTTCGGCGGCATTCAACATTTGCACCGAATAACCCCACTCGTTGTCATACCAAGCCAACACCTTAACCAACTTACCGTCCGCAGAAACGCGTGTTTGGGATGCATCATAAATACTTGGGCGCGGGTCATGGTTGAAGTCAATAGATACCAAAGGCAGAGTGTTGAAACCCAAAATACCCTTGAGTTCACCTTCGCTGGCTGCCTTCAAAATGGAATTGACTTCATCCACGCTAGTGGCACGACTTGCGGCAAAAGTGAGATCCACTACGGAAACATTGATAACAGGCACGCGCATTGCAAAGCCATCAAAGCGGCCTGCCAAAGCAGGCAACACTAAACCAACCGCCTTAGCAGCGCCAGTCTTTGTTGGAATCATGCTGGTTACAGCAGAACGTGCGCGACGCATATCTTTGTGATACACATCAGTTAAAACTTGGTCATTCGTAAAAGCGTGAATAGTCGTCATCAAACCTGATTCGATGCCAATCTTTTCCAAGAGCGGCTTGACCAATGGAGCCAAACAGTTTGTCGTACAACTTGCATTGGATACAACCACATCGCTTGGCTTCAATACATTTTGATTAACGCCATACACAATAGTTGCATCTACGTCTTTTTCACCAGGAGCAGAAATTAAAACTTTCTTTGCGCCCTGCTCAATATGAATCATGGCTTTTTCTTTAGAAGTGAACTTGCCCGTACACTCCAAAACCAAATCAACCCCTAATTCACCCCATGGAGTTTCTGCAGGGTTACGAGTACAGAACATCTTGATGCGGTCGCCATTCACCACCATGCAATCACCATCAACGGAGACCTCAGCAGGGAAGCGGCCATGCGCTGAATCATATTGAGTAAGGTGGGCATTAATAGCAATGTCGCCCATTGCATTAATTGCAACGATCTTGATATCGCGACGCGGCTTACCATTCACCTGATCTTCATACAAGGCACGTAATACCATGCGGCCAATACGTCCATAACCATTAATTGCGACACGAATTGTCATTTATTTCCCCTTGCTAATATTGAATTTGTTTCTGTCTGTTTCGATTTATTTCTTCGAGATACATT
>CAIQBW010000019.1 GCA_903870165.1 uncultured Methylophilaceae bacterium | reverse complement strand
GTAAATCAACAAGCTCAGTCGCATCAGGGGAACTTGCAGGGGTTACTTTAAGCAGTTCAACTAAAGACGCAACCTGCTCTGCGTTCAAAGGCAATGGCGGTAAGCCAACGGCAGAACGTTCAGCAATGTGGGTGTGGTAGGCAGATAGCATAATTAAATTTCAAATAAGTTTACAAATTCGTGTACTGGTGTTGTTTCCAATGTTTTTTGGTTTTCGCACACAGCCAAAATTGCCGCTTGTTGTTTCGCTGGGAAACGACGAGCTAAGTTGATTTTGAATTTTTTTACTAGCTCTGGGATGCCTTCACCGCGACGACGACGGTGACCGATTGGGTACTCTACTGCCACGTTGTCAGACTTAGAACCATCTTTGAAGAAGACTTGGATGGCATTCGCAATAGAACGTTTTTCTGGGTCTAGGTAGTCTTTGGTATATTCAGCTTTTTCAATACATTGCATTTTTGCGCGGAGTGCATCAATGCGCGGATCATTCGCGACATCGTCTTCGTAGTCAGCGGCGGTAAGGTTGCCTTTTAACAGACCAATCGCGCTCATGTATTGAATACAGTGGTCACGGTCAGCTGGATTCGCTAATGGACCGGTTTTATCGATGATGCGGATTGCTGATTCATGCGTTGTAATGACAATTTTTTCGATTTGATCGATTTTTTCTAAGCTGTTAATGCGCTCGCCAATTTGCGGATGAAGTGTCAATGCACATTCCACAGCAGTTTGTGCGTGGAACTCTGCAGGGAATGAAATTTTGAATAAAACTTGCTCCATCACATAGCTACCGTATGGACGTTGGAATTTGAAAGGTTGGCCCTTAAACGACACGTCATAAAAGCCCCAAGTTTTCGCAGTTAGCGCTGATGGGTAGCCCATTTCGCCTTTCATCGCCATTAAGGCTAAACGCACTGCGCGGCTTGTTGCGTCGCCAGCAGCCCATGATTTACGTGAACCAGTGTTTGGTGCATGACGATAGGTGCGTAATGCTTGACCATCAACCCATGCGTTAGAAACGGCGTTGATAATTTCATCTTTAGTGCCGCCAAGCAAACCTGTTACCACTGCAGTAGAAGCGACTTTAACCAAAATAACGTGATCTAAACCAACACGGTTGAAGCTATTCTCAAGGGCAAGTACACCTTGAATCTCATGCGCTTTAATCATTGCAGTGAGCACGTCTTTAACTGTTAAAGGTGCTTTTCCTTGCGCAACACGAGTGCGCGAAATCCAATCTGAAGTGGCAAGAATGCCACCCAAGTTATCAGATGGATGACCCCACTCAGCAGCCAGCCAAGTATCGTTAAAGTCTAACCAACGAATCATGGCGCCAATATTAAATGCTGCTTGAATTGGATCAAGTTGAAACTGTGTGCCTGGCACTTTAGCGCCATTGGGTACTACTGTACCTGGGACAATAGGCCCCATTAATTTAGTACAAGCAGGGTATGACAGTGCTTCAAGGCCGCAACCTAAAGTATCCATCAAGCAGTTGCGCGCTGTGTCGTAAGCCTCAGTGCTTTCGATTTTGTAGTTCAATACATAATCAGCAATATCGACTAAAACTTGGTCTGGTGCTGGGCGTACATTTGAAATATGAGATGACATGTTATTGCTTTCTTTTAGATAAATTAGCGTTTTTCGATAGGCAAGAATGGACGGTCTTCAGGGCCGTTATATTCTGCATTTGGTCGAATAATCTTGTTGTCTATACGCTGCTCAATGACGTGTGCAGCCCAGCCAGTAGTACGGGAAATCACAAAGATGGGGGTGAACATGGCAGTAGGAACCCCCATCATGTGATAACTCGACGCACTGTACCAGTCGAGGTTCGGGAACATTTTCTTTTCGCGCCACATGGTTTGTTCGATGCGATCAGAAATGTTAAATAAATTCATGTTGTTGCCAGCCTCACAAAGCTTGCGTGAGATTTCTTTAATCGCCACGTTGCGAGGGTCTGAAATGGTATAAACAGGGTGGCCAAAACCAATGATGATCTCTTTAGCGGCCATACGACGCATGATGTCCGCTTCAGCTTCTTCAGGCGTTTTGTAGCGAGCAATAATCTCCATCGCTACTTCGTTGGCGCCGCCGTGTTTAGGCCCGCTTAGCGCGCCGATTGCGCCGCTGATGCTGGAGTAAATGTCAGCAAGCGTGCCTGAAATCACCCGTGCTGTGAAAGTCGAAGCATTAAATTCATGCTCTGCGTAAAGCACTAGAGAGGTATTCATGCAGGCTTCATGAAGGGCTGATGGTTTTTTTCCATGCAGTAAATGCAAGAAATGTGCAGCGATTGAGTCATCATCTGTCACGCAGTCGATGCGTTTGTTGTTATGACTAAAGTGATACCAATAAAGCAAAACAGAGCCGAAGCAAGCAATCAAACGGTCTGCAATATCTTTTGCGCCATTGATGTTGTGGTCTTCAGCTTCTTTTTCAAGTGTGCCAAGCATGGAGCAAGCAGTACGCATAACGTCCATCGGGTGGGCATCAGCTGGGATTTGCTCTAAAACGGTTTTGAGTGCGACTGGTAAATCACGTAGTTTTTTGAGTTTTGCGTGATACGCAGTTAATTCAGCTTGTGTTGGTAGAGCGCCGTGAATCAATAAATACGCTACTTCTTCAAAGGTCGCGTGTTTAGCTAACTCCAAAATATCATAACCACGGTAATGCAAATCGTTGCCAGAGTGGCCGACAGTACAGATGGCTGAAATGCCTGCGACGACGCCAGAAAGGGCAACGCCTTTTTTGCGTTTTGGCTCAGCAGGCGCTGGATTTGCATTGTTTGTCATGACTGTTTCCTATCGTTATTTTTAATATAACTTTTGTTGAAATCACTAAAAGTGCGGTTAAGGTTTTTGTTTTAAGGGTTAGCTTTTGTAGAGCTCGTCAAGTTTCTGTTCGAAAGCGTGGTAGCCTAGATAGTCATAGAGCTCCATCCTGCTTTGCATGAGTGGTACAACGTTCTTTTGTGTGCCTTCTTTGCGCACAGCTTCATAAACTTTAAGTGCCGCTTGATTCATTGCTCGGAAAGCTGAAAGTGGATAGAGCACCATACCTACATCAGCACTTGCAAGCTCTTCCACTGTGAATAATGGCGTTGAGCCAAATTCAGTAATATTGGCAAGCACAGGTACTTTGACTGCGTTAGCAAATTGTTTGTACATGCTAAGTTCTGTCATCGCTTCAGGGAAAATCATATCAGCACCAGCCTCAACACAAGCGCAGGCACGATCAATGGCTGATTGCAAACCCTCAACGGCAAGTGCATCAGTACGTGCCATGATGACGAAATTTGGATCTGTTTTTGCATCGACAGCCGCTTTAACGCGGTCCACCATTTCCTGTTGGCTGACCACAGCTTTATTAGGACGATGTCCACAGCGCTTGGCTTGTACCTGATCTTCAATATGGACTGCTGCGGCGCCCATTTTAATCATTGACTTCACAGTGCGAGCGATATTGAATGCACCACCAAAACCGGTGTCGATATCCACTAATAAAGGCACATCAGTAGCATCAGTAATGCGACGTACGTCCGTCATTACATCATCCATGGTGGAAATGCCCAAGTCAGGTAAGCCAAGCGAGCCAGCAGCAACGCCGCCACCAGAAAGGTAGATCGCTTTATAGCCAACTTGCTCAGCAAGTTTTGCATGGTAAGCGTTGATCGCACCAATGATTTGCAGTGGTTTTTCTGCAGCAAGTGCCGCTCTAAATCTTGCGCCAGCTGATGTAAGGGTTGTCATGTTAATGTCCTAATTTTTTAAGCGAAAAAAGCGTTTACAGCGTCGGCAGGAATGCTAATGCCACTAACTTTTGCTTTTTGTAATACTTCCCAGTAGTAGCGATAAGTTGCTCTATCATGTAACTCGCCTGCATGTTGAATTGGGCC
This sequence comes from uncultured Methylophilaceae bacterium, assembly GCA_903870165.1. GTDB lineage: Bacteria > Pseudomonadota > Gammaproteobacteria > Burkholderiales > Methylophilaceae > Methylopumilus_A. The sequence goes on along the minus strand of CAIQBW010000019.1, from coordinate 14,580 downwards.
CCATTCCGCTTTTTGTGCGGCAATTAAAATGTCAGCAGCGTCTTGTACTTCATCAAGATTAGGTTTCATTGCATCTACGATTGCTTGAATCTGAGTTGGATAAATACTCCACATTCTCAAGAAGCCAAACTCTTGGCGAGCACGTGAGGCGTCACTGTTCGTTGCGACTGTATTTTTTAAGTCGAGTGAAACGTTATGCGCTGGCACAATGCCTTGCATTAATGCGGCTGCAACGACTTCTGATTTTGCGCGTGCAAGTAAGCGGTGTTCGAACTGGCCTGGGCTGCGCATTGCGGACGCTGGAATTGCACCATGGTGGCCGCTTACAAAATCCATCAGGCCGAAGTCTAAAACTTGAATCCAAGGCAATGCCGCGATTTCAAACACTTCATGTAAAGCGCCATGGGTTTCAATCAAGATATGAATTGGAATCTCACGCTTGATGCCGTGTTCCTTACATTTGTTTTGAATGTAAGTAATCATCTCTTTTACTTGCGCAGCATTAGTCGATTTAGGAATCGTGATGTAAGCCACGATATTGCCAATGCCTTCCACAAAAATATCGACATCTTGGCGCCATGCAGGGTGGGTGTAGTCATGAATACGCACACCTGCCATTTTGTGTTTGTTCGCTTCAGATTGCTGAACGCGCACAATCATCTCAGCATGTTCGCGCTCTTGTCCTGCAGCAGCACCATCTTCACAGTCGCAAGTAATATCAAAGATTGGACCTAGCTCATCTTGAATTTGTAATGCCTTTAAAATGAGCTTCTCGCTGCCCGCAAAATGCTCGCAACTAGGAATCACTGGAAAGGCTTTTTCGCCTTTAAACAATGCATCGTTTGGGTGGACTAGAGTATTCAAGAGCTTTTCCTTTTCCAATAATTGCTTTTAAGATTTGCGCGGCATCAGGACGGTATAGTCCAAATCCAACACCACATTAGGGTTGTAGCTGCGTTTACCATCAACAGTGCTTGAAGCTTCGGCGATAGATTTTAATGGCGCACCTTTAACGCCAACAAGGCGCAAGCGAATTGCACCAACGTCTTTTCGGCCAGGGATTTCTAAACGATCTAACACTTCGCTGTGTGCGTAAATCGTGTCACCACCAAAGGTTGGGTTGCAGTGCGCGCCGCCATTAATCGCGGCGATACTGAGTGCGTTTTCCAATCCTTCATAACTCAACGCACGGCAAACCGACATCACATGACCGCCAAACACTAAGCGTTTGTTGTAGGTCGATTTTGATGCATCAAAATGAAGGCGCGCAGGATTTTGGTAAAGCTTGGTCGCTAAAGTGTGGTCGCTTTCATCTATCGTCATACCGGATGGGTGTGCAATTTCCTCGCCCACTTGGTAGTCTTCCCATAGGAATTGGCTGCCCGTCATCGTGGTGTCGAACCCGTTGTATTCAACGTCGTGTGGGATGTCCAAATCTTTTGCTTGAACGACTGGCTCAAGTGACGGCAATACTGTTTCAGGCGTTGGCGCATTGATATCGCTTTTTCGTACCATGACCCAGCGTACCCATGAAATCACCACTTGGTGATCCTGATTAAGCGCTTCGCATTGGACATAAACAATCCCGCTTTTGCCGTCAGAGTTTTGTTTGAGTCCAACCACGGTAGATTTTGAATTAATCGTGTCGCCAGCATAAATCGGTTTGACGAACTTCACTTGGGCATAGCCTAAGTTCGCAATTGCATTGATCGAGATATCGGGCACAGTTTTACCAAGCGCCATGTGAAAAGCGAGTAAGTCGTCAATCGTACGGCTCTTGTATCCCATTGCGTGGGCCACCGGCTGTGCCGAATGAATAACTTGGCGTGCGCCAGTTAAGGCAATATAGAGTGCGCTATCACCCTCAGATACTGTGCGCGGGGTCGCATGATGAAACACCTGTCCAATATGGAAGTCTTCGAAAAAATTGCCTCGTGGGCTTTTGCTTGTCGCGTTGCTGTTATGCACTTTCTGCCTCCAATTTTTGGATCATCTCGCTCAGTACTAGCAAGCGTTTAGCCGCCTCTACTTGGTGCTTTTCAATCAAACGGCCTTCAACTACAACTGTGCCTCGACCTGCTGCATTTGCAGCGGCTAGTTCAGTAATGACCTCCTGCGCCAATTCAACTTCGGCACGTTTTGGTGTGTAGGCGTCATTGCAATAATCGAGTTGCAATGGATGTACTAGCGTTTTTCCATCAAGCCCTAAGTCGCGGCCCATTCGGCATGCATATTCAAATGAATGCATATCTTTTAAGTTGGTATTGATGCCATCCACAATAGAGCGGCCATAAGCACGTGCGGCTAATTGCACCATTGATAAACTGGTCAGAAGCGGTAGGCGTTCCAATGTAATACGGCCGCGCAAATGTGAAAGCAGGTCAGAAGTTGCCATGACCATACAGGCGATGCGGTCGGAAGCGCTGGCAATTTCTTCTGCGTGCAATACGGCAAGTGGGCTTTCTATCATGACCATAATAGGAATGGTCGTGTTGCCTGCGTCTTTTAAGATATCAAGGACGGTTAGCACATCTTCACGACTTTCGATATTGGGGAACAGAATCGCATCGGCACCAATATTGGCCACTGCGTAAATATCATCTTTGCCCCAAGGTGAGTCGATGTCGTTGACGCGAACGACAACCTCACGAGAACCAAATCCACCTTCTTTTACTGCAGCAACAACATTCTTGCGTGCCTCTTCTTTTGCTTCGATAAGAATGGGATTGCCTAGATCGAGAATGACAGAGTCAACGATGAGCGAACGCGCTTTATTAAGGTAGCGCGTGTTGCATCCTGGCACATAAAGCATGGATCTGCGTGGTCGAAACAAATCGTTCATACATTCTCTATTCAAAAGTTATCTATATTATGGCTAGCGCTTTATTGCTTAAAAAATGCAAAAAGACTCCTAGCTACGTGAAGCGATTCTAGCCATAGGAAAAACGAAAGTCAATAAAAATATATATATCTTATATAAGACATAAAACTATAGACTTTTAATATTTCCTTGAGTTAAACTTGCAACTATGGTTACTACAAATACATCGACAATTCTTTTATATCAGCCGCTCTACGAGCAAATTAAGCGCATGCTGACCCAAAGCTTAATTGATGGTGAGTGGAAAGCTGGAGAGATGATTCCCAGCGAAATGGAATTGGCTGCACGTTTTAAGGTGAGTCAAGGTACCGTTAGAAAAGCAATTGATGAGTTGGTATCAGAAAATATTTTGATGCGACGTCAAGGCAAGGGTACTTATGTAAATACCCATAATGAAAAAGGGATGCAATTACGCTTTCTTCGCTTGACGGATGAAACTGGAAAGAAAGCGTTTCCAAAGAATGAATTGCTATCTTGTACGCGTGGTAAAGCCAACGCCAAGATCGCTAAAGCTTTAAATATCAAATCGGGTACTTCTATTATTGAAATTAAGCGTTTGCTTGGTTTTGAAGGTCGCCCTTTAATTCTTGACCATATTATTGTGCCGTCCGCTGAGTTCTCAGGTTTGGGGGCAAAGCAGATTGAGGAATATAAAGGCTCGCTCTACAGAATGTATGAGCAAGAGTATGACATCCGTATGGTGCGTGCTGTCGAAGATATTCGTGCTGTCGGTGCGGACGAAGAGGCGGCAGATGCATTGAATTTGGAAGAGGGTGCGCCTTTGTTAAGAATTGAGCGCATTGCTTTTACTTATGGCGATAGGCCTTTGGAGTGGCGCTTGGGTTTATGTTTAACCGATAACTATCACTATCGAAACGAACTTGAGTAATTGAAAAGTTTTAATCACGAATTCATTTTTACAAAGAAGACATCATGAGCGACTTAAAAACCAGAGCATTGCACTATCACCAGTTTCCTAAGCCTGGCAAGCTGTCTGTTGAGTCTTCCAAGCCTTGCGCGACGCAAGCAGATTTGTCGTTGGCTTATACCCCTGGTGTTGCTGAGCCAGTGCGTGAAATTAATCGCGACCCTGAAAATGCTTACAAATACACCAATAAGGGTAATTTGGTAGCAGTGATTACTGACGGTACGGCGGTATTGGGCTTAGGCAATATGGGCGCGCTTGCTAGTAAGCCTGTCATGGAAGGTAAGGCGGTTTTGTTTAAGCGCTTTGCCGATATTGATGTGTTCGATATTGAGGTCACTGCACCTACCATTGAAGCTTTTATCGAAACCGTGGTGAATATCGCGCCAACTTTTGGCGGTATTAATTTAGAAGATATTGCTGCGCCGCACTGTTTCAGAATTGAAAAGGAATTGCGTGAGCGCTTAGATATTCCAGTTTTTCATGATGATCAACACGGAACAGCCGTGATTGTTGGTGCGGCTTTGCTCAATGCATTAGCCCTTCAAGGTAAAAATCTTGCTGATGCAAAAATTGTGTTTTTAGGCGCTGGCGCAGCTGGCTGCGCGTGTGCACGATTGCTTAAAGTAATGGGTGCGAAGCATTTAGTGATGGTGGATAAATCAGGCGTACTGAAAACAAGCCGCCCAGATTTACATGATATGAACCGTGATTTGGCAACGAATCGTGATGTGAGTACATTAGCCGAAGCGATGGTGGACGCAGACGTATTTATTGGCGTTTCTGCAGCCAACGCCTTATCTCCAGATTTGTTAAAAGTGATGGCGGCTAAGCCTGTGGTGTTTGCTTTAGCTAATCCAGATCCGGAAATTTTACCTTCGCTAGCGCATGCGGTGCGTGATGATATTTTGATGGCCACAGGCCGTTCTGATTTTCCAAATCAAGTAAACAACGCATTGTGTTTCCCTTATCTATTCCGCGGCGCCCTAGATGCGCGCGCTAAACAAATCACTACGGCGATGCAAGTTGCTGCGGCTGAAGCTTTGGCTGAAATTGCGCGTGAGCCGGTACCACAAGAAGTACTCGATGCGTATCAATTAACTGAGCTGTCATTTGGTAAGGAATACATCATTCCTAAGCCTTTTGATCCACGTTTAATGAAGCGTGTTTCTGGACGTGTGGCAGATGCTGCACGTGCTGAAGCCGCTAAGGAAAAATAGGGAAAATAAAATGGCCTCTCAATATCCAAAAGCGCCTAAAAGAAATCGCCCTAAAAATCTTAATTTGCTGACAATACGTCTTCCGATTCCTGCATTGGTGTCGATTATGCATCGGGTTAGCGGCGCGTTTTTGTTTATGTTGTTACCTCTTTTGTTGTGGGTGTTGCATCAGAGTTTGGCGAACGCTGAGGCTTATCAGTTGGCGCAAGCGGTTCTCCACCATCCACTTGCTAAGCTCATTTGCTTGGCGGTGACTTGGGCTTATTTACATCATGCTTGTGCTGGCATTCGCCATTTGGCTTTGGATGCGCATTATGGTTTGCGTCTTAACTATGCTCGCGCTACAAGCCGTGCAGTCTTAATTATCAGTGGCTTGCTCACATTAAGAATGGGAATTTGGCTATGGTAGATCGTAAAAAACCTGCGCACGGCTTTAGTGATTGGGCTTGGCAACGTGCCACAGCCATCACTATGGTGATTTACAGCTTATTGCTTGCCGTTCGTTTTGTAGTGGATGCCCCTAGTGCTGGTTTTGAAGGCTGGCATGCATGGTTTACACCATTGTCTTTTCGTGCGATGACATTGTTATTTTTATGGGCCTTGATCTATCACGCCTGGCTTGGCGTCAAAGAGATTTTAATGGACTACGTTCACAACATCGACATTCGCGCTAAGTTACAAAGTGTGTTTGGTTTAGTGTTAATTGGCGATGCAGTTTGGGCAGCTTATATACTTTGGAGCTTGGCATAATGGCCTCAGCAATCGAGATTAGAAAATATGACGCCATCGTGATTGGTGGCGGTGGCGCTGGTTTGCGCGCTGCTTTGCAACTGTCGGATAGTGGCTTGAGTGTTGCGGTACTCTCAAAAGTATTCCCAACCCGTTCGCATACTGTTGCGGCTCAAGGTGGCATTGCCGCGTCACTCGGTAACGTGGGTGAAGATAATTGGCATTGGCACATGTACGACACCATCAAAGGTTCAGACTATTTGGGCGACCAAGATGCGATTGAGTTTATGTGTAAAAACGCGGCTGAAGCGATTTATGAGCTTGAGCATTTTGGGATGCCATTTGACCGTTTAGAAAACGGCAAAATCTTCCAACGCCCATTCGGTGGTATGTCGAAGAAGTACGGCGCTGAATCTGTGGCACGTACTTGTGCGGTAGCTGATAGAACGGGTCATGCAATGTTGCACACCCTCTATCAACGTAATGTCTATGCTAAAACTGACTTTTTGATTGAATGGTTTGCGCTCGATTTAATTCGCGATGCAGATGGTGATGTGTTGGGTGTAACAGCGATGGAAATCGAAACAGGTCAGGTTTTTGCCTTACACGCCAAATCAACCCTCTTTGCAACGGGTGGCGCTGGCCGTATTTTCCAAGCAAGTACCAATGCCTTTATTAACACTGGTGATGGTTTGGGGATGGCAGCACGTGCTGGCGTACCTTTACAAGATATGGAGTTTTGGCAATTCCACCCAACCGGTGTTGCTGGCGCAGGTGTCTTAATTACTGAAGGTGCGCGCGGCGAGGGCGGTTACTTGGTGAACTCTCAAGGTGAACGTTTCATGGAACGCTATGCACCGAATGCAAAAGATTTGGCAAGTCGCGATGTGGTCTCGCGCGCGATTGCGACAGAGATTAAAGCTGGTCGAGGCGTTGGTATTGATGGTCAAGCAGTGCTTCTCAAACTAGATCATTTGTCTGAAAAAGTGATTGATAGTCGTTTGCCTGGCATTCGTAATATTGCGATTAAGTTTGCGAATGTAGATCCAGTGACTTCGCCGATTCCAGTGGTGCCAACAGTGCACTACATGATGGGCGGTATCCCAACTAACTTAAACGGCCAAGTGATTGATGGGGATAAAGTAATCAATGGCCTTTATGCGATTGGCGAATGTGCTTGCGTATCAGTTCACGGGGCTAATCGTTTAGGATCTAACTCATTACTCGACTTGATGGTGTTTGGTCGCGCTGCAGGTAATCATACGGTGCAAACGCTTAAAGGCGTCAGTCATAAACCATTGCCAGCTGATTTTGCGGATCAAACATTAAGCCGTCTTGACCGTTTAGATAACCAAAAATCAGGCGAGGTTGTCGCGGAAGTTGGCGACGCGATGCGCAGAACGATGCAAGTTCATTGCGGCGTATTTCGCTTCCCTGACTTAATGGCAAAGGGTGTTCGAGAGATCATGCAAGTAGCAGAACGTGTGAAGACCTTAGAAATTAAAGATAAGAGCAAAGTGTTCAATACTGCACGTGTTGAAGCACTGGAGCTTGAGAACCTCATCGAAGTTGCTAAAGCGACCATGGTAGCGGCGGAAGCCAGACAAGAAAGTCGCGGCGCGCATTGCCGTGAAGACTTCGCTGCGCGTGATGATGAGAATTGGCTTAAACACTCACTGCATTATCGTGAAGGCAATCGCCTTGCTTATAAGCCTGTGCGCTTAAAACCGCTTACCGTTGATAGCTTCCCATTAATTGCTAGAACATATTAGCAGGGGGAAAAGGACAAAATGAAATTCTCTATTTATCGTTTTAACCCTGATGTTGATAAAGATCCTTACATGCAGGATTACGACATTGAGCTTACGCCAGATACGCGTATGTTGCTTGATGCCTTAATTCAGATTAAAGCGCTCGACGATACGTTAAGTATGCGCAAATCTTGCCGCGAAGGCGTTTGCGGATCAGACGCCATGAATATTAACGGTAAGAATGGCCTTGCTTGTATGACGCCATTAGAGGGCATTAAACAGCCTGTAGTGCTTCGTCCGCTTCCCGGATTGCCAGTAGTGCGCGACTTGGTTGTTGATATGGAGCAATTTTTTGCCCATTACAATTCTATCAAGCCTTACTTGATTAATAATGACCCACCGCCAGCCACAGAGCGTTTGCAATCGCCTGAAGATCGAGCGAAGTTGGATGGACTTTATGAGTGTATTTTGTGCGGCGCTTGCACGGCATCATGCCCTTCATTCTGGTGGAATCCTGATAAGTTCGTTGGCCCTGCGGGCTTGATGCAGGCCTATCGTTTTATTTCGGATAGCCGCGACCAAGCGCAAGAGGAGCGTTTGGAGAACCTTGAGGATCCATATCGTTTGTATCGTTGCCACAATATTATGAACTGCGTCGATGTTTGCCCGAAAGGTCTTAATCCGTCGAAGGCAATTAATGAAATTAAAGCTTTAAAAGTGAAGCAAAAATTTTAATGATGACTGGCGCGACATCAACAGATACACATGATGCGGCTGTAAGGCGCATGGAATGGCGTTGTCGGAGAGGCATGTTGGAGATGGACTTGTTGTTTGTAGATTTTGTGAGTCGCCATCTACCAAGTTTGAGTGATGTGCAAATTGCCGCTTTGGATAACTTATTAGATTTGCCAGATAACGAGCTGTGGAACTTAGTTTCCGAAGGGCAAGAGGTCAACGATTTGGCCACTTCGCAAGTATTAACGATGTTACGTGGTAAGCAATAAAGTAAAAACGGATAGTTTTTTTGATCCCATTTAATAGGGAAAGTACGATGAGCCAAGACCATACATACAATTCAGACCCATACGCTAACGCGGATTATTGCCGTGTCGTGTCGCCGCATGTGTTGGGTGATTATTGGCCAGGTATTCAGCTTTACTACCCGCCAGTGAAATATTCGCCAGCGCAGGGTATTTATGAGGATCTAGAAGCCGCATCTAAGCGCATGAAAAAACATGCGCTCAATACCCATGCGCATACCTTAATTTTTGACTTGGAAGACGGCTGTCGTCAAAAAGAAATGAGTCGTGAGTTGCTGAGAAATGAACTCCCAGCGTTTATGACGAGTAATAAAAAAGTTTCGATTGCTGTTCGTATCAATCCATTTAGAACGGAAGAGTATGAGCGCGATATTGCATTTGTGCGGGACATGGCTGATGTGATTGATGTGGTCATGCTTGCTAAAGCAGGCGAAGCTTATGGCGCAGCTGAAGTACGTGACCTATCTAACCTATTAGCTGGTTGGAATGACAAGATTACCATCCAGCCAATTATTGAGCATCCTAAGTCACTTAAAATTGCCCATGAGTTGATGCAGTACTCAACTGTTAAGCACGTGGTGTTTGGTATCCATGACTTCTCAAAAGCGATGGGTATTCACATCACCCCAGAACACTGGACTGAGGAGTTGAAGTACTTCATGAATCAGCTCATGTTCGAAGCACGTATTGCAGGTAAGGGTGTGATCGGCGGCGTAGAAACCTTGATCGGCTCAAGCAGTATGCCTGAGAAATTTTTGGAGCCGCATGATGTACGCCGTTGGCTAGATCTACATGGTGAGAATGAGTCTCGCATTGTTTACAAGCACGCCTGCCAAGAAGCGGCGATGGGCTTAACAGGTAAGCAAGTGATCCATCCAGCACATATTCATTTATGTAAAGTTGCTTATACGCCTTCACCTACTGAGATCTCGCAAAAAATCAAAATCCTAAAAGCGGCGATTGAGGCGGATGCTTTGCTTGGTGGTGCCATTAAGTTTGAAGGTGAGATGCTCGATCCGCCAATGTTTGGTAAGGCCTTGCAAACATTGCTACGCGCCAATGCCTTGCGTGCATTGGGCCCAGAAGATACAAAATTTGCGCTGACTGTGATGCAGATGTTGCCAACACAAGTGATCAGTCAAAACTGGCCGTATGGCTTGATTTTGTAAGTGCATATTTAGACCGAATATTAAGAGGGAGTTACCAAATGTCAGCAACGACTACACAAGCGCCATTTGCACCGTTCGAAAAATGGGTGTGGCAAGTGCCATCACATTTCAATATAGGTGTGGCTTGTACGGATATTCACCTTGGCACTCCTGCTGAATCATCGATTGCGATGATTGTTGAAGATGACACGTTGGGTACTTCTGAAATCACCTTTGCGGGACTGTCTAAGCGCACTCACCAGTTTGCGCAGTTGCTCAGAAATATTGGTATTGCGGCGGGTGAGCGTGTGCTCATTCGTTTGCCTAATAGCTTGGATTACCCAACTGCATTTTTAGGTGCGATGAAGCGCGGTGCGATTTCTGTTCCAACGTCTACTTTGCTCACCGCCGATGAAGTGGTTTATTTAGCAAAAGACTCTGGCGCACGCGTTCTCGTTACTGACAAAGCAGCCTGGAAAACCTTGCGTGAAGGCCTAAATGGCGTGGGTGGTTTAACCCATGTTTTGCTATCCGGTGAAGGAGAGTGTTTGCCCGCAGATGGCTTGGAAGTATTGGATTTGGCTTCAAGCTTAGCGACGATTGCTACTTGGGATGCGCCACATCAGACCAAGTCGGACGATCCTGCTTATTTAGTCTATACCTCTGGTACGACAGGTTATCCAAAAGGCGTGTTGCATGCACACCGTTCAATGATCGGCCGTCAGCCAGCCTCTCAATACTGGTTTGATTTTAGTCCGAACGGCGACCGCATTATGCACTCAGGTAAGTTTAATTGGACTTACGTGCTCGGCACTGGTTTGATGGACCCGCTTTATCAAGGTAAGACGGTTATTGTCCATGAAGGTAAAAATGATGCGAATACTTGGCCACGTTTGATTCAAAAACATCAAGCCACCATCTTTATCGGGGTGCCAACAATTTACCGTCAGATTTTGCAAAAGACGGAATTTGTGCAAAAAGATTTACCTAGTTTGCGCTATTGCATGAGTGCCGGTGAACACTTGTCTGATGAAGTCTTAGCCCAGTGGCATGAGCGCTTTGGGATTGATATTTACGAAGCAGTGGGTATGTCGGAGTTTTCATATTATTTGTGTGAAACCAAGTCTCGTCCAATTCGTCCAGGTTCAGCAGGTTTTGCGCAGCCAGGCCATGATATTGCTTTACTTGATCCTGAGACGTTGCAGCCTGTTCCGCTTGGTGAAGAGGGTGTAATCAGTGTTCCAGATACTGACCCTGGCCTATTTATCAACTATTGGAATCAGCCTGAAGAAACAGCTAAACATAAACATGATGGTTGGTTTATTACAGGCGACTTTGCGCGCATGGATGCTGATGGCTATATTTGGTTCTTGGGCCGTAAAGACGACATCATTAAAAGTTTTGGTTTCCGTGTTTCACCTTATGAGGTCGAGCGTGTATTGAAATCGCATCCTGATGTTGCAGATTGTGCTTCGGTGGCAGAGACCATAGAAAAAGATAAAGTCTTGGTGGTGGCTTATATTATTCTGCAACCTGGCAGTAAAGCGACAGCAGATGATTTATACGCCTTTGGTAAAAAACATTTGGCGGCATACAAAGCGCCTAAAGTGGTTTATATTACCGACCAATTTCCACGCACTAAAAACGGTAAAATCTTGCGCCGTGATGTGAACCCTACTATTGCATTAAGCAGATCGAATACATGAGCCTAAATAAGCCAATTATTACTAAAGCAGATTTTGTTGCGAGCGTTGCAGACGCCTTGCAATTTATGTCTTATTACCACCCTGTCGATTTTATTCAGGCATTGGGTGATGCTTATAAAATCGAAGAATCGCCAGCAGCAAAAGATGCGATTGCTCAAATTTTAACTAACTCTCGTATGTGTGCTGAGGGTAAGCGTCCTATCTGCCAGGATACGGGTATTGTGGTGGCGTTTGTGAATGTTGGCACGGATGTTCAATGGGAGCAGGGTGCCGATGTTGAGGCTTGGGTGAATGAAGGTGTACGTCAGGCTTATATGTTGCCTGAAAATCCCCTTAGGGCATCGATTGTGGCTGACCCTGCAGGCAAGCGTGCGAATACAAAAGATAATACGCCTGCGGTTGTGCATGTTCGTTTGGTGCCAGGCAATACGGTAGAAGTGAATATTGCTGCCAAGGGCGGCGGGTCAGAGAATAAAGCGAAGCTGGCAATGCTAAATCCTTCAGACAGTATTGTCGATTGGATTTTGAGTGTGGTGCAAGATATGGGTGCTGGCTGGTGTCCACCTGGTGTGCTTGGTGTTGGGATAGGTGGGACGGCTGAAAAAGCTGTGTTGCTCGCCAAAGAGTCTTTGATGCAGCCGCTCGATTTGGCGGCTTTACGTAAGCGTGGGGCGAGCAATCGTATAGAAGAGTTGCGTCTAGAACTTGCAGATAAAATCAATGCGCTGGGTATAGGTGCACAAGGCTTAGGTGGCCTAACCACTTTACTTGATGTGAAGATTTTAGATTATCCAACGCATGCCGCCTCATTGCCTGTGGCGGTGATTCCTAATTGTGCTGCGACACGCCACGCTCACTTTTTACTGACTGGTGCTGGCGCCTATAAGCAAACGCCTCCTAACTTAAGTGACTGGCCTGATGTCACTTGGGCACCTAATCAAGATTCGCGCCGTGTCGATTTGAATACCGTGACTGCTGCTGATGTTCAAACTTGGCAACCAGGTGAGACATTGCTTCTAAGCGGTAAACTTCTTACGGGCCGCGACGCTGCGCACAAACGGATTGCTGAGATTTTAGCGCGCGGCGAATCGCTGCCTGAGGGTGTTGATTTTACGAATCGTTTCATCTATTACGTCGGCCCTGTTGATCCTGTTCGTGGTGAAGCTGTTGGTCCTGCAGGTCCAACTACAGCAACACGTATGGATAAATTCACTGACATGATGCTCGATAAAACCGGGCTACTTGGTATGGTAGGTAAAGCTGAACGTGGCGAGGAAACCGTTGCAAGTATCAAGAAGCATCATTCGGTGTATTTGATCGCTGTCGGTGGCGCGGCTTATTTGGTCTCACAATCGATTCGGTCAGCCCGTGTCGTAGCTTTTGCCGACTTGGGTATGGAAGCCATTTATGAGTTCGATGTGAAAGATATGCCTGTGACGGTGGCTGTGGACTCGCAAGGGACCTCAGTGCACACTACAGGTCCTGCTAAGTGGCATAGAATAATGGCTAATTAAAATTTAACTCTTTGAGTTTTTAGTGGATTTGGTTAGTTGTTTAATCCAGCCCATTTTTGAAGTATTTTTATTTGCTGTTTTGGACTGCTGTAATTAAATCTAAATTCACACTCTTTTAGGAATTGTAAAAAGTTTGATTTTGGAATTCCGTTATACTTTTTTAGAAATTCTTTAGATTGAGTCCAGAAGGCTTGTCCTAGAGATTCGGAGTTTGTCAAAATAATCTCATGAGAAAAGAGATTCACATCTAAAGTATTTTCATTCTTTCCGTTGATATAAAAAAGCATCTCGGGGGTGATTGAATTTATATTGTTGCTAAATTTATTATTCACTATATTTCTCATTATAGTGAATACTTTGCCATCCCTTGAAGTAACAGCAAAGACAACTTGGGTTTCTTGATTGATATAAGGCTTCAGTGTTTGTTCATCTAATAAAAACTCCTCACCCAATGTTTCCAGTGCGTCTTGATTAAGGTTTATTGAAATTATTTCACGCAATTTACGATAGAAAAGTGCTGACGTGTTTGGTTGCATTTGCATAATGTCAGCAACAGACCTTGCAGTTATACCTAATGCAAAAAATTCAATCATTTTTAACTGATCTTTTTTAGAGAGTTTGCAGCGACTAATTCTTGTTCGTTTTGCTTTTCTATTTTCAAGCGCCTTCATTGTTGAATTTCCTTGTTTCTTTTTTTCAAAGTATTTTTGTATGTTACCTTTTATACTTCTTCAGCGCACTTCTTGTTCTGCTATCCAGCAAGCTCCACAGCGCAACCTTTTCGTCGCTCTCTAACATCTCGCAGCGTTCATGCGCGAGTCTTAATTCTTCTAGTTGCACGAGCTCAGTGACTTCCTCTGCAATTCTGCCCAGTAAGTCTTTCTCATCCGTGTTGAATGCTTCTAGTGCGCCTGCTGTTGGCGTGATGGATTGCTGTGGTGGCTTTATGTCTTCTTTTATTTCGTTTGCTGCTTTATCTTTCTTTATTGCTTCGCTCTTTTCTTTAGCCTCACTTTCTTTCATCTCCACCATCGGCAGATCTTCTCCTGCATAGATATACATGCCTAAACCATGCAGTGATATCGCTTTCGCTAAACATCTTTGCATCGCAGTATTCACTGAGAACGCATCTGGGTTATGGATCGCTTTATTTCTAAAGTCCATTACTGGTAACTGCGCTGTTCTAGATTTACCAAACGCATGGACGGTACAAAACACCATCATGGTCTCTCCAAAAGTTCTAGGCTCTGCATACTCCCAAGACGCACTCTCATCTAACTGGAGTAATTGATCCACCGCCCAAGACCATGACAGATAAGCTAAGCCGTTCTTACGCTCGATATAGTCATTCACATTAATTTTACGAAGCTCTGTGTAATGCATCTTCAATCCCTCCAACTCAAGCAGCTTTTTCATCCATCACCGGACCTTCAATCCCCTCATCAATTAAGTACTCCATCCGTGACATATCCTTGAAGTGGGGTGCATTTAAATTCGCATGAATCTCTTCCATGGCTTTCTCATACATCCACTCAATGCTCTTCCTATCCATCAGCTCTATGATATTGATCTCACTATCTACCGGTCTTATCTCATCCACCTGTTCAAACACCATGCAGACACATACATCATACGAACCCTGTTCATACTCCACCGTTGCCCACTC
>CAIQBW010000018.1 GCA_903870165.1 uncultured Methylophilaceae bacterium | reverse complement strand
TACTTCCACAGTTTTACTTTTTACTTCCACAGAAAGTGTGGAAGCACTGTGGAAGCAAATTTCACTACTTTTTACAAACCTAAGTTACTGATTTATATAAACTTTGTTACCTAAAATCTATTTCTTGAATAGATTATGAGTCCGCTGCTCTAACCAAGCATGAGCTAGAGGCCCAAAACTTAAAATGAGACTAATCTTGTCCTGTTTCTAAGAAACTACGTAGGCGTTCTGAACGCGTTGGATGACGCAATTTACGTAGCGCCTTGGCTTCAATCTGACGAATACGTTCACGCGTCACGTCAAACTGCTTACCTACTTCTTCTAGCGTGTGATCAGTGTTCATTTCAATACCGAAACGCATGCGAAGAACTTTAGCTTCACGCGGCGTAAGTGACTCTAAGACTTCACTTGTAGCATCACGCAAGCTTGCATAAACTGCTGCATCTACTGGCGCAAGCGTAGTATTGTCTTCAATAAAGTCGCCCAAGTGTGAATCATCATCATCACCGATTGGCGTTTCCATCGAAATTGGCTCTTTGCTAATTTTAAGAATCTTGCGAATCTTATCTTCCGGCATTTCCATTTTCTCAGCGAGTGTTGCTGGATCTGGCTCCAAACCTGTTTCTTGTAAAATCTGACGGCTAATACGATTCATCTTGTTAATGGTTTCAATCATATGCACAGGAATACGAATCGTCCGCGCTTGGTCAGCAATAGAACGAGTAATCGCTTGGCGAATCCACCATGTTGCATAAGTCGAGAACTTGTAACCGCGGCGATATTCGAATTTATCAACCGCTTTCATCAAGCCGATATTGCCTTCTTGAATCAAATCCAAGAATTGCAAACCACGGTTGGTGTATTTTTTAGCAATCGAAATCACCAAACGTAAGTTAGCTTCAATCATTTCACGTTTGGCACGACGAGCACGGGCTTCGCCCGTGGTCATTTGCTTATTGATGTCTTTTAATTCTTTAATCGGCAAACCAACGTCCGCTTGCAAATCAAGTAATCGCTGTTGTTGATCCACGATAGAGTGTTTGAAACGCTCGAGCTTTTCAACATAAGGCTTGTCAACTGCTAATTCGCCGGCAAGCCATGTGAGTTCACATTCATTTCCTGGGAATGACTTGATAAAGTGCGCGCGTGGCATGCCTGATTTATCAACACAGAATTCCATAATCTTACGTTCGTGACCACGTACTTTTTCTACCATGTCACGTACTTGTCCGCAAAGCGCCTCTACTTGTTTAGCAGAGAAACGGAATGCTGTAAGTTCCTCCAGAATCGCCGCTTGAAGGGCTTGATACTCTGGATCTTGAGAGCCTTTGCTTTCAAGAATCACTGTCATTTTTTTGTTTGATTCACGGATAACAGCAAATCGAACCAATACTTCTTCTTTAAGCTTAGCTAAGGCTTCAGCAGAGATAGCAGCAGCTTTTGCGCCGTCATCATCCTCTTCTTCCTCTTCTTCAATCTCAGGGTCTTCCTCTTCATCACTCACAGCCGTCATGACTTCATCAATGCCAACGTCCGAATCAATTAAGCCATCCACCAAGTCATCAACACTCAGCTCATCCGCTTCAACTTTATCCACCATTGCTAACAATTCAGCAATCGTGGTTGGGCAAGCGGCAATCGCTTGCACCATGTGTTTTAAGCCATCTTCAATACGCTTGGCAATTTCAATTTCGCCTTCGCGGGTCAGCAAATCAACTGTGCCCATTTCACGCATATACATACGCACAGGGTCAGTCGTACGGCCAAACTCAGAATCCACAGTGGCTAAAGCTTGCTCAGCTTCTTCAACAGCATCTTCATCAGCAACAGCTGGTGGCGCATCAGACATCAACAACACCTCAGCATCAGGCGCCTCTTCATACACCTGAATACCCATATCATTGATCATCCCAATGATGCCGTCTATTTGCTCTGAGTCTTGAACATCATCTGGTAGATGGTCATTGATTTCGGCATATGTAAGGTAGCCGCGCTCTTTACCAAGAACAATCAGTAATTTTAGACGTGTACGGCCATCAACTGCTTGCTCTTCGCTTTTATCAATGTTTTGTTCGTTTTGCAGATCTTTATCTTTTGCCATGCGTAACCTCTATCCTATAACCATAAACTGGTGATGGAAAACCCAATATTATACCTCAAAACTACATGCTATTTTTTTGTGAATTACCCAAGCCTCTAAGCAATGCTTTTTCTTCATCAGTGAGCTCACTCAAACTTTTTTCTTTAATCTTGTCGAACAAGTTACTGTGCGCCCGCTGTTGATGCATTCCCATAAGCTGCGTCCTCGCACCAGTCATTTCAAGTTCAATATCCAAACTTTCATCTAACAATTGTAATTCACGCTCAACCTCACGCATTAATTTAGCATCTGCCTTTTCTTGCATATAATGCAAAATGGCTGCCGGTTTGGAGCTCGGATACAAAATTGCCGCATCAATCGCCGCACGCAACATTTTATCTTCTTCAGTATCGCCCTTCACCCAGCTTAAATCCTGCATAGTCACCAAATCAGGTCGCATCAACAACATCAACAAGAAACGACGCTGTATTGAAACTGGAGTCCGTGTCTGCTTTGGCCTTGCCTCTTGCGGGCGCTGAAGGTTAGGCAGGCGAACCATGCTTTGCATCTCCTCTTGGGAAACACCGGTTAACTCTGCAATTCTCTTACTCAAAAATAAGCGTGAACGTGGCGCTTGTATTTGCTGCAAAATAGGCTCAGCATCATTTAAAAAGCGCACTCTATCCTCTTGCGACTGCAATGGATTATCTGCACTCAAATGCTGAATAATATATTGCGAAAGCGGCAAGGCTATTTTCATTTTGGCTTCAAACGCTTCTTTGCCGAACTCACGTACATAACTATCCGGGTCGTGCTCTGAAGGCAGAAATAAGAAACTAAGCTTTAATCCGTCCGTCAACGCTGGCAATGCATTCATCGCCGCACGCCATGCAGCTTTTAAGCCAGCATTGTCGCCATCAAAGCAAAATACGATCTCATCCGTCTGGCGCATCAATTTAGCGATATGAAATGGGGTCGTCGCTGTGCCCAAAGCCGCCACAGCATATTCAATGCCATATTGCGCCAAGGCGACGACATCCATATAACCTTCAACAACCAAAGCTCGGCCTGCTTCTCGCATCGCACGGCGAGCCATAAACAAACCATATAGCTCATGTCCTTTTTGGAACAATGGCGTTTCAGGCGAGTTGTAATATTTAGGCGTATCCTCAGGATTAATCACGCGCCCACCAAAACCAATCACCTGTCCTTTTTGATCGTGAATGGGAAACATAATGCGGTCACGGAAACGGTCATATCGCTTACCTTGCTCATTTTTTACAACAAGGCCTATTGTTTCAAGCACTTCACTTTCGTATTGTGGAAATACAGATTGTAAATTCTGCCAACCTGCAGGCGCATATCCCATTTGAAAATTCGCGGCGACCTGTCCACTTAGGCCACGACCTTTCAAATACTCTATCGCGCGAGGTGATTTTTTTAATTCGGCACGATAATAATTAAGCGCCGTTTGAAGCGCTTCTTGCATGCCAGGAATAACCTTTTGTTGTGGTTTATCAATGTCCCGAGTTTCTTGGGGAACAATCATGCCCGCAATTTTAGCGAGTTCGTGAACTGCCTCCACGAAACTCAAGCCTTGATACTCCATTAAAAACCCAATGGATGTGCCGTGCGCACCACAACCAAAGCAGTGATAAAACTGCTTAGTGGGGCTTACTGTAAAAGAAGGAGATTTTTCGTTATGAAAAGGACAGCAAGCAGAGTAATTCGCCCCCGCTTTTTTGAGCGGAACGCTTTTGTTAATCACGTCATAAATATCTACGCGATTAATGAGTTCTTGGATAAAGCTTTCTGGAATCATATTCTTAGGCTTATCGTACCAAAATCGTTGAGGGCTGCGGCTTGTAAACTTCACCGCACAAAACATCATAACGCATTGCCAAACAAAACAAAAAAGGAGCTTTCAGCTCCTTTTTTCATTTTCCAGATTACTTTAAGTACTATGAAACTATGCGCCGAGCCTTGTTTTAATCAAGCCCGATATTTTTCCCATATCGGCACGCCCAACGACCAACGGTTTAACCCCCGCCATCACCTTACTCATATCCCTGATGCCCGCAGCGCCAGTTTCAGCAATTACTTGCTCCAAAATCGCACTTACTTCATCATCGGTCAACGCTTGTGGCAAGTACTCTTGCAACACGGTCACTTCAAATTTCTCAACATCAGCTAAATCATGACGATTTGCAGCTTCATATTGAGAAATCGAATCACGACGTTGTTTGAGCATTTTTTCAATCGCTTCGATCACCTGCATATCATCAAGCTCAATACGCTCATCGACTTCGCGTTGCTTGATGGCTGATTGCAATAAACGAATAGCACCTAAACGCGCACTATCTTTAGCGCGCATTGCATTTTTCATGTCTTCGGTGATACGCGCTTTAAGTGACACAACAACCTCGAAATTCTTAATTAACTAACAACAAACTTACAACAACAAACACTTAGTAAAGTTTTGGCGCCAAAGTTTGGTTACGAATACGACGATAGTGACGCTTAACAGCAGCTGCAGCTTTGCGTTTACGTTCCCATGTTGGTTTTTCGTAGAATTCGCGAGCACGCAAATCTGTCAACAAACCAGTTTTTTCAATAATGCGTTTGAAGCGACGAAGCGCAACGTCAAACGGCTCATTCTCTTTTACACGTACACTAGACATAGAACTCTCTCTACTTAAATTTTTGGTCGAAATTGCGGAAAAGTTTGCTATTCTATCGGTTAAACCACAATTTATCAAACACTTTGCGTCCAAAAACGCATCATCATTCAGATAACGCTTAAATATGCTTGTTTTAGGAATTGAATCTTCTTGCGATGAAACGGGTATCGCGCTTTATGACACTGAACAAGGATTGCTTGCCCATGCGCTTCACTCGCAAATCGAAATGCACTCAGAATACGGCGGGGTGGTTCCAGAACTTGCCTCTCGCGACCATATTAGACGCGCATTACCACTAATTCAAAAAGTATTAAATGACGCAAAACTAGCACTATCAGACATTGACGGCATCGCTTACACTCAAGGCCCGGGGCTTTCTGGTGCATTGTTAGTAGGTACTTGTATCGCTGAATCTTTAGCTTTCACGCTGAATGTCCCGACAATAGGCGTTCATCACCTAGAAGGCCATTTACTTGCGCCTTTGCTTGAAGAAAATCCACCGCAATTCCCATTTGTTGCATTGCTCGTTTCTGGCGGCCATACACAATTAATGAAAGTAACTAGCATTGGCGAATACGAACTGCTAGGCGACACACTGGATGACGCAGCGGGGGAGGCTTTTGATAAAACCGCAAAACTACTTGGGCTTGATTACCCAGGCGGCCCAGCCGTCTCAAAATTGGCAACCCAAGGTAGAAAAGGTCGATTCAAATTGCCACGCCCCATGATTAACAGTGGCGATCTCAATTTTAGTTTTAGTGGCTTAAAAACTGCCGTACTTACGTTGGCCAATCAGCACGACAGTGATTTGCAAACCAAGGCTGATATTGCGTATGAATTCCAAGAAGCTGTCACAGAGATTCTTACCGTCAAATGCATGTCTGCTTTACGTGAGACAAGACTGGATAATTTGATTGTCTCTGGCGGTGTTGGCGCGAATAAGCGACTTCGTGAACAACTTAACTTCGCAACCAAACGCAAGCTTTGCCATGTTCACTACCCACGTTTAGAGTTTTGTACAGACAACGGCGCGATGATTGCGTTTGCTGGAGCGATGAGATTAAAAGCACTTCAAGGTAATAAGCTAAACCATAGCTTTACCGTGCGGCCGCGCTGGGATTTAGCTGAGTTACAAAAACCGCAATAACTTACATATCACTTCTTACCAAAGCCTGATTCCGTGCCGTTTAGTAATTTTTGGATGTTTGTTCTATGTCGCCAAACCAGCATTACAGCCAAGAACAAAAAGACAATCTCGTAATCACGATATGCCTCAAACCAATTTAGTGAGCCTGCGTAAATAGGCAATAAGATTGATGCGACAATCGCAGCTAACGATGAATACCTAGTGGCTGCAAACACCAGTATCCAAGTAAGCATAATCAAAAGCGCCAACCATGGTGAAAGTGCCAGCAAAATGCCGAGGGCCGTCGCCACACCCTTTCCGCCTTTGAATTTATAAAACACAGGGTATAAGTGTCCAACAAATACTGCAATCGCCACAGCGCTTGTTACCCACATCAGGCCGCCATCTGGTTGCATCACAAACCAGACAGGAAACCACCCTTTGAAAGCATCACCGACCAAGGTCAACGCAGCCGCTGATTTTTTTCCGCTACGAAGCACATTGGTTGCGCCAGGATTACCTGAGCCAACCGTACGTGGGTCCGGCAAGCCGAAAAGCTTGCTAATGAGAATCCCAAACGCGATCGACCCAAGAATATACGCTGCAACGATTTGTATTAATGCAATTGGGTTAACGTCAATAAAACCTAACTCATTCATGGTGAGATGCTCTAAAATCCAAAAGACTTATTCTAAACCATATAGGCATGATCGGCATGGACATCATTTTTTTAAGCGAAGTCAAAATTCAGACCAGATTAGGTGTGCCAGATTGGGAGCGCATGGTGCCACAGACCATCGTGTTGGATATTGAAATTGCTATGCCAAACAGCGCAAGCTGTGCAACAGACGAAATTGGCGACACCATTGATTATGGTGTTGTGGTTTCAAGGATGCGCGAAACTTTAACAGAAAACAGCTTCAAGCTAGTGGAAGCGTTGGCAGAACATCTTTGCCAACTGATCATCTCAGAATTCAAAGCGCCTTGGATCAAAATTAAAGTGGCAAAGCCTGGCATCTTGCCTGGCGTAAAGTCGCTCGGCGTAGTGATTGAGCGAGGGAGTAAATCAACCTAACCGCGTGGATGATGCGCTGTATGTAGCTGCTTCAACCTTTCTCTCGCCACATGGGTGTAAATTTGTGTGGTCGAAATATCTGAATGTCCTAATAACATCTGCACCACGCGCAAATCAGCGCCATGATTCAATAGATGTGTTGCAAAAGCATGTCGTAACACGTGCGGGGACATTGGTTTATGAATCCCTGCCAATAAAGCATAACGCTTAATCAAATACCAAAAAGCCTGCCGTGTCATAGCTGCGCCGCGCTGGGTTACAAACATGCTGTCACTGAGCCGCTTTTCTAAAATCGCTGGTCGCGCCTCTTTTAAGTAACGTCCCAGCCAATCAACGGCCACTTCACCCATGGGAACTAAACGCGTTTTACTGCCCTTGCCAGTCACACGAACCACGCCTTCAGAAAGACTCACTTCCGTTACCTTTACACCAACCAATTCGGAGACCCGCAAACCGCTTGCATAAAGCAGCTCAAGCATTGCTCTATCTCGTAAGCCAATCGGATCATCTAAATTCGGCGCGCCAAGCAAAAACTCAACATCCTCTTCACTAAGACTTTTCGGGAGTGAGCGTGGTAATTTAGGAGACTCAATTTGTAAGCTTGGGTCTTGAGCAATTTTATTTTCACGTAAAGAAAAACGGTAAAGCCGTCGCAAGCTGGCGATTAAACGGCTAATACTTCGTGGCTTACTAATAGGAAACTTAACAGCTAGATAACGCTGAATATCAAACTGTTCAGCCTGCAATAAATCTTTAGCCGCATCTTTCTCTAACCAAGCCGCAAATTGTGTTAAATCTTGGCGATAGCTATCTAATGTATTTCGAGCAAGACCTTCTTCCAGCCATATCCTGTCGATGAACTCATCTAGAACGGCCTGATTATTCATTGATAAGTTATTTTGATTCATGCGCCAATAACCACTCTTTAATTTTTAGCCCGCCATTAATACCTTGCATAAAACCACCCAATCCATTTTTAGCGACTACACGATGACAAGGAATCAACAAAGGTAACCTATTTGCACCACAAGCATTGGCAACTGCACGTGGTCCAGAACCAACTTTTTCGGCCAACTCTGAATATGTCAGCACTTCTCCAGCAGGAATATCAGAGATGGCCTTCCAAACACGTTTTTGAAATGGAGTTCCCGAGACCGCATATGGGATATCTAATATTGAGCCTGCTTGCATAAAATACTGACTGATTTGATTTGCTGTGTATTGCGCAAATTGGTGAGAAGTCTCACGCGCACTTTGCTGGATAGGAAACAGCTGAATACCAACGACATAATCACTCTCAACATGAATGCCAACCCCGCCGAATGGCGCATTTATAATGACATCGTAATATTGAGTAATTGGCTTAACCATGCGCTTTATATTAGCTTAAATTCAAAGCAGCAGATAATAAAAAAGCCCCAGACTTTCGTCTGAGGCTTTTAATTTTGAAGCTCTGAATAATAAGGCTGAGCTTATTCTGCTGCTTCTGGCGCCATAACCTCACGGTCACGTGCTTGTAATTTCTCTTTAATACGTGCAGATTTACCTGAACGCTCACGCAAGTAATAAAGTTTGCTACGGCGAACATCACCACGGCGTTTAACTTCGATACTTGCAATCAATGGTGAGTAAGTTTGGAATGTACGTTCCACACCTTCACCTGATGAAATTTTACGTACGATGAATGAAGAGTTAAGGCCACGGTTGCGAATAGCAATCACAACACCTTCGTAAGCCTGCACACGTTTACGTGTACCTTCAACTACGTTTACACCCACAACAACTGTGTCGCCTGGTGCAAAACTTGGAATCGTTTTGCCTAAACGGGCAATCTCTTCCTTTTCTAACATTTCAATAATATTTGCCACTTTCGTGCTCCTTCTAGTTATGCGAATCTTGTTCCTGCTTTGCTTCGAGCTCAACATCGAGCTCTTTTAGCAGCCGAGATTCCTCTTTTGACAACGACCTTACGGCCAATAAATCGGGACGTTGATCCCGAGTTCTTTTCAATGACATTTTTAAGCGCCACTGTTTAATCTTTGCATGGTTACCCGAGGTCAACACATCAGGTACTTTTGCACCTTCGTAAACTTCAGGCCTAGTGTAATGCGGACAATCTAGCAAGCCATCTACGAATGAATCTTCTATCGCAGATTCGGCATCCCCTAATGCGCCGGGCAATTGTCTAACAATCGCATCCATCAACACCATGGCTGGAAATTCACCGCCTGACAACACATAATCACCAATCGAGTATTCTACATCGACTATACGATCTAACAACCGCTGATCTACGCCTTCATATCGACTAGCTAACACCACTAATCCTTGCTCAGCCACTAGCGCCATCACTATCTCATGGGTGAGTGGCTTGCCACTTGGTGACATATGAATCACCTTAGGCTTTGCGACGCCTGCTGCCACTTGTCTTGCTTTAGCAGCTTGTATTGCTTGCTCTAAAGGCTCGGCTAGCATCACCATGCCAGGGCCACCGCCATACGGTCTATCATCTACCGTACGGTGATTGTCAGTTGTGTAATCCCTTGGGTTCCACAGAGACAAACTATATAACTTGTTCTCTAACGCTCTTGCAGTGATACCGTGCTGGCTAATCGCATCAAACATCGGTGGAAAAAGCGTGACCACATCAAACTGAATCACTTATTCATCCCACTCAATCGGCCAATCGACCAACATCATTTTTTCTGCAATGCTTACTTCTAGAATCGTTTGATCAACAAAGGGGAGCAAACGCTCTTTGCCATCTTTAGGGTCTTTGACGACAATTACGTCATTCGCACCCGTTTCAAACACATCACTAATCACACCAAGCACAATACCTTGTTGATTAGTCACATTTAAACCAATTAAATCTGACCAGTAATACTCGCCCTCATCGGCTTCTGGGAACTCTTCACGCGGCACAGCCACATGTTTACTTTTAAGCACTAAGGCAGCATCCCTGTCATTCACCCCTTTGAGTTTTACCAGCAAAGTATCGTTATGTACTTTTGCCGTTTCAACCGTATATTTTTGCCAAGGTGAATTTTTAATGCCTGGCTGGGTAGAGTTATCGTCTCGCCCAAGCCACCAATATGGGTAATCAAGCAAGCTATCGATAGACTCTGTGCTAGTTTGCACTTTTAGCCATCCAAAAATGCCATAAGGGGCGACGATGCGCCCCATGACTACCATATTACTCACTGATTGTTCTACAACAACGCTTCATTCAGGCTACACACGTAGCCTTAAGAATTATTCAGCGTCAGTTGCCTCAGGAGCAGCTTCAACAGCTTGCTCTTCATTAGCAACTTCTTCTACAGCAGGAGCAGCGGCAGCAGCTTCAGCGGCTTCTTTTGCAGCAGCAGCTTCAGCGGCTTCTTTTGCAGCAGCCTCTTCTTCAGCTTTCTTAGCAGCGGCAGCTTCTTTTGCAGCAGCAACTAATTTAGCTTCAGCAGCAGCTTTAGCGTTTGCAACTTTAGCAGCGTCTTTTGCCTTTTTAGCAGCTAAGAATTCTGGGCCTTTAGCATTGTCTTTTACCAAGCGAGCTACGCAATCAGATAATTGCGCGCCATTGCTTTGCCAATGACTGATACGTGCTGTATCTAAGCGAAGACCTTCTTGACCTTCTTTAGCTGATGGGTTGTAGAAGCCAACACGCTCAATAAAGCGGCCGTCGCGACGATTACGTGAATCTGCAACTACTACGCTGTAGAAAGGGGTCTTCTTCGCGCCACCGCGGGCTAGTCGAATGATTACCATAATATTTTGTTCTCTAATCGTTTTTACAGAAAGGGGCGGATTTTACGTTATTTTCTAATACTTTGGCAAGGTAAATATGCGGTATTTGCAAATTTATCCAAATGGTTTTATCCAAGGCACTATTGATAGTGGGTTGGATCAGGCAATCCTGCGACTGCAAAGCCTTCTTTGCGGAATCGGCAAGAGTCGCACAATCCACATGCACGCCCCTCTGTATCAGCCTGATAACAAGAAACTGTCATGCCATAATCGAAGCCTAAAGAATGGCCACATTGAATAATTTGTGCTTTGGTCATATCAATCAACGGCGCATGAACGGTAATCGTTTTGCCTTCGACCGCGCTTTTCGTGGCTAAGTTAGCCATACGCTGGAATGCAGCCACATATTCTTGACGGCAATCAGGATAGCCTGAGTAGTCCAAGGCGTTTACCCCAATGAATATATCTTGTGCAGCTAAGGTCTCAGCCCATGCCAAGGCTAAAGACAACATAATGGTGTTGCGAGCCGGCACATAAGTCACTGGGATGCCTTCACTTGGGGATTCTGGAACATCAATATTGTTATCAGTCAGCGCAGAGCCTCCAAACATTGAAAGGTCCAATTGGACAGTTTTGTGTGCTTTAGCACTCAAAGCATGAGCAACGCGTTCTGCGGCTTGCAGCTCAGCCACATGGCGCTGATGATAATCCAGACTTAAACAATAACATTCATACCCTTGGCTTTTTGCTATCGCGAGCACCGTTGCAGAATCTAACCCACCTGAAAGTAAAACCACCGCTTTTTTCATAAATCTCATTCCGGTCCTAGACTCCGGCTTTTTCGCCCCAAAGAATTTTATGTAACTGCACTTGCATACGTACTGGCAAGCGATCTTCCAATACCCAAGTCGCTAAATCAGCTGGCGGAAGCGTTTTATACACTGGTGATAACAACACTGGGCACTTCTGAGTCAAATCATATTGTGCCAAGATTTGCTTCGCCCAATCGTAATCTGCCCTATCCACCAACACAAACTTCACTTCATCCTTTGCTTCCAAGGCCGAAATATTGCTCCAAAGGTTTTTGCCTACTTCGCCAGAGCCTGGTGTTTTGATATCCATAATCACAGAAACACGCCGATCTACTTGGCTTATATCCATCGCACCGCTAGTTTCAATAGAAACTTGATAGCCCGCATCACAAAGCATCTTCAATAACGCATGACAGCCTTTTTGCGCCAATGGCTCGCCGCCGGTGACACATACATACTGAGCTTGATAACTGGCCACATTCGCTAAAATCTCTTCAAAGCTTTTTGTTGAGCCGCCATGAAAAGCATATTCAGTATCGCAATAACCACAACGCAATGGGCAACCTGTAAGGCGAACAAACACGGTAGGCAAGCCAACTCTAGATGACTCGCCCTGTAATGAATGGAAAATTTCGAAAATGCGTAAGGACATATTTTTAAAGGCGCTTCCTGCGAAGCTATTGACTTATTTCTTTATAGATTCCAACACAGCTAAACGACGTTTCGCATTAGGAATCAATTCGCTAACTGGATGCTGCGCAATTAAATCTCGCAATGATTTCTTAGCCCCCTCAATATCAGAAAGCTGAATTTGACAGTTTGCAATATTAAATAACGCCTCAGGTACTTTTGCGCTGTCAGGAAACTGGCTAATCAGCTTTTGCTGAGTAGCAATCGCTGCTTTGTAATTTTTAAGTGAGAACTGTGAAAAGCCCAAACTATATTGAGCATTGGGCGCTTGCTTGCTATTTGAGTAAGTTTGTAAAAACTTATCAAACGCATCAAACGCCTCTTTATATTTACCTGCCTGAAGTAAAGCTTGAGCGCTATCAAAAGCTTTGGATTCCGCATTAGATTCAACAGGAGTTGCATTTGTATTATTGACTTGCAAAGTCTGCTCTTTATTTTCTGGTGCATTGTTTGCAGAAGATGTGCCGCTATTTTCTAATTTACGCAAACGGCCATCGGTGTCGACATATAAATCTTTTTGACGTTGCTGCGAGATCTCAATATTGTGCTGCGCAACATCTAACTCGCCTTTTACTTTATTTAACTCTTCATTCAGCCTATCAATTTGGCTTAATAAATCCATCAAGCCTTGGCTTTTAATCACATTCTCAACTGAAAGAATGCGCTGTTCCAAGGCTTGCTGAGATTTTTTTAATGCATCAAGCGACGCTTGAGTAGATTGATTCTGAGCATCTGTTTTTTGTTGCAAATCGACAATTTGCTGGCGCGCCTCTTTATCATCAAACAAAGCGGCGTGCGCCCATTGAGAAACGCTCAATAAGCAAATGCTAATCAGAATCAGTTTACGCATATTGATTAATCGTTATCGTAAACGATATCAACGCGACGATCTTTTTGGTAACAAGCTTCGTCTTTACAATCACCAGCTTTTTCTTCACCGTAGCTAACCGTTTCGATTTGCTTGTCTTGTGCGCCTAATAGGTTAACTGCTTTTTTCACAGCAACTGAACGACGTTGACCTAATGACAAGTTGTATTCACGTGAGCCGCGATTATCTGCGTTACCTTGTAATACCACTTTAGCATTTGGATTTGCGACTAAATATTTAGCATGCGCTTCCACTAATGGACGGTATTCAGCTTTCACTTGATCTTTGTCAAAATCAAAGTAAATGCTTCGTTTTGAAAGAATATTATTTGGGTCTTTCAAAGGATTGCCTGCAGCAACGTCTTGATTAGCGCCTGCAGTTGAAGCACCATCATTAGCATTTGAGGCCGCATTTGATTGTGCTTGTGTTGAAGCATTGCTGTCCACCACTGGCGCTGCTGGCTTATCTTTAACTGCATTATTTGAACATGCCGCCAAGGTTGCCGCTAACAGTACGCTCATTAATAAACTTTTTTTCATCATCTTTCTCCTAAATAAACTACAAAAAAATCTTTTACTGCCCACTCTTAATTCATTACCGAGCCCCATGAAGGCTCACGCACATCACCACCACTGTCTTTCAAGCGCTGTTTTACACGACCATCTACTGAAACTGCAGCAAGCGAACCTTTGCCACCTACACTGGTAGCATAAAGAATCATACGCCCATTCGGGGCAAAGCTCGGAGACTCATCCTGTGAAGTATCACTCAAGGTTTGTACTTGGCCTGTCGCTAAATCTTGCACTGCAACCTTGAAACCTGCTGGCGTTTGCTTAATAAACGTTAATAGCTTGCCATCGGTTGACACATGCGGACTCACATTATAAGAGCCTTCAAAAGTGATGCGCTTTGCATCCCCGCCAGAAGCAGGCATACGGTAAATTTGCGGGCCACCCCCTCGATTGGAGGTGAAGTAAATTGATGAGCCATCTGGCGACCATTCTGGCTCAGTATCAATGCCATTACTAAATGACACTTGTTGTAAACCTGTACCATCCGCATTAATCACATAAATTTGTGAGTTAGCACTATAAGTCAGCACGATCGCAAGTTTGGTTCCATCTGGAGACCAAGCAGGCGCGCTATTATTTCCCTTAAAATTTGCCAACACGATGCGCTGACCAGACACCAAAGACTGCACAAAAATAATCGGCTTTTTCTTTTCAAAAGAAACATAGGCTAGCTTGGTGCCATCTGGCGACCATGACGGGGAAATGAGCGGTTCTTTAGATGAAACGACTGTTTGTGCATTAAATCCGTCAGCATCGGCCACTTGAAGAGAGTAGCGACCATTTTCTTTATTAACGTAAGTGATACGAGTCGCAAATACGCCTTTCTCACCTGTTAACTTCTCATAAATCATGTCGGCAATTCGGTGCGCCGTTGCTCGCTGCTGAGCTTGCGTGATATTAAACTCCATTGCCAACAATTGGTTTTGCTTGAGTACATCCAGCAATCTAAATGAAACTTTGAGTCTATTTCCTGGCAACGCTTCAACCGTACCTATCGTTAAAGCCTGGGCTTGAATGGCAGTCCAATCATTATATTTCACTTCAGAAATCATATGTGGCTGCGTTGCTACACCACGGGTTTCAAGCACGCGAAACAAACCACTCATCCGCAAATCTGCGCCAATCACATTAGTAATATTGTCTTGCTGAATTGTCGGATTACCATTTGGCGCTGCAAATGGAACAATGGCAATGGGAATTTGCTGAGCAGCGCCACCTACCACCTCAACAGTAAGTTCAGCTCTACCAACGATAGGCAGTAACAACAAAAAGATGAAAAACAGTCGATTTTTAAACATTCTCTAATTCTATCAAATTAGTTGGTGTCATTTGGACGGAAAACTAAATTTAACTCTCGGAATTGGCTAAATAAATCAGCAGATGTTGGCACAGGCAAGGGCTGAGACTCCAAAATTGCCCGCTCAACCGCATCATCACATGATGACATGCCACTTTCTTTCATCAGTTTTGGACGCCCCATGACCTCTCCAGTTGGCATCAACGCAATCATGAACGTCACCTTAATGGCCTTATCAGCGCCACACAATTGCTTATTCACATGCTGCTTAATCTTGTTACTAATTAGCCCCTTGTACTTATCAACCTCGCTCGCATTTGGTGTGCCAGCCTGTGCCACTTGGGCAGTTTTTGATCCCGCTGGACTGGCAGCTGGTTTAGCCACATCATTCTTTTGAGACTGGGCATCCTCTGCCAAGAGCGCTTGCTGTAATTTTTTCAGCGCGTCTGGATCCATTTTTGTTTTATCTACCTTAGGTGGCTCTTTAGGCTTTTCTTCTTTTGGCTTGATTGGCTCAGGTTTAGGCTTCTCCACTTTGGGTGGCATCGCTGGCGCTTTTTTGGTTTGGATTTCAGCCTTAGGTTCCGGCTCAGGCGCAACTTTTGGTTCTGGTTTTACTGGCTCTACCACTTTAGGCGTTTCTGGCTGAGGCGTCGGTTCAGGAGGTGGCGGTGGTGCAGGTTCAGCCCGAGGGCTAGGTACACTATCCCAAAGCTCAACTTGCGCAACATTCATTGGTTGCACTGTTTTCCACTGAAATGACACTAAAAAAAGCGCCAATAAGAGCCCATGCACAACCGCAGTAAATGCGCCTGCCTGCCAAACTACATCTTTTTCATGCTGACGAATCATGCGTTTTTTAGTTAGCTGGATTCAATAACAAGCCTGCTTTAGCCCCTGATTTTTTAAGCAACGCCAACACATCAACCACGTGCTCATAGCCCACCTTTTTATCGGCGCTAATCACAAAGGCGCGATCTGGTTCTTTGGCAACTTGATTTTTAATTTCAAATAACAATTGGTCGCTGCTCATTTTCTTTTCTTGAAACAGCACTTTTCCATCCGTCATAACAGTAATCACAACTGGCGCAGTTTGCTGCTTGATCACTTCAGCACCCACTTTAGGTAACTCAACCACACCAGGGTTGGTCATCGGCGCTGTCACCATAAAAATCACCAACAATACCAAAGTCACGTCGATATAAGGCACGACGTTAATTTGATTCATGGCTCTACGTTTACGAAGGCGTGCCACGCTTAGCTCTTACGTTGAAGGATATTGGTGAACTCTTCTATAAAGCTCTCATAACGAACTGCCAAACGGTCCACAGAAGATGAAAAGCGGTTATAGGCAATCACCGCAGGAATCGCGGCAAAAAGGCCAATTGCTGTCGCAATCAACGCTTCAGCAATGCCTGGTGCTACGTGTGCCAATGTCGCTTGTGCCATATTAGCTAAGCCGCGGAATGCATTCATAATGCCCCATACCGTGCCAAACAAACCAATATATGGGCTGACCGAACCAACGGAGGCGAGATAAGGCAGATGAGAATCTAAATCATCCATTTCTCGGTTATAAGCCGCTCGCATCGCACGGCGCGAGCCTTCCATTAAATCACTCACTTCCAAGCCTGGCTGTTTTTTTAAACGCACAAACTCTTTGAAACCGGCCTCAAAAATACTCGACATGCCGTGCGGTTTATTACGACCTGCTGATAAGCCCTCATAGAGCTTGTTCAAGTCACCGCCAGTCCAAAAGGTATGTTCGAAATTTTCCGCTTCTTTTTCTGCACGACCAATCGTCATGACTTTGATGAAGATATACCACCAAGAAACAATAGATACGATAAGCAAAATCGCCATCACCAACTGCACTGGCAAACTCGCTCCGGTGATGAGCGTCGATAAAGACATATCTGCGGCTGCATTTACTGGCAATTCAGTCATTTTTTCTCCATTATTTCTATTAATTAAATCTAAAGCATTAATAAACGCATCATTTTTTCAGGAATACTCACAGGCCTAAAACTATCAGCACCAATACAAACCACATCCACCTTGGCGGCGATTAAATGTTCATCACCGCGATAGATATTTTGCTCAAATTCGAGCAAGCTACGGCCAACCTTAATAAGCGCTGTATTCACATTAAGCGCATCGTCAAACTTCGCTGGCTTTTTAAAACGAATTTGAATGTCGCGCACCACAAACAAAATACCGAACTCATCTTTCAGCAAAGTTTGCATCAAACCGAGACTGCGTAAAAACTCCGTGCGCGCACGCTCCATAAAATTAAGATATTGGCTGTGATACACAACACCACCCGCATCGGTATCTTCCCAATAAATTTGTACAGGCCAATCAAATTTCATCGCCGGCTTTTCTAAACGTCTTCCGCTGCCCACAACTCCCCCGTTGCGAGCGCCTTAGGAATTGGAAGACCAAAATGTTGATATGCTTGTTGGGTAGCAACACGACCTCGTGGAGTGCGCATCAAATAACCTTGCTGAATCAAATAAGGCTCTAGCACGTCTTCAATCGTATCGCGCTCCTCACCAATCGCTGAAGCAAGATTGTCTAAGCCAACAGGGCCGCCGCCAAATTTTTCTAACACCGCGAGCAATAACTTTCTGTCCATCACGTCAAAACCAAGATGATCTACATCCAACATTCGGAGGGCTGCATCAGCAATTTCCGATGTCACAATCCCGTCTGATTTGACTTGGGCGTAATCACGTACACGGCGTAATAAACGGTTAGCAATACGAGGAGTGCCACGTGAGCGTTTAGCGATTTCAAGTGCACCATCGCCCTGCATAGCAACTTCTAACAGGCCCGCTGAACGCTGAACAATCCGAGCCAATTCATCTGAAGTGTAAAACTCCAAACGCGAGACAATACCAAAGCGGTCACGCAAAGGATTGGTCAACATACCCGCACGTGTGGTAGCGCCCACTAGCGTGAAAGGGGGCAAATCCAGGCGAACTGAACGCGCCGCAGGTCCTTCGCCTATCATAATATCTAAGCGATAATCCTCCATCGCTGGATATAAAATTTCTTCAACTACCGGTGACAAACGATGAATTTCATCAATAAATAAAACATCGTTAGGCTCGAGATTTGTTAGCAAAGCAGCTAAGTCGCCCGCACGCTCAAGCACAGGACCTGAAGTCTGGCGCATGTTCACACCCATCTCTTTTGCAATGATGTGTGCTAAGGTTGTTTTACCTAAACCCGGCGGGCCAAATAACAATACATGGTCTAAAGGCTCACTCCGACCACGCGCCGCATTGATAAAAATCTCCAATTGACCACGTGCTTTTTCTTGCCCCACATACTCATCAAGCACTTTAGGACGCAGTGCTCTTTCAAGGGTTTCTTCTTGTTGGGTTAATGGCTCAGCGGCGATCAGGCGATCGGTTTCAATCATGATTTAGACAATGCCTTTAACGCAAGTTTGATACCTTCAGAAACGCCAACATCAGGAGCAAGTTGTTTGACTGCTAACAAGGCTTCTTTTTCGTTATATCCTAAAGAAACGAGGGCATTGAGCACGTCACTAGCGGCAGATTTAGGCGCATTGACGTTACCAGCAAGCCCTTCGACCGAGAACTTATCTTTAAGCTCGAGCAACAAACGTTCAGCCGTTTTTTTACCGACCCCTGGAACACGCGTAAGCAAACCTGTTTCCTGAAGGGCAATGGCTTGAATCAAGTCCTCAACCGACAAACCGCTCAGAATTGAAAGTGCAGATTTTGCACCGATGCCATTCACTTTAAGTAATTGCCTAAATGTTGCACGCTCGCGATCCGTGCCAAAACCATAGAGCAATTGTGCATCTTCACGCACCACAAAATGCGTCAGCAAAGTCAGCGTTTCACCAATATTAGGTAAGTTATAAAATGTGCTCATCGGCACTTCACACTCGTAGCCTACGCCATTGCAATCAATCACTACATGCGGTGGCGTTTTTTCAAGCAAAATACCTTTTAAGCGAGCTATCATACTAGTCTTCCCCCTTTTACACGGTAACCAGCTGTTGCTAGTTTACCCATACCTTGGCCGCCATGGGCATGTGCTAATGCACAAGCAAGGGCATCCGCAGAATCAGGTTTAGGGGTTGCTGGAAGTGTGAGCAGACGTTTGACCATTTCTTGGACTTGCTCCTTTGCGGCGTGGCCGTTACCAACTACCGCTTGTTTGACTTGCAGCGCAGTATATTCCGCCACACTTAAATTTCGAATCACCGCCGCACTAATCGCGGCGCCTCGCGCCTGACCAAGAAGCAAGGTTGATTGAGGATTCACATTGACGAACACTTTTTCTATAGCAACCTCGTTAGGCTTGTAGGTATCAATCACCTCAAATAAACCATCGATGATGATTTTCAACCTCGCTGGCAACTCTTCTCGATCTTCGGTTTTCGCGCTGGCAGTCTTAATGGTGCCACTTGCAATATAGGTGATTTTCTCACCAATTTTTTCTATCACGCCAAAACCAGTGAGTCGTAGGCCCGGATCTATGCCCAATATTCTAACAACATTCACTGGGGCGTTATTAAAACTCACAAGTCTTCGATAACCGCTGAAGTGTAAACCTCTTGCACATCATCCAAGTCATCTAATGCATCAAGCAGTTTTTGCATTTTTACTGCATCATCCCCAGTAAACACAGTTTCGTTATCCGCCTTCATGGTAACTTCAGCAAGCACAGCCTCAAGACCTGCCGATTCTAAGGCTTCTTTCACTGCCGAAAAATCTGCTGGCGTTGTAATCACTTCGATACTGCCATCATCGTTATTGATAATATCTTCAGCGCCTGCTTCTAAAGCAGCCTCCATCACTTTATCTTCGCTAGTACCTGGTGCAAATAATAAACTGCCACAATGTTTGAACATAAAGGCCACAGAGCCGTCAGTCCCCAAATTGCCGCCAAACTTAGTAAATGCATGGCGCACATCAGCCACTGCGCGATTACGATTATCTGTTAAGCAATCCACAATCACGGCCGCACCGCCAATGCCGTAACCTTCGTAACGAATTTCTTCGTAATTCACACCCTCAAGGGTGCCGGCACCACGTTTAATTGCATTTTCAATATTGTCTTTTGGCATGGATTCGCCTTTGGCTTTATCCACTGCCATACGCAAACGTGGATTAGTTCCCACATCAGCACCACCCATACGAGCCGCCACTGTAATTTCTTTAATGAGACGCGTAAAAATCTTGCCGCGCTTAGCATCTTGACGACCTTTACGATGCTGAATATTGGCCCACTTGGAATGCCCTGCCATGACCTAACCCTCAATTGCTGAAAAATAATGCAATTTTAGCATAAAGCTACCCGCCTTTTAATCCTCAAGACTTTAGTCTTGACCCATCGCCGGCTCTATTTCTTCATGCGCTTTCATGGCATGCAGAGAAATAACAATCAACGCTATGCCAATCAACAACATCCCCACAATCTCAGATGTCGACGGCTGCTCGCCTAGCTGAATCCAAGCCGCCAACACGCCAATAAGTGGTGCCAACATAGAGGTCATGCTCGCAACCCCTGCGGCGAGCCTTTGTAAAGCATATAGCCAAAGCAGCCAAGCCAATGCATTACATAAAATGGCATTAAACCCAATAGCAGCGAACAATCTTGGCGACCAATCAATCGGCGGCGCATCGACCCAAAAAGCCACTACTACTAAAGGCAATGAGCCAAAAAACATTTGCCATGCAGTGAGCGATACCAAATCTAACTGGGGTACACGATGATGGAGTTTTTTAGCCAAAATAACTGCCAAAGCCCAAAAAATACCTGCCATGACAGCAAGTGACATACTAAATAGATCACCGCCTAAATGTAGCGGATCAAAAATCAATACCAATCCAATCAATGAGGAAAACACAGCTAGCCACTGCATGCCGCGAATTTTCTCACCTAACAACGGCCATGCGAGCACCATTACCCAAAATGGCATCGTGTAAGTTAACACCGCCGTTTTACCTGCGCCACCCTGCACAAGCGCCCAAATAATTAAGCCTGTGAAGCCACACGTTTGCAAGATTCCAAGCAACATAAGCGTCGGCACTTCTTTTGGACGAAGTGGTTTTTTTAGTACCAGCAAAACACCCATCAAACACAAAGCACCGAAGAAAGTACGCATCGCGCCAAATTGAAAAGGGCCTGCATCAAGCAAGGCATATTTCATCACCACCCAGTTATAGCCCCACAAGACTGAAAGTAACAACAAAGCGGCAAAAGCTTTTAAAGTCGTTGATTTTGTAGCACTCATTTATTTCTTCCTAAGATTTCCAATCTGCCTGATTCAATAAAAAAGGCGCTTAATTAAGCGCCTTTTTACATGATACTTTTTATAAATACCGCGCCAACATGGCGTTTTGTAAATTGGCGGCTGGTAAAGGCAGCTTCACAGAAATGCCGCTACCGGCAGCTTCCGTGACTGGCTCTCCTTTTTTATTCAGCATACTTTCTACAACAATTTCACGATTACCACTAGGATGAACAATCTCCAAACGGTCTCCCACTGCAAAACGGTTTTTTACAGCAATATCTGCCAAGCCTTTTGCATCGTCATACCCCGTAATATCCCCTACATATAAACTACGGTTAGATTTTGAGTAGCCTTGCATATAGTTTTGATGGTCTTCCGTATGATGACGCTCTAAGAAACCATCGGTATAACCACGATTTGCCAAACTTTCCAATTCCCCCAATAAACGCATATCAAATGGACGGCCGGCAACTGCATCATCCACCGCACGCCGATAGGCTTGGCAAGTACGCGCAACGTAATAACGTGATTTGGTACGCCCTTCAATCTTGAGTGAGTCCACACCGATTTTAGTCAGGCGCTCCACATGCTCAATCGCACGCAAATCCTTACTATTCATAATATAGGTGCCGTGCTCATCTTCCATAATTGGCAATAAATCGCCTGGGCGGTCTTTTTCTTCAATCAGATAGACCTTATCCGCTTCAGGATGCCTCACCATACTGCCACAGCTCGATAAGCTAGACTTTTCCATCTCAGCTTTAAAATCAAAATCTTGCAAGCGAATCACGCCTGCAGCATCTTCATTGGCATCATGTACTTTGTAATCCCAACGACAACTATTGGTACAAGTACCTTGGTTAGGGTCACGATGATTGAAGTAGCCTGAAAGCAAGCACCGGCCTGAGTAAGCAATACACAAAGCCCCATGCACAAATACTTCTAACTCCATATCTGGGCAAAGTTGGCGAATTTCTTCAATTTCATCAATTGAAAGTTCTCGTGACAAAATGACGCGCGTTAAACCTAACGCCTTCCAGAATTTCACAGCCGCATAATTCACCGTATTGGCTTGCACAGAAAGATGCACATCAATCTCAGGCCATTTCTCACGGACCATCATAATCAAGCCAGGATCAGCCATAATCAAGGCATCTGGCTTCATCGCCACGACTGGCTCCATGTCAGCCATATAGGTTTTGATTTTAGCGTTATGCGGCAAAATATTGCTCGCCACAAAGAATTTTTTACCGCGCGCATGCGCTTCGTTAATGCCGACTTCAATATTCGCCATTGAAAAGTCATTATTGCGGGCACGCAAACTATAGCGTGGCTGACCTGCATAAACGGCATCTGCACCAAAATCGAAAGCAGTACGCATACGGTCTAAATCGCCAGCTGGCGCGAGTAACTCTGGAACCTTCATTGCTAAAAACCTTTTAATCTATCAAATTTTATTCGCCAATAATTTTAACGAGTACGCGCTTTTTACGACGGCCATCAAACTCGCCATAAAAAATCTGTTCCCATGGCCCAAAATCTAAACGGCCTTCGGTAATCGCCACCACCACTTCACGCCCCATAATTTGGCGCTTCATGTGTGCATCCGCATTATCCTCTCCGGTATCGTTGTGACGATAATTACGAATCGGCTCATGCGGGGCAAGGCGCTCAAGCCACTCTTTGTAGTCGTGATGAAGCCCTGATTCATCGTCATTAATGAACACACTCGCCGTAATATGCATGGCATTTACTAATAACAAACCTTCACACACAGCACTCTCACGCAAACACTCGTTAATTTGATGTGTGATATTAATTAATGCCACACGGGTTGGAGGATTAAACCAAAGTTCTTTACGATAGCTTTTCATAAATTTTTATCCTAACTATATAGTCAGCATGGCTAATGATTATCTTCTAGACTGCGAACTCTCTTTGACGATAAACCAATGGCCATTCTCATTTTCAAAGTTCAACACCTTAGCCACGGTATCGCTAAATTTTCCACTGGTGTAATGCTGAATGAACGCGACTTCCGCCTTATTAGCATCCGCCTCAACATTCACTTTATCCAGCACCAACATAATCTCACCTGAATTACCACCAACACGTTGTTTTCGTTGCGCTATCCAGGCTTTTTGGCTCATGCCCTCTGGCTTAAATTTAGCCGAGTAAGCACTCAAATAAACATCTGAATTTTTTGTGCGCCAAGCGTTAGCCCAAGCGTATAGGGCTTTCATGACAGCTTCTTGATCATTTGATTTCTGAGCCACAACAGACTCTTCGTTAACATTCTCATTAGCCGCAACTGGGCCTTCCGCTGGTTTTGCTAAAGCCTCAACTTTTGGCTCCGCTGCTGGAACAACGGCTGGCTGAGTTTCCTGCTTGACTGTTGGGGGTGGGACAACAACGGGCGCTGGGACAGTGATTGGCTCTACAGCAGGAGTCGGCTCAACCTTGGTGACCTTAGCAACGCCGTTTGCCTTACAAGCAACATACTTAGTGGTTTCATTAACATCTAAACTCACATCATCAGTGGTTAAATCTAGTTTACTAATCCCGTTTGTGTAAACTTTGCTTGTTCCGCTTTGTGTCAGCAACACCTCACGTTCAGGCAAAATCAGCCATGCAGAAGCACCCTTATCCAACATCCGCACAAAGAATTTTTTGTTACCCTCGCACAAATAAGGTACTGAATTGACCGGATGATAAACACGCGGCGTATCAGCGCTGCTTCCAAATGGCCAAATCTTCATGTTGGTTAAGTCGACATTGGTTAATTCTTTAACTGAGCTACAGCCTGAAAGAATAATACCAATCACCAAACTCGAAACAACTGAAGCATTCATTAATCGTTTTTGCATAACAAGCCTTATCATTTATAGAGGTTTTAATGCCAAAGTAAGATTATAGCCAAAACGCGAGCAATCATCTGAAAACTTAAAAATGCATTTTTTACTGTTATTCACTGTTGGAGATGCAGATTTATAAAAATAAAAATCAAATCATTCAAGTTGTTAAATAGTATAAAAGTAGAAGAGTTGTTTTTAGACTATAACAATTATTGTAATTTTGATATATAAAATATAGTTAGCTAATATTACTCTTGTGTATTATTAATTTATGTTGAATAAATTTATTGATATCGTCACTCAAGATTCGCGGCATAAAACTGCGGCCATACCTGGAACACTGTCTTCCGTTCCCAATTATCCGTCGAAACTAAAGGTCTATCTCAACAACGCCTCACCCTATTGGCAAGCCAGCTACTACGATAACGGCACCACATACAGACACAGCTGTAAAACTCGAGACAAAAGAGAAGCTTACAAACGGGCTATTACCTTCTACGAAATGTTGATTCTTAAAAAATATCAACACCCATACCACCTAAAAGACCATGAGTTCATAGTCACTTTAGATAAGCCGCCTAACCTCACTGAACACTTACAATTTCAACGCATTATTGATGAATGGCTAAAGCGCAAAGGGCCTCTTTGGACACCTCGTCACAAGATAGAGGTTGAGCGCCGCTTAAAAAACAATGTAATTCCGGCCATCGGCAAACGTAACATCCAAAAAATTACTACCGCTGA
The DNA here is from genome assembly GCA_903870165.1 of uncultured Methylophilaceae bacterium. GTDB lineage: Bacteria > Pseudomonadota > Gammaproteobacteria > Burkholderiales > Methylophilaceae > Methylopumilus_A. Next base: position 23,470 of record CAIQBW010000018.1, on the reverse strand, counting down.
AGTGCTCGCGATTATTAGAAAAGTTGAAGAGCGGGGTGCGTTTGACTTAGCCAAAAGAGTACTAAACGATTGTAGCCAAATATGGCGCTTTGCTATGGCATCCGGCTTTTGTAAGCGCAATGTGACCGATGGACTTTCTGTTGTGTTGTTACCACACCAAGTCACGCCTCAAAAAGCTGTTTCCATCGAAAAGCTCCCCAAGCTCATGCAAGACATTGAGCATTACAGCAAGCCAAATTAAGAAAATGTTCGCTTAGCATTAAAACTACTTGCCATGACCTTTGTTCGTAAAAGCGAACTGCTTTATGCCAAATGGGGCGAATTCGACTTCAAAACCAATCTTTGGAAAGTCCCTTCCGATCGAATGAAAATGCGAGTTGAGCATACAGTACCGCTCTCAAAAACAGCACTGTCGGTACTAAAAGAGCTCAAAGAAAAGTTTCCAAGTAACGAATACCTATTCCACAACGGCAATCCCAACATGCCTATTCGGGATAATGCGCTCATAGAAGCGCTCTATTGGATGGGCTATAAAAATGAAATGACGGCACATGGGTTTAGGGCAATCGCTAGTACCGTCCTTAACGAGCATGAGTTCAGAGCGGACGTGATTGAAAGACAATTAGCCCACATTGATGGCAATCAAGTGCGCAGGGCATATAACCGAGCAGAGTATTTAGAGGAACGAATAGAAATGATGGAGTGGTGGAGCAATTATTTATTCGAAATATCAAAATGATTTTTTAAATAAATATAGAAGCTAGACTACTATCATTTATTTATATAAATATATAAAAATCAATGTGATAAGAATTCTATTACAGCTGCTGGTGCTGTTATGGCATTCGCTTCTACAGCAAACGCTGGTATCACAATCCCAGCTGGTGATTGGACTGTTGACATCGGTGGTGTTGTTAACGCTTTCTACACATCAACAAAACTATCAGGTGCTGCTACAACGACACCTGGCTACGGTGGCGCATATATGGGTGGTGGTTCTGGCTCACACTCAAACATCACAACTGGTCTATTACCAAACTACTTAGCTGTATCTGGTAAAACACGTCAAAACGATTTAGACATCGCATTTACAATTTCGTTGAACCCAGGTGGCTCTACAACATATGCTGGTTATCAATCATCACAACAAGAAAACCGTCAAGCATTCTTGACTATCGGTGATGCTTCATGGGGTTCTGTAAAATTAGGTAAAGACTTAGGCATTTATGCTTCTGATGCTATCTTGAACGATATGACATTGTTGGGTGTTGGTTCTGGTGCTGGTAAATTAGCTGGTAACACAACAACACTAGGTCGTATTGGTACAGGTTACATGTATGCTGACTGGAAAGAACAAATTGCATATTCATCACCTAATTGGAATGGCTTTCAATTCACAGCTGGCGTAACACAACCTTTTGATGCTATTGCGGTTAACACTTCAACAAGTGCTACAAGCTCTAACCAAGGTGGTTCTGAGCCTGCTTTCGAAGGAAAAGCAAGTTATTCATTCACAGCTGATGCTGTAACAGGTAAGGTTTGGGCTTCTGGCATTACTCAAAAAGTTTCAAAACTATCAACAGGCGTTTCAGGTGTTACACGTAACGATCGTGCTGAGTCATTTGATATTGGTGCGAACGTAAATGCATCAGGTTTTGGTTTAACAGCTTACTACTACGAAGGTTCTGGTATCGGTCAAACTGTTCAACTAAATGGTGGTTTTGACCTTACTGGTCACTCACGTGATTCATCAGGCGGCTATGTACAAGGTACATACACTGTTCCTGGTGTAGGTACTAAATTGGGTGTGAGCTGGGGAAGATCAATTATCAGTGCTAATGCTTCAGAGCTTTCAACAGGCACTTTAACTGATGAAATGTGGACAGTCGGTGTTTACCACCCTCTTACTAAATCAGTTAACTTAGTTGCTGAGTACTCAGATGCTACTTCAGAAGTTTCAAGTTCAAATGTGGCTGCAAACAATCGCCAAGTTGAAGGTAAAACTGTTTCTTTAGGCGCGATCTTATTCTTCTAGGATTTAATTCTTAGTAAGATTTAAGTTAGACGGCACCTTCGGGTGCCGTTTCTATTTGTAAATAATGAAAGATTAAATACATGAAAAAATTAATTGGCTTAATTGCCTTAACATTTATTGGCTGTGCTCAACTACAACATGGGCAAATTCAGCCTGTGATTTTTAAAGATGCAAAGAATAAGATTATGTATACAACTTGCAGTGGAGCAGTAGAGGATTGGGCAAGCTGCTTTAATAAGGCGAAAGGCACATGTTCAAAAGGCTATGAAATCTTAGATCAAAAAGAAAATGCCCAGGGTGGCAAGCGCGAGCTAACTTTTCAATGTAAAAATAAATAAATATATATTATTAATGAACCAGCAACTGTTATGGATTAAAAACTATTTTTTTAATGCTCGTTAGGATAGCCGATTAATCCTAAAAATAGGCGCAAAAACCCATAGGCCAACCATGAGGCAAAACGCCCTGCGAAATGGCGATGGCGCCAGTCTTCATGCGTGATTTTAGTCGCGCCATCTTGGATGGCTGTAAGAATGTCTAGACGAAGCTCACTTGCAAATGCTTTATCTGATACAAGCACATTCGCTTCACGTGCCAACAACAGACTAAATGGATCAATATTTGAAGAGCCTACCGTAGCCCATTCACCATCGATGACCGCAACTTTGCTGTGCATAAAACTTTTACGATATTCGTATATCTCGATGCCATTTTGCAAAAACACACTGTAAAAAGCATGCGTGGCAAACATAGCAAAATACTCCACTCGTCCTTGTAATAAGAGTTTAACGCTCACCCCTCTACTGACAACTTCGAGCAAAGCTCTCCGAAAGCGCCAACCAGGGACAAAGTAGGCATTGGCAATAATAATTTCACTTTTTGCGTTTTGAATCGCAGCGAGATAAGCATCTTCAATATCACGACGGTGCATGATATTGTCGCGAAAAACCAAGGCTGCTTTGATTCCATCACGTTTCAAGTCCTTAGGATTGTTAAGTGATGTCCGTAGTTTAGCAATTGGACGCAATTGAGACCAAGCGATGCGCCGCCAAAGCTTATGAACACTCGCGTGGAGGGCTTGTAATAAAGCTCCCTCGATTTTCACAGCGTAGTCCACCCTAGGCGTTGCATCCATTGGTACATCATCATCGTCGATAATATTAATCCCGCCAACAAAACCGACTTTTTGATCTATCACCACTAGCTTGCGATGCAATCGGCGCAATCGATTGCGCTTAAGCGACCAAGGAGAAATTTTGGTGCGGTAGAACATCACCTGAACACCACCTAAACCTAAGCCTTGAATATAGCTGAGAGGCAAATCTTTACTGCCAAAACCATCTAACAGCAAACAAACGGATACCCCGCGTTGTGCAGCACTCATCAGGGCTTGGCCAATTTTAATACCAGTTTTATCCGCTTGGTAGATATAGGTTTCTAGATAAATTTCATGTTTAGCCGCATCAATTGCCGCTAGTAGCGCCGGGAAATATTCTGCGCCATTTCGCAACAATTTGATTTGATTGCCATCGATAAAGTTAGTCATATTTAATCTGCAGGGTATCTATTTAAGCGAGCGCTTAACATGGCATGGTCAGACATTTTGATAAAGCGTGCACCAGAATGGACTTCAGTATGTTGTATATGAAAGCCACGCACATAAACGCGATCTAGGCTCAATATCGGCAAAATCGAGGGGAAGCTTCTCGCATGGCTTCCCCTGTGTTGCTCAAACACCTCATGTAAATTCAAACGACTGGCAAATTTTTCGCCCGCGCGCGTTGTCCAGTCGTTAAAATCGCCGGCAATCATTAGGCTTTCATCAGCAGGCACATGAGCATCGATATAATCAGCCACCATTTGTAACTGAGCGTGCCGCCAGCGTGCAAATAAGCCCAGATGCACACAAATGGCATGCAAAGGTTTATCCCACTTAGGGATTTGAATGATGCAGTGCAACATACCGCGCTCTTCGGTGCGGTGCACTGAAATGTTCGCATTCTTTTCAGCGACAATAGGAAACTTTGAAAGAATCGCGTTACCGTGATGGCCAGCTGGATAGACTGAATTTTTACCGTAAGAAAAGTGTGGCCAAATTGCATCCGCTAAAAAACAAGCTTGCCCTGTTTGTGGCCAATTGATAAAACGCTTGCTGTGCGGGGCATGCTCATCACGCACTTCTTGCAGAAAAACGATATCGGGCTGCAATGTTCGCAATAGCTCACGCTGCTCATGAAGTGCGAAGCGAGCGTTAAAGTGCGTTAAGCCCTTGTGAATATTAAAAGTGGCGATGTTTAGCGTGTTATGCATTCATTCGCCTTGAAGAGTTTAGGACACCGCTAACATGCGGTCCAAGGTGAGTTTAGCAAGCGCGGCTTCTTTAGCTGGCACTTTAATTTGATTAACCACATTACCTTCAACCAAGTTTTCCAGCGTCCAAGCAAGATGTTGCGGGTCAATACGTGCCATGGTTGAGCATTCACATACCACATGCGACATAAACTGCACGGGTTTACCCTTAGGTTTCATTTGCTCAGCTAAACGATTCACCAAGTTAAGTTCGGTACCCACTAGCCAATGCGTGCCTGCAGGAGCATCAGAAACGGTCTTTAAGATATATTCCGTTGAGCCCACGTAGTCAGAGTTCAAACACACTTCAAAAGGAGATTCGGGGTGCGAAATCACCAAGCCTTCAGGATGCTCGGCACGGAATTTGGTGATGTTTTGCTCACGAAACATTTGATGTACTGCGCAGTGCCCTTTCCACAGCAAAATCTTAGCATCTTTGATTTGATCTTCCGTTAGACCGCCCATCGGTTGGTCTGGGTCCCAAATCGGCATTTGTTCGAGTGGGATACCCATTTTGTAACCACTCCAACGACCTAAGTTTTGGTCAGGAAAGAATAAGACTTTTTCTTTTTGCTCAAACGCCCATTCTAAAATCTTTGGCGCATTGGTAGAGGTACAGACAATACCGCCATGCTCACCACAGAAGGCTTTTAAATCAGCTGCTGAATTAATGTAAGTAACAGGCGTAATTTTTTCATCAAAATCCAGCACTTTAGATAACTCACGGCGAGAGCGCTCGACTTTAGCGAGATTCGCCATATCAGCCATTGAACAACCCGCTGAGAGGTCTGGCAAGATAGAAATTTGCTCAGGGCGCGACAAAATATCAGCCACTTCTGCCATAAAATGCACACCCAAAAACACGATATATTCAGCGTCCGTTTCAGCCGCAAAACGAGAAAGCTTCAGAGAATCACCGGTGTAATCCGCATGCCGATAAACGCCCTCTTGCTGATAATGGTGGCCAAGAATGACTAATTTTTTACCGAGCTTTTGCTTCGCCGCCACAATGCGCGCCTGCAAGTCTTCCTCATTGCGGGCTTGATAGGGTTCAAATTTAATCTGAGAAATTTGCATAGCCATTCCGTTAAAGTGTTAATTGGTGGCGCTCACCAAGCAATCTTAGCGCCTCCACATTTGTCCAAGAAAATACACGCTTGGCCGCTTCGCGCCAATCCACCCATTCATAAGCCACATGCTCATTGGGCGCTAATTTTATATCTACGATGTTTGGCAACTCTAAGCCAAACACATGCTCCACATTTTGTGTGACACCTGGCGCATAACGGTAGCGCCAGTGTTCATATATTTCGTATGTTTGGGCGAATTGCCAATCTTCAAGCTTGTACTGCTTAGCATCCAAACCAGTTTCTTCCATCACTTCACGGATTGCCGTTGATCTCAAATCGGCATCTTCAGTCTCAATACTTCCTGTGACTGATTGCCAAAATCCTGCCTTATCCGCACGCTCAATTAACAACACTTGTAAGTCAGAAGTGTGAATCAACACTAAAACAGAAATTGGGGTTTTGAAGTCCACCGATGTCATCCACTGAAAATTAGAAAGGCGCTTTAAAAGCGCCTTTCTAATTTTACTTAAGCGCCTGCCACATTTGGCGTACGCACTCGAATATGTAATTCACGTAGTTGTTTTTCATCTACCTCATTTGGTGCATTCGTCATCAAGCATTGAGCACGTTGTGTTTTCGGGAACGCAATCACGTCACGAATAGATTCCGCACCTGCCATCAAAGTCACTAAACGATCTAGACCAAAAGCCAAGCCGCCATGAGGCGGCGCGCCGTATTGAAGCGCGTCTAGCAAGAAACCGAATTTTTCCTGGGCTTCTTCTTTACTAATCTTCAATGCATCAAATACTTTTGATTGCACTTCTTGTTTGTGGATACGTACCGAACCACCGCCTACTTCCCAGCCATTAAGCACCATGTCATAAGCTTTAGATAAACAGGCGCCAGGATTAGTCGCGAGTAAATCCTCATGACCATCTTTTGGAGAGGTAAATGGATGGTGTAGCGCAACCCATCGATCTGCTTCTTCATCATGTTCAAACATTGGGAAATCCACCACCCATAAAGGCGCCCAAGCACGGCCATCCACATGGCCTTTATCGTGCCCCACTTTAAGGCGCAAAGCGCCCAAAGCTTCGTTCACGACTTTAGTTTTGTCTGCCCCAAAGAATACGATATCTCCGTTTTGTGCGCCTGTGCGCTCAATAATTGCTTTCAAAGCCGTTTGGTGAATGTTCTTCACGATAGGGCTTTGCAAGCCTTCTTCGTTTAACTGTGTGATGTCGTTGATCTTGATATAGGCCAAACCTTTAGCACCATAAATCTTCACGAACTCAGTGTAAGCGTCGATTTCAGACCGGCTGATCGCCGCGCCATTAGGCACGCGCAAAGCAGCCACACGACCATTGTCCATATTGGCTGCGCCTGCAAACACTTTGAAATCCACATCTTTCATCACATCTGAAAGCTCAGTGATTTCAAGCGTTACACGCATATCTGGCTTGTCTGAACCATATCGTGTCATGGCTTCGGAGAATGGCATCCGTGGGAATTTTGCTGGCAAGTCGATATCTTGTACGTCTTTAAACATCTTACGAATCATGTCTTCGACGATGTTCATGATTTCTTCTTCACCCAAGAATGAAGTCTCGATATCCACTTGGGTAAATTCTGGCTGACGGTCAGCACGTAAATCTTCATCACGGAAACATTTAGTGATTTGGAAGTAACGGTCAAAGCCTGACACCATCAATAATTGTTTGAACAACTGTGGTGACTGTGGCAAAGCGAAGAACATGCCATGATGCACACGGCTTGGCACCAAGTAATCACGTGCGCCCTCTGGCGTGCTGCGCGTCAACATTGGCGTTTCAACTTCAATAAAACCGTTGCTATCCAAATGGTCACGCAAAGTCTTCGCGACTCGGTAACGCAACATCATGTTCTTTTGCATTGCAGGACGACGCAAGTCGATATAGCGATGCTCAAGACGCACTGTTTCAGTCAAGTTCTCATCATCCAACATAAATGGCGGTGTGAGCGATGCATTGAGTACTTCAATCTCTGTCGCCAACATTTCCACTTCGCCAGTTGCCATGTTTGGGTTAACAGTGCCTTCAGGACGTGCACGTACTTTACAAGTCACTTTTAATACAAATTCACTACGCACAGTTTCAGCAATCGCGAATGTTTCTGGGGTGTCTGGATCAATCACGATTTGCGCCATGCCTTCACGATCACGCAAGTCAATGAAAATCACGCCACCGTGGTCACGACGACGATGCGCCCAACCACATAAAGTTACTGTTTGGCCAATTAGATCGCGGTTTACATGTCCGCAGTAATGAGTACGCATATTAAAAAGTTCTTTAGAAATGAAGGTTAAAAGTTAAGAATTCAAAGTTTAAGCATCTGATGTTTCATCAACGCCAGGATCATGTTCGACCACATGTGGCACAACTGGCGCGACCACACCCATCGAAATAATATATTTCAAGGCTTCATCAACGCTCATGTGCAGTTCGATTACATCGCTTTGATGCATCATCAAAAAGAAACCTGATGTTGGATTAGGCGTAGTTGGTACATACACACTGACATAATCACCTTTAAGATGGTTCGCTACATCACCACCGGGATGGCCAGTCATAAATGCAATCGTCCAAGAGCCTTGACGAGGGTATTGGACTAATAATGCCTTGCGGAAAGCGTTACCTGAATCTGAAAACAATGTATCAGAGACTTGCTTTACACTAGAGTAAATAGACTTCACTACAGGCACCCTAGCCAGCATTGCTTCCCATAGAGAGAGCAAACGTTTGCCAAAAAAGTTGGTAGCAATGACGCCCGTGAATAAAATAATCAGCAAGGTTAACACTGCACCAATGCCAGGTATAGCACGGCCAAACTGTGCTTCAGGACGCCATTCAACAGGCAATAGCAATAAGCTTTGATCCATCACGCTAATCAGCGTGCTTAGCACCCACACAGTGATAAACAGCGGGACTAAAACTAACAAACCTGTAATAAAGTTTTTTTTCATATCTTCTTAATTAGTGACAAGCACATCCAGTCCCACAAGCAGCTGGCGCCGCTTCAGTTTTCGTTTCAGCTTGAGGCTTAGCTGAACCACCCTTAAAGTCTGTCGCATACCAACCGGTGCCATTTAATTGAAAAGCAGGGGCAGAAACTTGTTTCGCAAAGGTTTCTTTACTGCATTCAGGGCAAACTGTGATGCTAGGTTCACTGACCTTACGCATCACTTCTTTTTTAAAGCCGCAACTTGTACATTGGTAATCATAAATAGGCATATCGCACTCCTACTCAAAAAAGAGAATTATACCCGAACAGAAGGGCTTACACATTCCCATTAATCGTGTTGCTAGGTGCGGTTTTCCAAGGCGCAACTTTTAACAGCAACAACATTCCCGGAATGGCTAAAACAAAACACAACACGAAAAAGTGCACCCAACCAAAATACTCCACCAAATATCCCGTTGCCGCATTGGCGAACGTGCGTGGCACCGCAGCGAGGCTAGTGAATAAAGCAAATTGCGTTGCCGTGTAAAGTGGATTGGTGGTTTGAGCGATATAAGCCACAAATGCCGCCGTGCCGAGACCAACGCCCAAAGCTTCTAAACCAATCACCAAGGCTAGCCAAGGCAAACTATGGCCGACCATTGCCAGCCAAGCGAAGCCCAAAATGGCCAGCATTTGCACAGCACCAAAAATCCAAAGTGCACGGTTAATGCCTAAGCGCATCATCCAAATTCCACCCAACATGCCGCCTATTACGCTAGGCCAAAGTCCTGCATTTTTTGCGACTAGGCCAATTTCAGTTTTACTAAAGCCCATCTCAAGATAAAACGGCGTCGCCAAAGCGGTAGCCATGCTATCGCCCAATTTATACAAAAAGATAAAAAGTAAAACGGTGAGCGCACTTTTCAATCCATTGCGAGCAATAAACTCCTGAAACGGCTCAACCACTGCAGCACGTAAGGTTTTTGGTGAAACATTTTTAAGCGTAGGCTCTGTGATTAACAAAGTCATCACTAGACCTGGCAACATAAACAAAGCCGTTATCATAAAGACACTAGACCAATCCATGTGGTCCGCCAATATTAAAGACAACGAGCCCGGCACCAAGCTAGCAATTTTGTAGGCATTCACATGCACTGCATTACCAAGCCCAAGCTCAACGTCAGGCAATAATTCACGGCGGTAGGCATCAAGCACCACGTCTTGGCTGGCACTTAAAAACGCCACCAAAACACAGAAAAAAGCAATCGTGCGGATATCCAATTGCGGATGAAAAAATCCAAAAATAGGCAAGGTGATAAGCAAACCAACTTGCGTGATAAGTAACCATCCGCGGCGGCGGCCAAGCGTCGGTATAAACCTGTCAAACAAAGGCGCCCAAATAAATTTCCAAGTAAATGGCAGACCAATCAGCGCAAACAAACCGATTTCTTTGAGCGAGACGCCTTCGCTTTTGAACCAAGCCGGAAGCAAGCTAATCAGAATATAAAGCGGCAGGCCTGAGCTAAAGCCTGTAAAAATACAAATCAATATGTGCTTATTGAGCATGGCTTGTAAAAAACTTGGGTTATTTTTCATAGACTCAACATTACCCGAAAAGTATCGACTCATGCCACAATATCGACATGATTGAATTAAGTTTAATGAGTGCTGTTTTGGTCGGACTGCTTGGCGGCGGGCATTGTGTCGGCATGTGTGGAGGCATAGTTGGTGCTGTAAGTATGCACTTACATCCAAGCAAATCCAAAGCGCCTTTTTTGTTTGCTTATAACGCTGGGCGAATTTTAAGTTACACCGTAGCTGGCGTGATTGCTGGGTTGGTTGGTGCTTCTAGCTTTTTTCTTGAGCACGTTCTACCAATACAACACGTTTTATACGGCATCAGTAGTTTAATACTGATTACGCTTGGCCTTTATTTAGCTGGCATTTGGCATGGTGTGACTTATTTAGAAAGCGCTGGACAAGTCGTCTGGAAAATCCTACACCCTTACTCAAAGCGCTTCATCCCTGTGCAAAATTTAAAGCAAGCATTTCTCTTGGGAAGTTTGTGGGGATGGCTGCCATGTGGCTTGGTTTATAGCGTCGTAATTGCAGCAATTGCAACGGGAAATGCTATCAATGGCGGTTTGCTGATGTTGGCTTTTGGGCTTGGGACTTTACCTGCTTTGCTCACGATGGGTATGGCCGCCGTTAGGCTCAAGGCTGTATTACAAAATATTTGGGTGAGACGTACCAGCGGCTTACTGGTCTTAGGTTTTGGTCTAGTAGGCTTGCTAAGAATTATTTAGATCGCAGTCGGTACATCGCCAAAGCGCCCATCATATTTGGCATAAAGTGCACAGCCTCTTTATCCGTCAGCACCAAACGCTCTTGGATGACAATATCACTTTTACGACAAAATTCATCAAAATCTTGAATCGTACATAAATGGACGTTGGGGGTGTCGTACCATTGATAAGGCAAAGTGTCAGACACAGGCATGTGACCGCTAAGCGCCAATTGAAAACGATAACGCCAGTAGCCAAAATTAGGGAAAGTCACAATCACTTCGCGACCAACTCGTAGCATCTCTTTCACAATCGCTTCAGTATTCAGCACAGCTTGCAAGGTCTGCGACAAAATGACCACATCAAAAGATTGTGCTTCAAAGCCAGACAAACCTGACTCCAAGTCCATCTGAATGACATCAATTCCGTTATTCATTGCCCTTAGCCAGTTAGCATCATCTTTTTCTACGCCATAAGCACGTACGTTGTGTGTTTTACGGAGTTTAGTGAGCAAAGCACCATCGCCACAACCTAAATCCAGCACCTTGGCATTTGGCGCAATCCATTTTGCGATTAATGCAAAGTCGGCACGATTTTCAGCATTGAGCGCGATATTTTTTTCTAGATTTCCCATATCACACCTCAATCTTTCCAAAGTAAGCACGCATGATATTGTGATAATGCGCGTCAGGCATTAAGAAGGCATCGTGGCCATGTGCCGCAGTGACTTCGGCGTAGCTCACCGAAAGCTCATTATCGAGCAACGCTTTGACAATTTCGCGGGAACGGGCTGGCGAAAAACGCCAATCGCTGGTGAACGAAACAACCAAAAAGTCGGCTGTGACTTGAGCTAAAGCTGCTGACAAATCACCACCATATTCCAAAGCTGGATCAAAATAATCCAAAGCGCGAGTCATGCGCAAATAAGTGTTGGCATCAAACTCGCCGGCGAATTTATCGCCTTGATAGCGCAAGTAAGACTCCATCTCAAACTCAACATCAAAGCCATATTTGATATTACCATCGCGCAATTTTCGCCCGAATTTCGCGCCCATCGCATCATCACTTAAATAAGTGATGTGACCCAACATACGGGCAATGCGTAAACCACGACGCGGTAAAGCCCCATGATTGTAATAATCACCTTCATAGAACTCAGGGTCGGTAATAATCGCTTGGCGCGCCACTTCATTAAATGCGATATTTTGCGCAGTTAAATTAGGTGCTGAGGCAATCACTAAGGCGTGGCGCATACGTTCTGGATAGGCGATTGACCATTGCAAAGCCTGCATACCGCCTAAACTACCACCAAGCACAGCGGCAAGTTGTTTAATACCGAGATAATCAGCCAATCGTGCTTGAGAGTTCACCCAATCCTCAACTGTCACAATTGGAAAGCTTGCGCCCCACGGCCTATCAGTATCTGGATTTGTGCTGAGCGGGCCACTGCTACCATGACAGCCGCCAAGATTATTGAGGCCAATCACAAAAAATTTATTAGTATCAAGTGGTTTACCTGGGCCAATGAGGTTATCCCACCAGCCAGGATTCTTATCGTTTTCGCTATGCTTTCCCGCCACATGATGGTGCCCAGAAAGCGCATGACAAATCAGCACAGCATTGGATTTGTCGGCGTTAAGTTCGCCATAAGTCTCATAAATGAGATTGAACTGAGGCAACACTTGACCGCTTTTTAGCGTTAGTGGCTCATTAAAATGCGCGATTTTTGGGGCAACAATGCCGACGGATGAATTTTCTGACATGCACTGATTATACTATGGCGGCGCTAAATTGCGCCAAATGTGACGCGGAGAGTACCTGCAATGTCCTTTGCATGGTCAATTTGGCTAAAGCCTCGTTCGCTTAACAATGCACTAACCGCCTCAGCTTGGTCATAACCATGCTCTAACATAAGCCAGCCATTTGGTTTTAGATAGTGCGGCGCAACTTGAATAATGTTGCGAATATCATCCAAGCCATCTTTGCCAGAAGCCAGCGCTGAGATTGGTTCAAAGCGTAAATCGCCTTGTTTTAGATGGACATCATCTTGAGCGATGTATGGTGGATTGCTGACAATCACATCAAACTTTTCGTTTTGCAGATTTAAAAACCAATTGCTTTCAAGTAGCTGGACATTTTCCAACTTCAAAAACTGAACATTGTCTAAAGCCACACTCAAAGCGCTACTCGAAGCATCAACAGCCCTTACTTTGCAGTGTGGGCGATTTTTTGCAATTGCCAGCGCCACAGCACCCGTGCCCGTGCCTAAATCTAGCACATCTAAATTCGAGTTTTCAGGGATTTTTGCTAAAGCGGCCTCCACTAAGCTTTCAGTATCAGGCCTTGGGATAAGCGTTGCAGACGTAGTTTTGAGTTGCAAACCATAAAACTCGCGCGAGCCCACAATATAAGCGATAGGCTCACCGCTCAATCGACGTTGCACTAATGCCTCAAAAGCCACTTGCTGATTGACTTCCAGGGGATCGTTTTGGTGGCTGATTAACCACGCGCGATTCACGCTGAACACTTGCTGACAGAGTAAATTGGCCTCAAAGCTGGCTTCGGTTGACTCAAGCCCAAGTTGGTTTTGTACTAACTTTGCCGCTTGACGAATCGCATCACCAATTTGCATCAGCAAATTCTCACGACCACTTGTTTAGTAAAGAAGCTAAACGCTAAATATTCATACTTCCAGCCATAGGCTTTTACAGCCTCTTGGAAAGCTTTGTACTCATCCTCACGCCAATGCTGATTTCCGATATATTCATCAAAAATAATGACCGTGCCTTTGACTATCCTTGGCGCAAGCAAATCTAAAACCGTTTTGGTCGAGCTGTAAATATCGCAGTCAATATTGATTAAGCGCGCTTGCTCGGTGTAGGTTTCTAAAAACTTGGGTAACGTAGCATCAAACCAACCGGCATGCAGATGAATATTGCTAGGTACTTTTGGAATAACACCACGTGTTGAATAACTACCTTTTCCTTCATCATGCCAATCCTCGGGAATGCCTTCAAAGCTATCAAAACCATGCACGTCTTGTTTAGCGAGCGCGGCTAATTGGCGGGTAGAGTTGGCATGACGTACACCAAACTCAAGCACCGAGCCTTGTAGTTTGGCGGCTTGTGTTGCCAGCTCAAAAGTCGCATGAATACTGCCTGTGATAGGGGGTAATTTTCCTTTGATTGCACCCTTGAAATACTGCCAAGCATCTAGCCGAGATTTGATTAAAGCATCGCCCGATTGAATTTTGGCAAACTCAGCCTCCGCTGCTTCTGCGTTGCCTTGATAATCTTGCAACATACCCAACATAAAAATCGCATCCGCATCTTGTGGGTTTAATTGAATTACTGCCTCAAGGCTCGCAATGGATGGCGCTAAATTTTTGGCATCAATTGAAGCCGCATGTAAGTTGTAATGCGCATCTAAATAACGAGGTTCGATTGAAACAGCCTTGCGATAAGCAGCAATCGCTAAATCAAGCTTACCCTGCTCATGATATGCAAAACCTAAATTAGCGATATATTGTGGCTTAGTTGCATCACGTGTTACTACATTAGACAAATGCGTCACAGCGGCTTCAATATCGCCATCTTTTAGGGCAATTAAGCCCAGCAAATTAATAGCATCTATCTGTACTGGCACCGCTTTAATGATTTGTTCGCAAATGTTTTTAGCTTGATCAAAACGCTGTGCTTCAAAATTCACCCATGCCGTGCGCAAGCCTTGCATTAAAGCTTGTGGGCTCACAACTTGTGCTGGTTTGCTTGCGCAACATTGCTTGAATTTTTTGCCACTCCCACAAGCGCATGGGTCGTTACGGCCTTGTTTAGTCATTGCTTAATCACGATTACGAAAACATTGCATAGTATAACCGCATGCTAAAATTCGGGATGCTGTAAATAACCGATTGAGTCGCAAAAATGAGCGTAAAAAAACCACCATTTAATCCAGATCAGCTTTATCAGCGCGCTTTAAGCCTGCATCACGCTGGCAAGCTGGCTGATGCTGAAGGCTTGTATAAAACCTTACTTAGCTACTTTCCCAATCAAGTGGAAATACTCACCACATTAGGGATTGTGCTACTTCAACAAGGTCGCTCAGAAGCAGGTTTTCAACAGCTTAAAAAATCACTCAGCATCAACTCCAACCAACCATCCGCGCTCTTCAACATGGCGGTGGAATTGCAAAAACTTACCCGCTTAGATGAAGCGCTAGATTGCTACAACCAAACGCTCAAGCTCAATCCGCAAGATATCAATGCGCTGATTAATCGCGGCAATACCTTGAAAGATTTAAAACAATACAATACAGCGATTGCTAGTTTTGAAAGCGCACTCGCCTTACAACCCAATATTCCATCTGCCCATTGGAATAAAGCGCTTACCCATATTTTGCTCGGCGAATACGAACAAGGCTGGAAAGAATACGAATGGGGATGGCAATGTGTTGAGCGTGGTGAACCTAGGAAATATGTACAACCCAAATGGCTGGGCGATGAGTCAATTGCTGGCAAAACGATATTGATTCATCCCGAACAAGGCTTTGGCGATTTAATCCAATTTTGCCGTTATGTGCCAATGCTCGAAAAATTAGGCGCAAAAGTGGTGTTGGAAGCACCAGCTTCACTTGTGGAATTGATGGCAACTTTGTCGCCCACAGTAACCGTCATTAAACAAGGTGAACCATTGCCAGCTTTTGATATTGTTTGCCCCATCATGAGTTTACCGCTTGCACTCAATACCACGGTAAAAACAATCCCAGCCAGAACCCCTTACCTCAAGGTGAACGATGATAAAAAGCAATACTGGCAAGCAAAATTAGGCACAAAAACTAAGCCAAGGACTGGCATCGTGTGGTCTGGCTCGATGACCAACAAAATAGATAATAATCTATGCGCAAGACGCAATATTCCGCTTGAACAACTCACGCCACTGTTTGAATTACCATTTGAATTTCATGTGTTACAAAAAGACATTCGGCCAGAAGATCAGGCAATCTTGGAAAGCTTGAATCAACTGCATTGCCATAAAGATGAATTACGCGACTTTGCAGACACCGCCGCGCTGATTCAAGAAATGGATGTAGTGATTTCGGTGTGTACTTCTGTTGCCCATTTAGCAGGCGCATTAGGCCATAAAACTTGGATACTGTTGCCCTATTCGGCGGATTACCGTTGGATGCTCAATGAAAAAGATAGCCCTTGGTATCCAGATATTGAGCTATTTCGCAGTAAAAAAATTGGGGATTGGTCGGATGTGATTAACCAAACCACTCACAAACTCAAAAGAATATTCTTAATATAAAAATATCCTGCTTAACAGGGCTATATTTACTTATCACACTGAAACACCAACGCATAATTACCGCCTACTGGACTTTGAGTAAGCTCTTTTAGCGCATAGCCATTTTGGCAGAGTTGTTTAGCGAGGTCATAGCAATTGGGCTATTCTCCTAATCAAGACTAAAATACATATTTTTAATTTATTGGAAATTCTAATTTATAAAAAACTATTTAATTGGTTTTGAAAAAATATTTCAACTCTTCAATCAACTTAAAAATAACCTCCTCCCAAGAGTTGTTTTTAGACTGCCTAAAAAGAGTTGCTGTCCTGTACCAAGGGCTATCATCCCTATGCAGCATCCAACGAAAGTCCGGTGAGAATGGCAAAAGAATAAACAATTTCTTACCTAGCGCACCTGCTAAATGAGAAACGGAAGTATCAACAGAGATAATCAAGTCCATTTCTTGAATAATTGCAGCAGTATCTAAAAAGCTTTCGAGCTGATTGTTATGTTGATATATGTGTTTATTTTTATTTAAAGCATCTAGATCTGAGTCTCTAACCTCTTTTTGTATGGAATGAAACTCAAATGGCAACTCAAGAATTGGGCGTAAGCATTTAAAGTCTAAGCTACGATTATGGTCATTCTTATGCTCAACAGATCCCGACCAAACAATTCCAACTCTTGGCTTGGTTTTTTTGCCCAATATTTCTTTCCATAGTTGCCTTTTACTATCACTGACGCTTAGGTAAGGAATGTTTGCAGGGATTGTTTGTAATGTTGTTTTAAGTGCTAAAGGCAAACTCATCATAGGACATACAAAATCAAAAGCAGGTAATGCTTCACCTGCTTTTATGACAGTAAGTGTGGGCGATAAACTTTCCATTAACTCCACAAGCGAGGCTGGCGTTTCTAAAATGACTTTTGCTCCCATTTTTTCCAAAAGAGGTACGTAGCGGCAAAATTGAATCAAGTCTCCATAGCCTTGCTCAGGATAAATCAATATGGTTTTGCCATCGAGAGATTCTTCTCCTAGCCATGAAGGCTTACTGTAAACCCTAAGTTTATTTTTTAACTGCCCCTCCTTCCATCGCGACTCATAAAGTTGCCATCCCTCAATATACTCAGAAAATAAAAGTTTAATTAGTGATTTATAGAAATAGGCTTCAGCGTAATCAGGCTTCAGCAAAATTGCCTTGTCATAATCCAACAACGCTTCATCATACCGACCCAAACAATACAATGTGTTGCCCCTATTGGAGTAAGCTTCAGCGTAATCAGGCTTTAGCAAAATTGCCTTATCATAATCCAACAGCGCTTCATCATACTTCTTTAAATCATGAAAGGCCACGCCACGATTAAGGTAAACCTCAGAGAAGTTGGGATTTAATCTAATCAAATAATCGTAGCATTCAATTGCTTCTTGATTAAACTTTAATTTATTTAAAGCAAAACCAAGATTGTTATATGCAATCAGATTCCCCGGATCGATTGAAATAGCCTTCTTATAATCAGTCACAGCCTTCTTATATTCATTTAAAAGACTAAATAGCCTCCCACGATTGTAGTAGGCAATTGCATAGTTTGAATTTAATAAAATGCACTTATTATAAAATTCTAACGACTCCTCATAACAAGCTTGCTCCAGAAGTGCATTGCCCAAGTTTAAAAGCGCGACTAATTGATTCGGGTTTAGCCTTGTAGATTTACGCAATAACTCTATACCTAACAAATAATTACCTAGCTTGAGTTCAACGGTACCTAAATTTGTTAGTAATTGTGAATTATTAGGAATAGTTTTTTGTAATTTTGAATAAATATTCTTTGCTTCAACAAAGCTCCCTTGTTGACATAGCTGAAGAGCATGGCTTAAAAGTGCTTGAATATTCATTGATGATTATTGCTTACATTGAAACACTAACTCACGCTTGCCTCCAAGTGGGCTTTGTGTCCTCTCTTTTAGAGCATAACCATTCGGGCAGGTTTGTTTTGCACGCTCATAGCAATTTGGCCAATCTTCTACCGCTCCATTACAGGTTGCTTTATAAATTTTATTTTTAAGGTCAACGGGATGTAAAGGTTGCGCAGCTCCTTGCGGATTTGATAACGCAGTGCAAGCCGTGAAGCCTAGCGTAATTAATACAGCGAATAATTTCATATTGAACCTATGGGAGTTTAGCAATAAAAAAACGGCACCCAAAGGTGCCGTTTTAACTTAAGTCTAACTAAGAATTAAATCCTAGAAGAATAAGATCGCACCTAAAGAAACTGTATCGTTCTCTACTTTA
The DNA here is from genome assembly GCA_903870165.1 of uncultured Methylophilaceae bacterium. Lineage (GTDB taxonomy): Bacteria > Pseudomonadota > Gammaproteobacteria > Burkholderiales > Methylophilaceae > Methylopumilus_A. Next base: position 5,178 of record CAIQBW010000018.1, on the reverse strand, counting down.
CGAGCTGATGTTGAAGCTTGGTTTCTGATTTCTTGGCTTGTGTACTCAGCTACTAAATTCAAAGACTTAGTAAGTGGGTGGTAAGCGCCAACGATCCAAGATTCGTTTTCGATGTTGAATGTAGCGCCATTGTCAGATGATTTAGAGTTAGATACACCCCATGAAGCACCTAGTTTAGTACCGATATTAGGTACAACGAATGTTGCTTGAACATAGCCACCGCTATCTTTAGATTTGTTACCAGATGCATTGAATAGACCGCCAAGAACGCTTTGGCCATCTAAACCTTCGCCGTCATAGTAGTAACCTACTACAGTTGCACCAGCGTATGAAGCTTTAGCACCAACATCAAAGCCACTTGATGTGTAGTTTAATGTACCGGCAGTTTTTTGTGTAATACCAGAAACCCATACGCGACCAGTAACGTCATTAGCAGCGAAATCATAAGTTGCCTTAGCTTCATAGCCTAAGTTATCTGTATTTTGTGTTGAAGAAGGTGTTGCACCATAAGTACCAGCAACACCAACTGTATTAGCTGGACGGAAGTTTTCAACAACAGCACCAGTTACTTGGAAGCCATTAAAGTTTGGTGAAGAATATTGAACTTGACCTTTCCAGTCAGCGTAGATGTAACCAGAACCGATACGGCCTAGTGTAGATGAACCACCTGCTGGGCCGCCAACGCCAACGCCTAACAATGTCATATCTGACAAGATAGCATCTGAACCAAACACGCCAAGATCACGACCTAGTTTGATTTGACCCCATGAAGCATCGCCGAATGACAAGAATGCTTGACGAATGTTCAATGTGTTATTGCCAGCAGAGCCACCGTGAACAGCGTTGTTACCTGATGATGTGCCTGTGAAGAATGAGAACTGGAACGCAACGTCCAAATCATTTTGACGTGTTTTAGCGCCAATACCAAAAGCAGCTGGCAATAGACCAGTACCGATAGTGTTTTGATCTACAGCTGAAGTTCTTGAACCAGCTGAAGTTGTTGTGTCAGTAGAAGTGTGAGTGTAATAAGCGTTAACGTTACCGCCGATGTCAACAGTCCAATCACCAGCTGGAATTGTGATACCAGCGTTAGCTGCAGATGAGAATGCTACTAAAGCACCAGCAGTTTCAAACCTGTTATATGTTGTTGAATTTTATATAAATTGCCCCCAGTCTCTACTTGTAGTCGATTTTCAGCTGTTAAACGGGCTGATTTGCTCTAAGTAGTAACCCCACCAAGCCATCATCTCCGTTCGCTCATTCATGTATTGCGCTCTGTTGTAAGCACGGCGAACTTGATTGGCTTCGGTATGTGCCAGTTGTCTTTCAATTACGTCAGCTCTAAAACTGTTTTCATTAAGTATCGTACTGGCAATTGCCCTAAAGCCATGTACTGTCATTCTGTGTTTATAGCCCATCAAGTACAGTGCATAGATCATCGCATGATCGACAAGCGGCTTATTGGACTTATGAAAAACCAAGTGATTACTTGGATGTGTTAATTTAATGTGATTAAGCAAATCAATCGCTTGTTTACTTAAAGGCACGATATGGTCAAGCCGCATCTTCATTCGTGCTGCTGGGATTTTCCAAAGTGCGTTGTCCAAATCAAACTCATCCCATGTTGCTTGTATTAGCTCATTCTTACGCACAAAGGTAAGTGCCATTAGCTGTAGGGCATATTTCACAATTAAGTCGTCTCCTTTATTGTAGTTGGCAATATTACACATTAGTTCTGGTAACTCTTGTGGCGTAACAGCATTGAAGTGAACAACAGTATGTGCGTGTAATGCTTTATTCAGTCCCAATGTAATGTCTTGCTTACACACTTCTATTATCATTGCGTATTGCCATATTTGCTTACAATCATTCAATACACGACGTGCTAAACCATATGCGCCTCTTTCTTCCATTCTTTGTAGTAACTCCAATAAATCTTTGCGTGTAATGCGCTGAATATTTTTATCAGCAATAAACTTAAAGATGTTATTTACTAGTCTCAACTCAACTTGCTTTGTGTGATTAGTAGTCCACTTTGAAGCGCGACGAGAAAGCCATTCTGCTGCGATTTTTTTGAACCTTAAATCTGGTCCAGCTACAAACTCTTCTTTAGTTTTGATTTGGTAATGCGCCAAATGGCTTGGATGACTATATTTGGCAACAATCACTTGCTCATAAAACGCTTTGGCATGCTCATAGGCGGTGCGCTTATCTGTTGTTTTCAAACTTCTGCGATATGTCTTGCCTCTATCCCAATACATCGCTTGCCAATAAGGCGAAGCATTATTCAAATAGATTTTGAGTTTTTTGGGGTAATTAGGGACATTTGAAACTGTACCGATAATTGCGGCTGTTATATGGCGTGGCTTTTCTAGCATTCCACTAGTATATTTTCAGACTTTTGACTTGGGCAATCAAAACCAGTCGACCTTCCAATGGACTAAAGGTCGACTGTGCTTGAGGTCTGTGCAACAAGAGTCGTGTTGAAACGACTTTCTAAATATCAGTTATCTTAACTAATTAATGTAACTACAAAAATATGTTGTATATTCCAATTAATGTAACTACAATAATTCCATATGAAGTTCAATTTTGATTCAAACAAAGATGCTATCAACTTAGCCAAACATCAGCTTTCACTTGCTGATGCTGCCAATTTAGATTGGATGGCTGCGCTGATATGGATTGATAACAGACAAGATTATGGTGAAATTAGGCAGATTGGTTTAGTACCAATGAATCAACGCTTATATGTTGTGGTGTTTGTAGATAAGAAAACTGAACGAAGAATTATCAGTCTTAGAAAAGCTAACAATAGAGAGTATGAACGATATGAACAAGAAACTGATTAGACCAACAGATGAAGAAGATGCCTTAATAACGGCTGCTGCGTTAAGCGATGCTGACGCTTTGCCATTAACTGACAGTGAATGGAACGCAGTGAAGGCAAGTGCTAAGCGCGGCCCAGGCAGACCAATGGGCAGCGGCTCTAAAGCACAAGTAACCTTGCGCTTAGATTTAGAAGTTATTCAAGCACTCAAAGCGACAGGCTCAGGCTGGCAAACCCGCGCTAATGAAGTGTTGCGTAAATGGGCTCATCACCAGTAGCAACTTTTAATGTTGAGCGTCCAGTAACTAGACGCTTGATAGAATAATATTCATCCCAACCGTCCTGTTTCAGGACGGTCTACTGTCAATTGTTTTGACGCTTCTGTTGAAGAGTCGTTTTGAAACGACTTTCTTTGCTTATATCAACTCCACAGCATTTCATATCATCGTTTTCATCAATATGAATCACCACACACCGAGCAACCGAACAGCTGAGCTGCTGTTCAAGTACAAGATCGACTGGTTTATCGCTTAGAAAATGAAATGTCGTGTTAAGCGACATTTACCAGTTGCTGGTTATTCGCAACCAAACTACAATGTATACAACGTAATATATCAAGGAGTTTGTCATGGAAAGTGCTGTTATAACATTACGTATTAACAATGAAACTAAAGATAAGTTGGATAAATTAGCTTCCGCCACCCATCGCAGCAAGTCATTCTTAGCTGCTGAAGCTATCAATCGTTATTTAGAAATTGAAGCATGGCAAATTGCTGAGATTGAGCAGGCGATGATTGAAGCAGATAAAGGTGACTTTGCAAGTGATGATCAAGTAACTGCGTTGGCAGGTAAATATGCGGGTTAGATGGTTAAATCGTGCGCTTCAGAACTTAGAGGCTGAAGCAGCTTACATTGCACAAGAAAACCCTAAAGCTGCTAGAGAATGTGTCCATCACACTCTTCGCTCTGTTGAGCAATTAGCCCAACATCCTCAAATTGGCAGAGCAGGTCGTGTATTTGGCACCAGAGAATTAGTCATAACGCATTATCCTTATATCGTGCCTTATCGCATTAAAAATGAAACCGTTGAAGTGCTGCGGGTTTTTCACACATCACGTAAGTGGCCAAATCAATTTTAGCTAACCAAGCGTCTAGTTACTGGACGCTTGATAGAAAAATATTCATCCCAACCGTCCTGAATCAGGACGGTCTAGTGTCAATACTTTTGACGCTTGTATTAAATCAGTTCAACCGCCGCACGTTTCATGTCTTGCGTTACATTTACATAACGCATGGTAGTTTGTGCTTGTCTGTGTCCTGCTAACTCCATTAACACTTTAAGTGGGACTGACTTGCTGCTCAGCTCAGTTAAAAAGCTTCGTCTGCCGCTGTGTGAGCTACAGCCTTCAAGTCCTGCGTTTTTATAAAGCATATGAAAGTGATAGCAAGCTGTGTTGGCATTAAAGCCTTCGCTCTTTTGTGTTGAGAATAATGGTTTTTCTTTAATTGGGCTGTATTGAATAGTGATTAAGTCTTGCTTGCTAAATCGCGTCAGTAAATAAGCCAACAGCTCTTTGCGTAGCTTTTCATTTAATACGACAGTACGTGCGAATTTACCCTTAGTCTGTTCTGCTGTTAAGTTTATTTCTTGCCTAATAGTGCCGTCATTAGCCAATACATCTTTAATCTTTGTAGCAGCCACTTCACCGATACGCATTCCTGCGAAATAAGTCATCAATAACATACAACGATCACGTTCTGCGTATTTGCGTGTGTTGACGTAAAGCAGTAATAGGTTTAATTCTTTGTCATTTAATGTACGTGCCTGTTTCATATAATCCTCTAATAATGTGTTGTTATCATTATTAGCAGCGTAATTTCTTTGTTTTTCATTTCCTACCATTTTTTGCCATATGTCCTTTATGTTAATCTTGTATCCATTAATCAATTGGTTAAGTCAGTTGCGTGGTTAATAACAAAGGTATTGCTTAGTTCCTTTGTTTTTATATTTATGTAATTACTTAATGAGCGAACTGAAGTTCGCTTGTGTTTTCACAAAAGCTGTCGCTTTTGCTCAACACAGTTTTTTCTTCTTTTGCTTTTTTATTTGATTGTCGTTTAAAACGACTTTTGATAGAGATGAACTTAATATTGATTTGAAGTTTTTGTTTTTTGCTTTTGAACTCTTTTACTAGGAAGAATAAGCCACGCCCTGTTAAAGGGCATGGTCTTGTTTATTCACTTTTACTGAGGTATCCAAACAACTGATATACACACAACTTGAGTTAACAAGTAAGGCAGGTTTTGCTGTCTCCTTTTACGTGCTCGTCTTACGCAACATATCTATC
>CAIQBW010000017.1 GCA_903870165.1 uncultured Methylophilaceae bacterium | reverse complement strand
ATTAATTATTATATATTCTTTTAAATTATTAAATTGAGGCATTAAAGTTCACGCCTCATAGAATTTAGAGATTCAAGAAATGCTCAAAAAATTACTCATTGCCAGCCTATTGATTACATCAAACGCCTACGCGGATAGCAGCTTACTTAACGCCTCATATGATGTGACGCGAGAATTCTACAAAGATTACAACGCTGCTTTCGTTAAATACTGGAAACAAAAGTCAGGCGAAAATATCACCGTTAATCAATCGCATGGCGGCTCAAGCAAACGAGCGCGCGCCGTGGCGGACGGCTTAGAAGCTGACGTGATTACCATGAACCAATCTAACGACATTGATATCTTGTATGAGCGCAGCAAATTAATTCCTAAGGATTGGCAAAAACGCCTACCAAACGACAGTGTACCGACCACATCTACCACCGTCTTCTTGGTACGCAAGGGCAATCCTAAAAACATTCAAGACTGGGAAGACTTAATCAAACCAAACGTTGCTGTCGTTTTACCTAATCCTAAAACATCAGGCAATGGCAGATACGGCTATCTTGCAGCATGGGGTCACATCATCAAAAAGGGCGGTGATGAAGCTAAAGCGAAAACCTTTATAGGTCAACTATTTAAAAACGTACCCGTGTTAGACACCGGTGGACGTGGCGCAACCACCACCTTCGTACAAAGAGGAATCGGCGATGTGTTAATTACATTTGAGAACGAAGTGTTCCTCATCAAAAAAGAATTGGGCAACGATCAGTTTGATGTCGTATATCCATCCAATAGCATCCTGGCGGAAAACCCAGTAACAGTTGTCGACAAGGTGGTGGATAAGCATAAAACTCGCACACAAGCCGAAGCGTATTTGAACTACCTATATTCGGACGAGGGCCAAGAAATTGCTGCGCAACACTTCTTACGCCCAACCAACAAGACGGTGCTAAGTAAGCACCAAAAAGATTTCAAAAACATCAATCTATTTACTGTGGAAGAAGTGTTTGGCGGTTGGCAAAAAGCACAAAAAACGCACTTTGCTGATGGCGGCACATTCGATCAAATTTACTCAAAATAAAAAAGGAAACTCAAGAAATGGCAACCAGTCCTTCAAGACTCAAAAAGCTCACGCAAGAACTTAAACGCGCCCTTCAACTGGACTTAGAGGAATACGGACTCACCGAAGAGTCCTCCGGCGAATATCGGAGTGAATACATTGGCGTTCAACTAAATAGCGCTTTCCAACCTATCTATGACAGCGCAGCGGGTGAACTGCTTGGCCATGAGGCCGTCCTTAAACCCTTCCTCGGTAAGGAGCTTATTAGCACGCCTGAGTTTGCATTTAGCTATGCCGAAAGAGCGGGTAAGTTAGTCCAATTTGACCGAGTAAGCCGAGCACTGCATGTGCTTAACTTCCGCCAAATTTATGATGAAAAAGGCCTACTATTTCTGAGTGTTCATCCATCACTTTTAATTAGCGTGAACGAACACGGCAAGGTATTTGAACGCATACTACATGCACACTCCGTGCCAACCAATCGCGTGGTGATTCAAATTGAAGAGGGGCTAGTCGAGCAAGATAAACAATTGGCAGAGGCCATTGATAATTACCGTGAGCGTGGGTACCTAATTGCGATCGATAATTTCGGCAACAAGAAGTCTCACATCGACCGCTTGTGGCAATTCTCGCCTAATTTCGTGAAGCTAGATCCGACCATTATTCAAAAAGCTGAAACAAACAGCCAATTGAAGAAAATACTCCCTGGTCTCATCAAGATGATTCGCGACATTGGCGGCGAAGCAATTGTCACCGGCATTGAAAATCAAAAACAACTGGAGGTGGCCATTGAAACAGGCGCCACGATTCTACAGGGCCCTTTTCTTGGCGAGGCAGTCAGCGCTAAAGAACTGCAACCAAGCAAAGTCTTCTCACGCCCTAAACTCGCAGTTGCTTAGTAAATCCATCAATTTCGTCTAGGTAAGGCTTGCAAGCAAAGCCTTACCTAGACTTCTTTATACGATTTTGGAATATCATTATTCAAAACTATTCTTAATTTAAGATAAGTAAATCTGCTAAATTAAGCGCTATTTTTCACCAACGGTTTTATATGGCAAAAAAACACAACAACGTGCTCCCAGGATTTAATCTATCCCTAGGGTTCACTATTTTCTATTTAAGCCTGATTGTGCTGATCCCACTTTCAGCGGCTTTCATTAAAACCAGCACATTAAGTTTGCACGAATTTTGGGTTGCGGTCGCTTCACCGCGAGTTGTTGCCTCCTACAAGCTCACCTTTGGCGCATCCCTCATTGGCGCTTCAATTAATGCCATATTTGGCTTACTCACCGCTTGGGTACTCACTCGCTACACATTCACTGGCAAACGCATTATTGACGCCCTGGTGGACTTGCCTTTTGCTCTCCCAACGGCAGTCGCAGGTATCGCACTAACGGCGATTTATGCACCCAATGGCTGGATAGGTAGCTTACTTGCCCCGCATGGCATCAAGGTTGCATTTACACCGATTGGCGTAGTCATTGCGCTAACTTTTATTGGTTTGCCTTTTGTGGTGCGAACAGTACAGCCTATCTTGGAAGATTTAGAAGCTGAAACTGAAGAGGCTGCCGCAAGCTTGGGCGCAAATCGTTGGCAAACCTTTACTAAGATCATTTTTCCAGCGATCGCCCCTGCCTTATTGACTGGCTTCTCATTGGCTTTCGCCCGTGCCATTGGCGAGTACGGCTCTGTGATTTTTATTGCGGGCAATATGCCGATGGTGTCTGAAATTACCCCGCTCATCATCATCACCAAACTTGAGCAGTATGACTACGCAGGCGCAACAGCTGTTGCCGTGGTGATGCTCCTCATCTCGTTTGTTTTACTGCTCGCCATTAACGGCCTGCAATGGTGGAACAGTAGCCGCAATACGCGCGCCATTTAAGGATCAGCACCATGTCTGAAGAAAGCACCACCCAGTTTTCAAAATACAGCGCCAAGGTCGCCAAGAGCCGAGCCACATCTGAACCTACATGGATCAGATGGACGCTCATCACAACGGCGCTGCTGTTTCTAAGTTTGTTCTTATTCATGCCACTCGCAGCGGTATTTACCGAAGCCTTGCGCAAGGGATTTGATACTTACATCTCAGCACTTGCTGATGCGGACGCATTATCAGCGATGAAGCTCACCTTTATTGCCGCACTTATCGCGGTGCCACTCAACCTGGTATTTGGGGTTGCTGCAGCATGGGCGATTGCTAAATTCGAGTTCAGGGGCAAGAGCATCCTCATCACCTTAATCGACCTCCCTTTTGCAGTTTCACCTGTAATTGCTGGTTTGATTTACGTACTAATTTTTGGATTGCAGGGCTGGTTCGGCGGCTGGCTTTCAGACCACGACTTTAAAGTAATCTTCGCAATCCCAGGCATTGTATTAGCGACCATCTTTGTGACCTTTCCATTTGTGGCACGCGAGCTTATTCCCCTCATGCAAGCGCAAGGCAAAGACGAAGAGGAAGCCGCTTTAGTGCTAGGCGCATCTGGTTGGCAGATCTTATGGCGCGTGACCTTACCGAATATCAAGTGGGGATTACTCTACGGTGTCATCCTCACCAACGCCCGTGCAATGGGTGAGTTTGGCGCGGTGTCTGTAGTGTCAGGCCATATCCGTGGCATGACTAACACCATGCCACTCCATGTGGAGATCTTATATAACGAGTACAACTACGCGGCAGCGTTTGCGGTGGCCTCGGTTCTAGCCTTATTGGCACTCGTAACCTTGGTATTGAAGTCTATCGTTGAATGGCATGCCGCTCGAAGCGCACGTGCTATAGAACAAAATTAAAAGAGGGAATATTGATGAGTATCGAAATTCGTAATGTTAAGAAAAATTTTGGTGACTTTAGTGCGCTGAACGATGTGAGCTTGGATGTCCCAAGCGGTGAACTTGTTGCATTACTTGGTCCATCTGGCTGCGGCAAGACCACATTACTACGTATCATCGCAGGCCTGGAAGCGCCTGATGCTGGCAGCATTCACTTTCACGGCAAGGACACCACCGAACGTGACGTTCGTGAGCGCCAAGTTGGCTTTGTTTTTCAACACTACGCCCTGTTCCGCCACATGACCGTGTTTGAAAACGTAGCGTTCGGTTTGCGTGTGCGTCCAAAAGAGACACGCCCCAGCGATGCGGAAATTAAACGCCGTGTGCATGAGCTACTTGAGCTCGTGCAATTAGACTGGCTTGCAGACCGCTACCCACCTCAGCTTTCAGGGGGCCAACGTCAACGTATTGCTTTGGCGCGCGCCCTAGCGGTTGAACCAAAAGTCTTGCTACTCGATGAGCCCTTCGGCGCGCTAGATGCCAAGGTGCGTAAAGAACTACGCCGCTGGCTACGTCGCCTACATGACGAGCTACACATCACCAGCGTATTTGTGACGCACGATCAAGAGGAGGCGCTCGAAGTGGCTGACCGCATTGTCGTGATGAACAAGGGCAAGGTTGAGCAGATCGGCACGCCGCAAGAGGTGTATGACAACCCTGCAACGCCCTATGTATATAACTTCTTGGGCAACGTGAACCAATTCAAGAGTAATGTACAAAAAGGTGAAGCAAGCATTGGCGGCTCGAATATCAAGCTTGAGAAAGAAAACCAACAAGCTGATGGCGCTGCACTTGCTTATATTCGTCCACATGATATTGATGTACAGAGAATCAAAAGTGGTAGTGCCCCAGCTTTTGAGGTCAAGGTCAATTACATTCACGCCATCGGCCCGTTGGTGAGACTTGAGCTGCAACAACTCGGTCAAGACGCCATCATCGAGGCAGAGCTTACCCAGGAACGCTTCCGCGAGCTCGGATTAAATACTGGCGAGCAAGTATTTATTTATCCGCGCAATGTCCGCGTTTTTGCAGACAACACCGCATCAGCCTAAAAACCATTCCCCTCCCGCACAAAACGCCATCAAGACGATAGCGTGCGGGTGGCTTTGCGACTAAAATAGCGTTAATACACTCGATAAGATGCTATGTTCGATTTTTTCAAAAAAGACAAAACCCCTGAAGCGCAAAGCAAAGCCGAAGCGCCAGCACAAATAAGCTGGGCTGAGCGCCTTAAACAAGGGCTTTCACGCACGCGCAGCCAGCTAGGCAATCAGCTTGCCAGCCTATTTGGTGGTGGCAAGATTGATGCGGATGTTTACGAAGAACTCGAGACCATCTTGCTCACCTCCGATGTTGGCATCTCCGCGACACAAGCATTACTAGACGACATCAAGCAGCGCGTTGCTCGCCAAGCCTTAAGCGACACGACGCAGCTCAAGGCGGCACTCAAAGACTCTCTCATGGCGTTGTTAGCACCACTAGAGAAACCGCTCAACACCACAGAACACCAACCCTTTGTCATCATGCTCACAGGCGTTAACGGTGCCGGCAAAACAACCACCATCGGCAAACTTACGCATTTATTCCAAGCCGAAGGCAAATCAGTGTTGATTGCTGCAGGCGACACCTTCAGGGCTGCCGCGCGCGAGCAGTTGCAGGCTTGGGGTGAGCGTAACGACGTGCATGTGGTAGCTAGCGAGGGCGGCGATGCGGCGGCGGTGATTTTTGATGCGATCAACTCAGCGAAAGCAAAGAATATTGATATTGTGTTGGCAGACACCGCTGGGCGTTTACCAACACAGCTCAATTTGATGGAAGAGATCAGCAAGGTTAAGCGCGTCATTAATAAAGCATTACCAGGTGCGCCGCATGAGGTGCTTCTCGTGCTGGACGCCAACACCGGTCAAAATGCCGTGATGCAAGTTAAGGCGTTTGATGATGCGCTTGGGGTGACGGGTTTACTGTTAAGTAAGCTTGATGGCACAGCTAAGGGCGGCGTGATTGCCGCCATCGCACAAACGAGACCAATCCCAATTAGATTTATTGGCGTGGGCGAATCGATCGAAGATTTACGCCCATTCAAGGCAAGTGAATTTGTAGAGGCATTATTTGAATGATTAAATTCGACCGAGTCAGCAAACGTTATCCAGGCAGCTTTGACGCAATTAAGAACACCTCGTTTGAAATCGAGCAAGGTGACTTGGTTTTTGTCACAGGCACTTCCGGTGCTGGTAAAAGCACGCTGCTTAAATTAATTGCGGGTTTAGAGCGCCCAACCTCTGGCACGGTGCTCATTAATAACCAAAACGTCAGCCAACTAAAAGCGGCGGCAATTCCTTACTTACGCCGTAATTTTGGTTTGATTTTCCAAGACCACAAATTACTTTACGACCGCAACTGCTTTGACAACGTAGCCTTGCCATTGCACATCAATGGCGTTCTGGGTGAAGAGGCCGCAAAACGTATTCGCGCAGCACTAGACAAGGTCGGCTTGCTCTCAAAAGAAAAGTCTATGCCGATAACACTTTCAGGTGGTGAACAACAGCGCCTAGCGATTGCACGCGCCGTTGTCAGCCGACCATCAATACTCATTGCAGATGAGCCGACGGGCAATCTCGATGAAGACTATGCAACCGACATTCTGGACTTCCTATACGCATTCCAGCAGGTGGGCGTGACCGTCATCATCGCGAGCCACGAACTGCCTCACAACATCCCAGACAATATCAAAAATGTCGTCAAAGTATTGCACTTGCAACATGGAGAACTTACAGCATGAACCAATGGCTAAACCAACACATACAGCCACTGCGAATGGTGCTTGGCCGTATGCGTCAGAATCTACTAGGCACCGTTCTCATGTGCTGCGTCATGGGCGTCACACTCTCATTACCTGCGATCTTATTCACGATCGTTGATAACCTAGGTCAAATAGCAGGCGGAATAGAAAGCAAACCGCAATTGAGCTTATTTCTAAAACTGGATGCCTCAAGTAGCGCCAAAGAAGCTATTACTGAGCAGTTAAAAAAGCATCCGGACATCGCTAGGTATGAATTTGTGAGTAAGGAAAGTGCTTGGGAGCAGATGCAACAAAATGCCAACACGGCAGACATCAGCTCAAGCTTGAATAAGAACCCACTCCCGGACGCTTACTTTGTGACGCCTAAAAACATTCAGCCCAAGAATGTTGAGCGCCTACAAAAAGAAATGCAGCAATGGGATGGCGTCGAGCTGGCGCAGGTCGATTCCAATTGGATTCAACGTCTAGACACGGTGCTTAAGCTTGTCAAAAAAGCGATCTTTGTGTTGGTGGCACTACTTGGATTTGCATTAGTCGCGGTAATCGGCAACACCATCCGCCTGCAAATCATGACACAGCTTGAAGAGATTGAAGTCAGCAAGCTCATCGGCGCGACCAACCAATTTATTCGTCGTCCATTTTTATATGCAGGGACGTTATATGGCTTAGGTGGCGGCTTAGCGGCATGGCTTATCGTGCTCGCGGTGGTGCAACTTTTCAACACGTCAGTGACCGAAATCGCTGACCTATATGCTAGCCAATTTAAACTCAATATGCCGAACGCACCCATCACCATCTCCATGTTGGTTAGCGCGGTTGCGCTGGGATGGATCGGCGCATTCGTCGCCGTTAATCGCTCACTAGCTAAGATTGAAAAACTATAACTCAGTCTTTTTAAGCGAAGCCATCAATGAAGTTGCCTTGGACAACGCGTGCGCAGAAAATTGCCGCCCTCAACGCTAGCCTAGCTAACGCCCAGCAGGCGTTTTATCTGCCAACGAAATCTGATAGGCACCTCAATATTCGGATTAGTCGCAACACGATCATTGCGATTGTCATTTCACTCGTCATCCACGCGATAATTTTGTTTTTTGTATTACCGCAACTCATTAAACCCAACAGTGTGTTTCCGCCACCACAGGCGCTCACCATCACACTGAATAACCCACAGCCACAAAAAAACTCAGAGCCGGAAACAAAACCTGAACCACCAAAACCCGAGCCTAAGCACCAAAAGGGCGTTAAAAAAGTCACGCCGCCGGTGATGGCCACCCAAAAAACACAGAGCAACAATCAATTCCAGGTGCCTACTAAACAGCCAGAGCCGCCCAAACCAACGCCAGCAGACCAACCAGTGGACATGATGGCCTTGGTCAATGCGAATCGTCAGCGCCGACAATCGGAGGAACAAAGTGCCACCGCAAAAGAGCGTGGCACCCCAAATGAAGACCAGCGCGATGCGGTCATTAAACGCAACTTGGCGCAGGAGGGAACCAATGGGATTTTCCAAGTAAGAGATGTCGGCTTACATACCGCCCAACTTAGCTTCAAGGGCTGGAAAAATAACTATAACAATGCAAGGCTTGAAATATTTGACGTGCAAGCCAAGCCCGGCGAGACCATTGAGCTAGCGATTGTTAGAAAAATGATTGTGATTATCCGCAAAGACTACAGCGGCGACTTTGAATGGGAGTCGCAACGACTAGGACGCTCCATTACCAAATCAGCAAGAATAGAAGACACGGCTGAGTTAGAGCAGTTTTTAATGCGTGAAATGTTCTCGAACCAGGGCTTCAGATAAGCTTAGGCTTTACTAAAAGCCAAAGCAGTCAGCGTGATCAGCGCTGAGCCAGTGAGGTATAAACCCACGTAGCACAGGCCGTAATTCCCCGCGAGCCATGTTGCGATAAAGGGTGCGAACGAAGCCCCTAAAATCCCTGCAAAGTTAAACGTAAGCGATGCGCCTGTATAGCGCACTTCGGTTGGAAATAACTCAGAGAGCATGGTACCAAGCGGGCCATACGTCATTCCCATCAATCCCAGCCCCAAGCACAAGAAGATTGTAATCTTTACCACATCACCAGAGCCAAAGAGTGGCGCCATCAATAAGCCAAAAGCCGCGATTGCTGAGGACGTGCTCATCAATACCTCTCTTCGGCTGAATCTATCGGCAAGCAGAGCGGAAATTGGAATGGCCAAACCAAAGAATAAGACGGCGAATAGTTGTATCACTAAAAATTCACGGCGCGAAAAACCTAAGCTTGTCGTCGCCCAGCTTAAAGTAAAGACTGTCATCAAGTAGAACAACACAAAGGTGGCCAAGGCAATAAAAGTACCCAGGAGCAAGTGGCGCCCATGCTCTTTAAACACTGTGATTGCGGGTACTTTGACCCGCTTATTAGATTTCAGCGACTCCAAAAATACAGGGGTTTCGGTGATGTTGAGACGCACATACAAGCCAACCAGGACCAGCAAGGTGCTGGCTAAAAACGGGATGCGCCAGCCAAAATCAAAGAACTGCTCGTTGCTTAGACTATCACTGAGTAGCAAGAAAATCCCGCCCGACATCAGAAAGCCGATTGGCGCACCAAGCTGGGGGAACATGCCATACCAGGCGCGTTTATTAGGCGGCGCATTTTCGGTCGCAAGCAAGACCGCACCACCCCACTCACCGCCAAGCCCCAGCCCCTGACCAAATCGGCATAGGGTAAGCAAAATAGGGGCGGCAATGCCGATGCTGGCATAAGTAGGTAACAGACCAATTGCGACCGTTGATAAACCCATCGTCATGAGGGCTGCAACCAAGGTCGCCTTGCGCCCCACCCTGTCGCCAAAATGGCCAAACAACGCTGAACCCAGAGGGCGCGCAAAGAAAGCAATCGCAAAGGTCGCCAGCGACTGCAACATGGCGTTTGTGGCGTTCGATGACGGGAAGAATAAAGCCGGGAACACCAATACCGCAGCGTTGGCATAGATATAGAAATCGAAGAATTCAATCGTCGTACCGACCAAACTCCCGAGCAGAATCTTTCCCTGAGAGTTCGCTTTCACCAAAGCCGCTTCTTCTTTCATTTTCTATTGAGTCTCGATCAATGTTTTGTAGGATTGTACCTGATCGCTTTGCCATCTCATGAAATACAAAAAGGATGAACTTTTAAGGACTAGCACTCTCTAATATGGAGTGCTAAAATTAGCATAATGAATAAAGGTGAATCCATGACAAATGCACTGACTTTACCGATACCATCAGCTTTAGATAGCTTGGATCAGTATATGCGCACAATCAAAGCCTTTCCTATGCTTACGGCAGAGGAAGAGCTGGATTACGCTACACGCCTAAAAAATAACAACGACCTTGAGGCAGCTAAAGCCCTCATCGTTTCACACCTTCGCTTGGTCGCGAGTATCGCGCGTGGCTACTCAGGCTATGGCTTACCACAAGCAGATTTAATTCAAGAAGGTAATATCGGGCTAATGAAAGCGGTGAAACGCTTTGACCCAGCACGTGGTGTTCGCTTGGTTTCATTTGCGATGCACTGGATTAAAGCTGAAATTCACGAATACATCGTGCGTAACTGGCGCCTAGTAAAAATCGCGACAACTAAGGCACAGCGTAAACTGTTCTTTAACTTGCGTAGCATGAAAACTGGTGCCGGTAGCCTTCAGCCAGATGAAGTCGCGCACATCGCGCGTGAGCTCAATGTAAAGCCTGAGGAAGTGCTTGAAATGGAGTCGCGCTTAGGCGGTCATGAGATCTCACTCGAAGGCAACGCAGATGATGATGGCGAAGATAAATTCAGCCCGATTGCCTACCTAGAGGATGAACAGCCTGAGCCTTCAGAAATGTTATCTGCTATCGAGCAAGAGCACTTACAAACAACTGGACTAGCGGACGCACTTGCTAGCCTTGATGAACGTAGTCGCCGTATTGTTGAAGCGCGCTGGCTAACGCAAGACGGCAGCACAACATTACATGATTTAGCGGATGAGTTTGGTGTTTCTGCTGAGCGTATTCGCCAAATTGAGCAAAAGGCGATGGAGAAGATGAAAGTTACCTTAGCAGCTAATCGTTAATAACGAGATTTCAAGAGATATTAAAAAATAAAAAAGCTGCCTTGGCAGCTTTTTTATTGGGCTTTAAAGCCGTGAAAATTCTAGTGAAAGAAGATCACTGATAAAGCGCTAAACCAAGCAAAGGCAATCAAAGCGACTAAAATCGTCAATGGCAAATTATCGAATGTGAAATATTGTTTCATATTAAGCCCGTTTTCAATAAATAATAAATTCTGAGGTTGTAGTTTATTAGCTTAGGCCAAGCAGTTCAACTCCAGATTAGCGTAAAAGACACTTATTTGATGTTAGTTTGATCTGGCTCAACCACTCGCGATGTTGGCTTTTGATGGTTGAATGGAATCATCGGATCATCCTCATCCATCAAGATCCTCTGTGCCGGACCATCTAGGTCGTCATACTGACCGCTTTTAATAGCCCACAGAATACCAACCGCCGCCAAAGCGATGAACACCACTGACAAGCCCAACTGAAAAAATAAAGCGCTAAGACTCACGCAACCAATCCTTTTTAAAACAATCCAAATTTCAAATAGCAATGATACGCGCTTCAGATTTTTCAGGTTTGATTTATATCAGCCAACCTTGCGGTGACTGAAGAGAAGCGCGCTTTCTGCTATGATTCAACTTTAAGCTTATTGAATATTTATGCACGCAAATAACCCCAACTCGCCGCGCCCAAGCAATATAAAACTGCATCAAAAATCACGACTCTTAGAAATCGCTTTTGATGACAACACAGAATGCATGCTCTCTTGTGAGTTCTTGCGCGTTTACTCTCCGTCCGCAGAAGTTCGCGGGCACGGTGTCGGCCAAGAGGTATTACAAGTCGGCAAGGAAAATGTAAACATCCTGGCGATTGAACCTGTCGGGCAATATGCCATCAAGCTTATCTTCTCGGACGGCCACGATACCGGTCTCTACTCATGGGATTATTTGTACGATTTGGCCCGCAATTACGAGGGACTTTGGTTAGAATACATAGGCAAGCTAGATGCAGCTGGCGTGAAGCGCAACCCTAGCGAAGCTTAACTAAGAAGGCACACACAAAATGTCAGATTCAAATCAAACACACTTCGGTTTTAAAACCGTCAACGAGAGCGAGAAAGCAAGCAAGGTTGGCGAGGTATTCCATTCCGTTGCACGCAAGTATGACTTGATGAACGATGTGATGTCGGCAGGCCTGCATCGCACCTGGAAACGCTTTGCGGTTGAAATTAGCGGTGTAAAAGCGGGCGATAAGGTATTGGACGTCGCTGGCGGCAGTGGTGATCTATCTCGACTATTTAATAAAAAAGTAGGGCCAACAGGCCAAGTTATCTTGACTGACATCAACGCATCTATGTTAGCTGTTGGGCGTGACCGCCTAATTGACGACGGCGCTGCAGTGCCGGCATTGCAATGCGACGCAGAAAAACTCCCCTTCCCTGACAATCATTTTGACTGCGTGATTGTCGCCTTCGGTCTGCGCAACATGACACACAAAGACAAGGCGCTCGCTGAAATGCGCCGTGTACTTAAGGCAGGCGGCCGTTTGTTGGTACTTGAATTTTCGCAAGTTTGGAAACCACTTGCCCCCCTTTACGATGCCTACTCATTCAAGCTGCTGCCTATCATGGGCAAGTTATTTGCCAAGGATGCAGAAAGCTACCAATATCTAGCGGAGTCAATTCGCATGCACCCAGACCAAGAGACCTTACGTCAAATGATGATAGATGCGGGCTTGAGCAAAGTGGATTATTACAACCTCGCCGCCGGCGTGGTAGCCCTTCATAAGGGCTGGAAAGTTTAAGTAGGCGCACGCATGTTCAAGCCACTTTTAACCCGTGTACTTCATCACCTCGTTACCCAAAACCAATGGGCTCGGGGTGAGCTTTTACCATTTAGCGGTAAAACCGTGCGATTCAACATGCCCCCAGCAAGCGCCAACCTAACAATTTTAGAAGATGGCGGCTTGGCGATGGCAGGCGAGTCATTGAATGTGGATGCATCCATTCACCTATCACCATCGCTGGCGTTAAGACTATTTGCCAAAGATACGGACGCAATGTCGCAAGTAAGGATTGAGGGCGACACCGAACTCGCAAAAGCAATGGCCAAAGTTTTACAGAACATGAAGTGGGATTACGAAGAAGATTTAAGCAGAGTAATTGGCGACATCCCAGCCAACAAAATTAGTGCATTTGCTAAAAATACCGCGCACGAAGCCAAACAGCAAGCGGTCAACTTTGCAGAGATGGCCGCTGAATATTGGCAAGAAGAAAGCCCACTCATCGCCAAAAAGCGTCATGTGGAAGACTTTGTACAAAAAGTGGATGTACTGCGTGATGACGTCGAGCGCCTTGAAAAACGCTTAGCTAAATTGCTGACGAAATAAACAAATAAAAGAAAATAAACGATGCGCTTTTTTAGATTACTCAAAATTCTCTTCATCTCACTAAAATTTGGGCTTGATGAGTTTGTGCTCGCGCATAGTAAATTTGCCATCCTCCGTAAAACAATTCAAACCGTTCTATTCTTCCGTAACAGCAAACAAGCCCGGGGCGAACGCCTGCGTTTAGCGCTTGAAGCGCTTGGCCCTATCTTCGTGAAGTTCGGCCAGATGCTCTCAACCCGTCGCGATCTGATACCACTCGACATCGCTGACGAACTCGCAAAGCTTCAGGACCAGGTGCCGCCATTTGAGTATGCGCTGGTCGAAAAAATCTTAATCGAAACCTACGAAAAACCGGTTAATCAAATATTCAGCCAATTTGATGTAACGCCTATTGCGAGCGCCTCTGTGGCACAAGTGCATTTTGCACACCTCATGGATGGCAAGCCAGTGGCGGTCAAAATCTTGCGTCCAGGGATTGCCACCGTTATTCAAAAGGACATCAAGTTACTAGAGGTTGCTGCCTGGCTGATTCAGACCTTGCTTGCCGATGGCAAAAGACTTCGTCCACGCGAGGTCGTAGAAGACTTCGCACAGCACATCAACAACGAACTTGATCTAATGCTTGAGGCCGCGAACTGCAGTTTACTAGGTCGCAACTTCCCAAACAGCCCATTACTTCAAGTACCAGAAGTTTATTGGGACTGGTGCCATGAGCAGGTCATGGTCATGGAGCGCATGAACGGCACGCCGGTAAGCCAAGTAGATAAATTACGAAGCATGGGCATCGACATCCCAAAACTTGCGCGTGATGGTGTAGAGATCTTCTTCACGCAGGTTTTTCGTGATGGTTTCTTCCACGCCGATATGCACCCTGGCAACATTCAGGTGGCGGATGACGGGCGCTATATCGCACTCGATTTTGGCATCATGGGCACCCTTACAGAAACAGACAAACAATATCTAGCTCGCAACTTTTTAGCATTTTTTCGCCGAGACTACCGCGAAGTTGCGCAAGCCCATATTGAATCTGGCTGGGTACCAAGCGATGTGTCTATCGACCAATTTGAAACAGCGATTCGCGCAGTGTGTGAGCCTATTTTTAATAAGCCACTCAAAGACATCTCATTCGGCCGGGTGCTCATTCGCTTGTTCCACACAGCGAGAAGATTTGGCCTTATCATTCAGCCGCAACTCACGATGCTCCAAAAAACGTTACTTAACGTTGAAGGCTTGGGCCGCGATCTAGACCCAGAACTAGACCTATGGAAAACTGCGCAGCCATTTCTTGAGCGCTGGATGTCGGAGCAAATTGGCTGGCGCAGCGTATTAAAACGTATCAAAACAGAGGCGCCACACTGGGGCGCTGTGTTACCAACATTACCAAGAAAAATTGACGCGTTTTTAACACATGACATCAATCAAACTGCAGAGTTAAAACTGGAACTATCTCGCTTAAAAGCTTTGCATCAGAAGCAAACACGACTCATCAATGTGCTTAGTGCAGTGTTGATCGGCCTTGCTTTGTTTGGTATTTTTAAATTAAATCAATAAGCAATTTGATTGCTTGATTAGACTGTCTTTAATGTTTTTAGCCTATAAATAAGTCATCCTAGAAATACTAATCTGGGAAACACTTTCCAAAGGCATGAAGTAGTTTTACAGAGCCTTTCAATTTTATTTTTCTGGTCACTAAGCACCTAAATATTGATATCTCTTTATTGAGAAATTTAACCCAAGCGACTGAGTCTGCTTCAACCTTGAGATTTGGATTGTCGACATGACCTTCTAGAACTTCCAGTTTACCACCATAAATTTTAATGGTTATTTTTTGTGCTTCTTGTCCAGTAAAGCTGAAATGATAAGTTGCATTTAGTCCTTTAGATTGGCCCCTCTGAAAGCTCAACTTGATGCCCAATATGAAATTCTTAATATTAGTTACGCGGCCATTGGATCTGACCACCCGAATTTTTTTGTTAGGAAATCTTTTTAATACATGTGCCTCAGCATCGGAATCTTTAGTGACATAGATTTGCTCAGACTTGTTCTGGAATGGCTTTAGAACCTCATTAAGATGCTGCTTTTTGTCATTCAAGTATTCGCCAATGACATTCTCACCAGCAGGGCATACAGCCATACAGTATGCGGCGTTGTAATTAGGCTTATAAGATAGACTTTGCCATCTATTAACTGTCTCAGGATAAGATACTTTTTTTCTATAGTCTTTAGCTGACTTGCTATCAGCGATATCCTCTACCCAGTTCACAAATCCACCCATAAATTGCTGGTAGTTATGGGTATAGCAAGATGAAAAATCAAAGTAGCCATCGGATTTGATTGCGCCAACAGGGCAAGCTGCGACACATAATTTACAATCAAAGCAGGGATTGAAATCAATTGGTTTGGATAGTTTGTCAACTTCCGCTTCTATTAACACTGTGCCTAATAAGACAAAACTTCCAAATTTAGGGTGAATTAAATTTCGGTGGATTCCAATTTCACCTAGCCCCGCCTCCTTTGCTACAAGCTTATGGGAAACTACCCAGCCTCGACCGGGAAAGTCCTCTAGCTCCATAGGAAAGGCCATGGCTGGATTGACAGCTTTAATCCCCTGCTGCTCGAGCCTACTAACAAGGTTTCTAGCAATATCATCCACTTGACTACCGACATGATGAAACTCTAAATTAGCGACTGATCTATTGAGAGATTTAACTGGCTCTCTATTCATGTGGCAAACAATAGATACCAAGGTTTTAGTTTTTGGAAAGCATACATTTATATACTCTCGATCAACTTGAATGGCTGGATTTTCAATATCTACAAACCCATAGTCATCGGCTCCGAGCTCTTTTAAAAGCTTGCCCAGATCAGCAGCTGTTATTTTTTTAAATTCAGCCATGTTTTTTTTATCATTGTTTTCATGACCATGCCCATGACCATTACTTTTAGATTTCTGAAGACAAGCGGATATAGAGACAGATATAAGAATTTACTTAGAAATCCAGGTAGCAATGTTATTTTTTTGCCTAGTGAAGCTAACGACTCTCTAGCTACGTTCTCTGGTTTTAAGGCCATGCTAAATTGCATACCTGCAGTTGCAGCAAACCCTGTGTTAATTGGACCTGGCGCTACAGTAAGAACATCTACCTTGTGTTTTTTCAATTCAAAATATAGTGCTTCACCCAAAGCCTGAACGTACGCTTTACTTGCGGCATAATTTGCAGTGCCAAATGCCCCATGAAATCCCAATAGAGAGCTTATTAGAATCATTCCACCTCTTTTCTGAGCAGTAAATTTCTTGCCATAGACATGACTCATTTCCATTAAGCATCGACAATTCAGATCTATGAGTTGCTTCTCAAGTTTAATATCAGCTTCTATTAAATTAGCTGAGGTTCCAAACCCTGCTGCCGCGACAATCAAGCCAATATCTAAATGATTTGTTTTTTCGTAAAGAAGCCCCACTGCATCGTTAGCACTTAAATCTAAATCAATCGCTAGACATTCAACTTTATAGGTTTCATTAAGTCTTTTAGATAAACCATCCAATAAATTTTTTCTTCTGGCGACGATAACTAAATTAAAACCAATTTCTGCAAGTTGCTCTGCAAATTGCTTGCCTAGTCCATCAGTAGCCCCAGTAACAATTGCCCAGCTGCCATATTTTTTCAAAAAGTTAGATTTATTCATTATTTCTTTATCCTTTTTTTACGATCAAATCAATTTTTATAGATATTTAATTTGGTATACTTCTCGTTATATTAATTACAATAATTACACTGTCAAGTTTATTAATAAATTAAATGCAAAATAAAATACCATTAGAAAAAAAACGGGGCAGGCCATTTGATCCAAGCAAGATCAGATTAGTGGTGTCAACTGCTAAAAAGCTTTTCTCTGAGAATGGCCTTGAAAGAACTACGATTGATGCAATCGCCAAAGAGTCCGGAGTAACCAAAAAGACTATCTATAGTCATTTCAAGTCAAAAGAAGAGTTATTCGGCGCAACTGTTTTGGACAGGGTTAGAGAGGAGTTTTCAATCGATAGCGCTAACTTAGATGAGGAAAAACCTTCAGTTGGTCTGACGATCATTGCAAATCAATTTCTAAGTTTAATAAGACGAGCCGAGGTGCTGGGCTCACACAGAACAATGTTTTCAGTTGCAACGACGCATCCAGAGGTTTGCAATACTTTCTACAAAAATGCTCCATTAACAATTCATGCTGAAGTCGTTAAATATTTAGCAAAATGTAAAACGCTTAAAATCAAAGATCCTGATGTTGCTGCCGATCAGTTCTTATCACTTTTTCTTGGATTAGATCATATCAAGTGCTTGTTAGGTTTTGAGAGGCCAACAAACTCAAAAGATCAGGCGCTCATAAAAAACAATGTGGATTTCTTTATTAGCGCATACTCTTAAAGCATAATTGGGCATAAAAAAAGCTAGTTTCACCTAGCTTTTTTTATTTCCTACAGATTAGTTTTTTTCAAGCCACTTTGAGAACACATAAAGAATTAAGCTTACCACCACCAAAATCCCAACCAATGTTGCAATGCCTTGCCATCCGAAAAACATATTATTGCCCCCAAGTATTTTGTTGTTATGAAAATTACGTACCAAATTGTGCCACAGATTTAATTAAAATTGATAGTACATCCACTTGATGAATTTATGATCTGCCGTTTGGCATTCCACTCTAGCTAAGCTACAATTAAGACTTATCTTTCTGAGTTTTAACCCTATTTTGCGAAGTTGCTCCTGCAGCCCATCATACAACACCCCGCCACGCGCTTTGCAGCGCGCATCGCTTGACTAACCATGATGTCCCCTAAGAAAGTCTTCATCAAAACCTTTGGTTGCCAGATGAACGAATACGATTCGTCACGCATGGCGGACATGCTCTCTTCATCGGATGGCATGGTGGAAACAAATACGGCAGAAGATGCTGACGTCATTTTGCTCAACACCTGCTCAGTCCGCGAAAAAGCAGAAGACAAAGTGTTTAGTCACCTAGGACGCTTTGTTGAGCTCAAAGAGAAAAATCCAAACTTAGTGATTGGTGTTGGCGGCTGCGTGGCTTCTCAAGAGGGCGATAACATTATTAAGCGTGCGCCCTATGTGGACATTGTCTTTGGTCCACAGACCTTACACCGACTTCCTGAGATGATTAAAAACAAGCAATCAAGTGGCGCATCGCAAGTCGATATCAGCTTTCCCGAGATAGAAAAGTTTGATCATTTGCCGCCGCCACGTATTGAAGGCGCGAGTGCTTTTTTAAGCATCATGGAAGGCTGTAGCAAATACTGTACGTTCTGCGTGGTGCCCTATACCCGCGGCGAGGAGGTCTCTCGACCATTCGAGGATATTTTGACCGAGGCCATTCAGTTAACACAGCAAGGCGTCAAAGAAATTACCCTGCTTGGTCAAAATGTTAATGCTTACCGCGCCGAATACCAAGGCGACACTGCCGACTTGGCATTGCTGATTGAAACGATTGCGGAAATTCCGCAAATAGAACGCATTCGATTTACGACCAGCCACCCGAATGAAATGAGCGAGCAATTAATTAATTGCTTCGCCAATGTGCCAAAACTTGCGGCACAACTCCACTTGCCTGTACAAGCCGGAAGCGACCGTATTTTGATGGCGATGAAGCGCAACTACACCGCGCTACAATTTAAATCCATCATCCGTAAGCTGCGAGTTGCCAACCCAAATCTGACGTTCACATCTGATTTTATTATTGGCTTCCCAGGGGAGACCGAGGCTGACTTCGAGGCCACAGTAAAGCTCATGCAAGATGTAGGATTTGATGCGAGCTTCAGCTTTTTATATAGCCCACGCCCAGGCACGCCAGCCGCCTTCTTAAAAGATGATGTCAATGAAGCAACAAAGCTAGCACGCCTAGATAAACTTCAAGCCATTAACGAAGTCCAAGCAAAAGCCATCTCTGAGGCCATGCTTGGCACTGAGCAACGCGTGTTAATTGAAGGCGCATCTTGGAAAGATGCTTCCTTCCTTGCAGGAAAAACAGATAACAACCGCGTGGTGGATATTGAAGGCGACGCTACACTCATCCACCAATTTGTGAATGTAATAATTACTGATGTTTCTAACCCACGCCGTTTAATCGGCAAGATTGTTCAATAATGGAAATTACCTTACAGCCCGAAGATAACCACCGCCTCGCTAACCTGTGCGGGCCGCTTGATGAAAATCTTAAACAGATTGCATCCGCCTTAGATATTGAGATCGCACGCCGTGGCGCGCACTTCAAGCTCACTGGCGACAAAGATCATACTCGCCTTGCGGCGCAGCTTTTAGAAAGCTTCTACGCACGATCTAAACAAGCGGTTGAGTTAGAGGATATTCAACTGGGCTTAGTTGAAGTGAACAAACTAAATCCAGACACCATCACCACCGCGGCGATGCCAAACTTGATGACCCGCCGTGCTGACTTACATGGTCGTACACCGCGCCAAGTGAGCTACTTGCAGCAGGTCCAAGACTACGACATCACTTTTGGGATCGGTCCAGCAGGCACAGGTAAGACTTACCTCGCTGTAGCCTGTGCAGTAGATGCCCTCACTCGCGACAAAGTCAAAAGAATTGTCTTGGTCCGCCCTGCAGTTGAAGCGGGTGAACGATTAGGCTTCTTGCCTGGTGACTTATCACAAAAAGTCGACCCTTATTTACGCCCTTTATATGACGCGCTTTATGATTTAGGTGGCTACGATACCGTGAACAAAATGTTTGAGCGTGGTGCAATTGAAGTCGCTCCACTTGCTTACATGCGTGGCAGAACACTTAACCAAAGCTTTATTATTTTGGATGAGGCGCAGAACACTACGCCCGAACAAATGAAGATGTTCTTAACCCGCATTGGCTTTGGCACTAAGGCAGTGATCACGGGTGACGTGACACAAATCGACCTGGGGCGTGGCCAAAAAAGTGGCTTAGTCGAGGCCCAGCAGGTGCTAAAAGACATCAAGGGCATCGCCTTCACGCATTTCCTATCCGAAGACGTGGTGCGCCATCCATTGGTGCAAAAAATCGTGAACGCCTACGAAAAATATGATGCGACTAAACACGCACAACCACACGACCCAAAACATCAAAAACATGAGTAAACAACCAATTCTCTCCATGGATGTGCAATATGCCAGCGAGCTCGCTGGCTTGCCAACGATCACGCAATTTAAACGCTGGGCACGTAATACCATCCGCGTTGATAGCGAGATCACCCTGCGGATTGTTGACGAGGCTGAAGGCCGCGAACTCAACAAGACGTACCGCCAAAAAGATTACGCGACCAATGTGTTGACTTTCCCTTTAGCGGAAGAGCCATTCATTATGGCGGACATTGTGATTTGTGCGCCCGTTGTAGCAAAGGAAGCTAAAGCACAAGGCAAGACCTTAGAAGCACACTTTGCGCATTTAACAGCGCACGGCATTTTGCATGCCCATGGTTACGACCACGAGATTGCAGAACAAGCCGAATTAATGGAAAGTGTAGAAACACAAATTTTGACTAAATTAGGCTATCCAGACCCTTATGCTGATAGCGAATAATCTTTCATACTTAATGGAAAACGAGAACAAATATCATGGCTGAAGCAGAAAAACCAAACTGGTTAGAGCGACTAAGTCATTTCTTACTCCGCGAACCCGATGACCGCGAACAGCTTGTCGAGCTACTACACGCATCCTTTGAAAAAAGCTTGCTAGATGCTGATGCACTAGCGATGATTGAGGGCGTGCTCCAAGTGTCAGAAACTCAAGTGCGCGACGTGATGATACCTCGCTCGCAAATGGACGTGATCGATATCACCCAAACGCCTGAGGAGTTCATTCCGTTTGTGATTGAAACGGCGCACTCTCGCTTCCCCGTGATCGATGATGATAAGAACGACATCATCGGCATTCTGCTAGCCAAAGATTTACTGCGCTACTACGCGGGCGAAGACTTTGATGTCCGCGATATGCTGCGTCCAGCCGTATTTATTCCAGAGTCAAAACGCCTTAACGTTTTACTGAAAGAGTTCAGAAGTAACCGCAACCACATTGCGATTGTTGTGGATGAGTACGGCGGCGTGGCCGGCATGATTACAATTGAGGACGTGCTTGAACAGATCGTGGGCGACATCGAAGATGAGTACGACTTTGATGAAACTGAAGATAACATCATCCGCGACACGCAGGGCAGATACCGCGTGAAGGCGCTGACTGAAATCGCTGACTTTAACGAGGTGCTGGGCACAGACTTTAGTGATGAGGAATTCTCGACCATCGGCGGTTTGATCGTGAGCCAGTTCGGCCACCTACCAAAACGTGGCGAGAGCATCACCTTCAACAACCTCAAATTTACTACCCTCAGAGCCGACAGCAGACGCTTGCACTCCGTACTCATTGAAGAGATGAAAGCCACAGAAGAAGTGAGTGAGTAAATCGACGATCGGAACTTATTGTCAATCTTAAGCTCCTAACAGTACATTTGGATTGGAGCGCGCGATGAAATTAGTCACATTTGCATTACTGTTTAGTCTCTCTGGCCTTGCATTTGCTGAGGCGCAAGTTGCAGCATCCGACATCCCGACCAATGAAAAGGACTTCATCGCCAGCATCAATGGCTTTGAGAAGGCAAAAATCATTGAACAGTTCGGCGAACCAAGCAACGTCGAGGATATTGCCTCCGCTGCTGGCAAGCCAGTAGCTTCAATTTGGCAGTATCACTACTTAAATACTGATGAAAAAGGTGAGTATTATCAAACCACTGAACTCGACTTTATCAACGATAAAGTCGTCATGGTGGTGTTCATGAATAATGATGGCAGCGAAATCCCGGCTGATGCTGTAAAAGCCACGCCAAACAAAAAATAACATTTAAAGCAAAAACTAAAGCGACTTTTTAAGTCGCTTTTTTTATTTCTACAATCCAAATATCACTACGATTCACTATACTGTTGGACATTGTCTAGTGGATTAAAAAATGTCCTGGTTAAAAAAACACCCACAACTTACTAGCCTCCTTCTCGGGGCGTCATGCGTATTTGGCTTTGCGCCATTCTACGTGTTCATGCTGCCCATCCTAAGCATCGCTGGCTTATTTTATTTATGGGAGCTCACTACCTCACCGAAACAAGCTGCAAAGCTAGGCTTTGTTTTTGGCTTGGGATTTTTTATTGCCGGAATTTATTGGATATACATCAGCCTCCATGATGTCGGCGGCATGCCTTTTTGGATGGCAGGCTTAGCGACATTTCTTTTATGTGCATTTTTGGCGCTATTCCCTTCAATCGTTGGCTACCTAGCAAAACGCTCTGCTCATCCCCTCGCTATCGCCGCCATCCTTTGGGTACTAAGCGAATGGATACGGGATTGGATTTTCACTGGCTTCCCTTGGCTGGCGGTTGGCTACTCGCAGGCGCCATTTAGTCCGCTTGCTGGCTTCGCCCCGATTTTTGGCGCGTTTGGTGTAGGACTCACCGTCACCGTGAGCGCGAGCATACTGGTTTTCATCGCACAACATAAACAGCGCCGCCCAGCCATTTCAGGACTCCTGGCCATCTGGATGGTTGGCGGGGCATTTAGCTTAATCAATTGGACCTCGCCTGTTGGTAACCCAACGAAAGTTGCTTTAATCCAGGGTAACGTCGCGCAAGAGATAAAATGGGATGAGTCTATTGCCATACAAACCGTGAATCAGTACCTGGGCATGGCCAAGCAAACGCAGGCTGAATTGGTCATCCTTCCAGAAACAGCTTTGCCAATTGCTATCGATTTGACACAAAAAAACATGGCGCAAGATCAGGTGTTGGCGCCATTCAAAACCATCGCCTCAGGAGATCGCAAGGCTATCTTAGTGGGAGCAGTGTCACAAAAAGAAGAGACTTACTTCAACACCATGCTCGGCATCTCAAGCATTGAGGACGTTCAGGTCTATCACAAATCCCACCTGGTGCCATTTGGCGAATTCATTCCACTTAAGTCAGTTTTCGGCTGGATTTATCGTGATTGGCTCAATATGCCGCTCAGCGATTTAAGCCGAGGAAGTGTCGAACAAAAGCCGATGCTCATGGTGGGACAAAAAATCGCGGTGAATATCTGCTACGAAGACGTGTTTGGCGAAGAAGTTATTCGCCAATTACCCGAGGCAACTTTGCTTGTAAATGCTAGTAACGATGCATGGTACGGCCGCTCAAATGCCGCCGAGCAACATTTACAGTTCTCTCAGATGCGCGCCCTAGAGACAGGTCGCATGGTGCTTCGCGCCACCAACACTGGTGCGACAGCCATCATCAGCAACAAGGGCGATGTACTTGCCACCGTGCCGCAATTCACTACCGTCATCTTAAATGGGTCTGTTCAAGGTTACACAGGTAGCACGCCATACATCCGCTGGGGGAATTGGGCGATTATCAGTCTATTATTCATCGCGTTAATTCTTTTATGGGGCCGCAAAAAGAAGTAAAATCGCGAGTTACCACTTACGTCGCAAAGTTGCGGCTTTAATAACACCAAGAAAACAAATCATGCTGACGTTTCAACAGATTATTTTAAACCTGCAAAACTACTGGGATAAGCAAGGCTGCACGCTAATGCAACCCTACGACATGGAAGTCGGTGCAGGGACATCTCATACCGCTACGTTCCTACGCGCACTTGGCCCAGAGCCATGGAAAGCCGCTTACGTGCAACCAAGCCGCCGCCCTAAAGATGGTCGCTACGGTCAAAACCCAAACCGCTTACAGCACTACTACCAATTCCAGGTGGTGCTAAAACCAGCACCAGCGAATATTCTTGAGCTCTACCTTGGCTCACTTGAGTCACTCGGTTTCGACCTCAAACAAAATGACATCCGATTTGTAGAGGATGACTGGGAGAACCCAACACTAGGCGCATGGGGCCTAGGCTGGGAAGTTTGGCTAAATGGGATGGAAGTTACCCAGTTCACCTACTTCCAACAAGTTGGCGGCATCAACTGCAAACCGATTACGGGTGAAATCACTTACGGTTTAGAGCGCTTAGCGATGTACCTCCAAGGCGTAGATAACGTGTACGACCTCGTGTACTCAAAAGGCGTCAACGGCTCTGCTGATGTGAAGTACGGCGATGTATTCCATCAAAATGAAGTTGAGCAATCGACCTACAACTTTGAACATAGTGATGTAGATTTCTTGCTCACCGCATTTAATGCACACGAGAAGCAAGCGCAACATCTCACAGAAAACAAGCTCGCTTTGCCTGCTTATGAGCAAGTGCTAAAAGCAGCGCATACCTTCAACTTACTCGATGCGCGTGGCGCAATTTCCGTGACTGAGCGTGCCGCTTACATTGGCCGCATACGCAACTTGGCTCGTGCGGTCGCCGCCGGCTATTTAGATAGCCGCGCCCGACTCGGCTTCCCGATGGCGCCAAAAGCATGGGCCGATGAGGTCTTGGAAAAAATTGAACTAGAGAAGCAAGCACAAAATAAAAAGGCAGCAGCATGAGCAGCAACAATCTATTAGTCGAACTATTTGTCGAAGAGCTACCGCCTAAAGTGCTGAAGAAGCTGGGCGAGTCTTTCGCTGGCTCAGTACTAGAAAGCCTAAAGTCACAGGCCCTAACAGCAGAAACTAGCGTAGCAACAGCCTACGCCTCACCTCGCCGTTTAGCAGTTCATATCACTGCAGTATCTTCGCAAGCCGAAGACAAGGCGGTTTCACAAAAATTGATGCCAGTGACTGTTGGCCTGGATGCCAATGGCAACGCAACCCCTGCACTCGTCAAAAAACTGAACGCGTTGGGTGCTGACGAGTCCGCTGTCGCCAACCTCAAGCGTGAGAACGACGGCAAGGCAGACATCCTGTTTTACGACGCGCTGGTTAAGGGCGCTTCACTTGCTGAGGCACTACAAAAGGCAGTCGAAGAGGGATTGAGCAAGCTACCGATCCCTAAAGTCATGACCTACCAACTAAGCGACGGCTGGGAGAGCGTCAACTTTGTGCGCCCTGCACATAGCCTAGTGGCTTTGCATGGCAACACAGTGGTACCTGTCAGCGTGCTTGGCTTGCAGTCTGGCAACAGCACGCAAGGCCACCGCTTTGAGGCAAGCGTTTCACCTGTGGTAATTAAGGATGCCGACAGCTACGAAGCGCAGATGCAAAACGAAGGCGCGGTTATCCCTAGCTTTGACGCACGCCGCGCTGAGATCGTTAGCCAATTAACCGCAGCAGCGAAGAAAAAAAACCTCAAACCGATCGAAGATGATGCGTTGCTTGACGAGGTGACGGCATTAGTTGAGCGTCCGAACGTGTTGCTCGGCCAATTCGAAACCGAGTTCTTGGAGGTTCCGCAAGAGTGTTTGATTTTGACCATGAAGGCGAATCAAAAATACTTCCCGCTACTCGATACTAACGACAAGCTCACCAACAAATTTTTAATCGTTTCTAACATTAGCCCAGCAGATCCATTCAAGGTCGTTGATGGTAACGAGCGCGTGGTTAGACCGCGCCTGGCAGATGCCAAATTCTTCTTTGACCAAGACCGTAAAAAGACCTTGGCATCACGCATCAGCGGCTTAGAAAAAGTGGTTTATCACAACAAGCTAGGCACGCAAGCAGAGCGCTCAAAACGCGTAAGCGATTTAGCGAAGGCAATTGCAAGTGAGATCGGTGATGCCAACTTAGCTTCTAAAGCAGAGCAGGCTGCGCAGCTCTCAAAGGTCGACTTGCTGACCGACATGGTGGGTGAGTTCCCAGAGTTGCAAGGCATCATGGGCCGCTATTACGCGCAACATGAGAAGCTGAATAACGACATCGCTTTTGCGATTGAAGATCATTACAAGCCACGTTTTGCGGGTGATGAGTTACCACGCAACCAAGTGGGTGTTGTGGTAGCGCTAGCAGATAAATTAGAAACCCTCGTTGGCTTATTTAGCATTGGCGAAAAACCAACCGGTGACAAAGACCCATTCGCACTGCGTCGTCAGGCACTGGGCATTATCCGCATGCTGATTGAATGCAAACTCAACATCTCATTTGAGACAATGATCGACCTAGCGCTCCAGCAATTCAATGCGGAAGACAAGCCAGGTGTCTTGGCTTCAATAACGGAGTTCTGCTTTGACCGCCTCAGCGTGAACTTGCGTGAACAAGGCGCAAGCGCCCAAGAGGTGGATGCCGTGTTAGCGCTGAACCCCAGCTTGCTGAGCGAGATTCCAAAACGCCTGGAAGCCGTACGCGCTTTCTCAAGCCTAGACGAAGCCCCTGCACTTGCTGCGGCTAACAAACGTGTTGGCAACATCTTGAAGAAAATTGAAGGTAACGTTGAAGCTAAAATAAGCGACACCCTACTGCAAGAGCCAGCTGAAAAAGCCTTAGCAAGCACGCTCGCTAAAATCAAACCAGAAGCTGACGCCCTATTTGAGCGCGGCGACTACACCAACTCACTCAAGGCATTGGCAGCGCTCAAAGCACCTGTGGACGACTTCTTTGACAACGTGATGGTGAATGCTGACGACCCTGCGCTTAAGGCCAACCGCCAAGGCTTGCTAGCAACATTGCATCAAGCCATGAACCGCGTGGCTGACTTATCTAAGCTGGCGGCATAAGTATGAAGCTTGTGGTGCTAGACAGAGACGGCGTGATTAATTTCGACTCGGTTCACTTCATCAAAAGCACCAACGAGTGGATACCAATCCCTGGCAGTTTGGAAGCCATTGCTCTACTTAACCAAAGTGGCTATCGGGTGGCGATTGCGACTAACCAGTCGGGCATTAGCCGTGGCCTTTTCGACATGGTGACACTCAACGCGATTCACGACAAAATGCACAGGGCACTTGGCCAACTTGGCGGCCGTATCGATGCGATGTTCTATTGCCCGCACTCGGCAGAAGATAACTGCAGCTGCCGTAAACCCAAGCCAGGCATGATGGAAGAAATAGGCAGACGCTTTAGCCAAGATATGAAGGGCGTGCCAATGGTCGGTGACGCGTTGCGTGACCTACAAGCTGGCGCGGTGCTTGGTATGCAACCGATGTTAGTTCGGACAGGCAAGGGCGAAGAAACCCTAGCTGCTGGCGGCTTACCTGAAGGCACATTAATTTTCGCTGATTTAGCGGAAGCCGTTCAACACATCATTCCTAAACACTAAGGCAATCAAGGCCAAACAAGATGAGACTCATACGCTCGATATTGTTTAATCTAGGGATGCTCGCCATCACGCCCGTGTTCTCCGTGTTGGCAATTTCACTTTTCCCTTTGCCAGCTGTCCTGCATTCACGCATCGTTAGCAGCTGGGCTTATCTCGCCATGTTTTGGCTCAGAATCACTTGCGGCTTAACTTTCCGTGTCATCGGCAAAGAAAATATCCCGAATCATTCTTGTATCGTTTTAGCCAAACACCAATCTGCTTGGGAAACCATCGCATTTCAAACTATTTTTCCACCACAAATTTGGGTGATGAAGCGTAGTCTTTTATGGATTCCATTCTTAGGTTGGGCTTTTGCAGCACTTAAAGCGATTGCGATTGACCGCGCAGCGGGTCGTGAAGCACTGAAACAAATGGTTGACCAAGGCATGGATAGGCTTGCTAAAGGCTTGTGGGTCGTCATCTTTCCTGAAGGGACACGTATAGCCCCGGGTAAAAAAGGTAAATACCATATCGGCGGCGCTTGGCTAGCCACCCATACCAAAGCAACTGTGGTGCCAGTGGCGCACAACGCTGGCGAGTTTTGGCGTAAAAATTCATTCTTAAAAATACCAGGTGTGATTACCGTGAGCATTGGCAAGCCGATTGAAACCGCAGGCTTAAAATCTGACGCAGTCAATCAAATAGTGGAAGAATGGATTGAAAGCGAAATGCCACTGTTAAGAAGTCGCTAAAATGACGGTGTTCCATTTGCCTATCCCCAACGGCGAACCAATTCCATATCACCTAGAGCGCCGCGCTCGCAAAACCGTTGGCCTAAAAGTTAATCACGACGGCTTAGTCGTTCATGCCCCAACAAGGCTTTCACAAAAAGAACTTGAGCGCATGCTGCTCAGCAAAGCGGATTGGATCATTAAGAAGTTAAAAGCTCAGCAAGAGAACCAACTAGAGAAATTCATTTGGGAGGATGGCGCATCACTGCTCTTACTGGGTAATGCCATTGAATTATCTGTGCGCTTAGACTCAGTTAGCCGCGCTTTGGAATACGAACCAGGCCGGATTTCTGTTGCATTGCCTACCCCCAACAACCAAACCAGCATCGCTAAAAAAGTGCTGCAATGGTACAAAAAACAAGCACTCACCGACTTCTCAAGACGCATCGCATTGTTAGCCGCTAAGCTTGGGGTGGAGGCGCCGCCGCTATTTTTAAGTAACGCGCGCTCACGCTGGGGAAGCTGCAATAGTCGCGGGGAAGTCAGGCTGAATTGGCGTCTGCTTCAAGCGCCGCCGCACATCATCAACTACGTGGTAGCTCATGAACTAGCGCACCTAAAAGAGATGAACCACTCGGCTCAATTTTGGACGACTGTTGAACGTATATATCCAGATTACAAGACTGCAGAAAAAGAGCTCAAAGCCTGGTCTGCCAAACTTCATCGCTTCTAAAAAATTTAGGCTGTGCATTTCATGAAAATCATGAGTGCTTATTCATGATCACTGATAGCGTGACTTTTGTTGTAAAGCGTATTATTCATTCAATGCGATGCAATGACTGCAAAGCAACTTAAACAAACATTTGGAGAATTATTATGTGGACAAAACCAGCAGCTACAGAAATGCGTTTCGGCTTTGAAGTAACAATGTACGTAATGAACAAATAATTCTTTTAAGAATTGTTGTTAAAAAAAGACAGCCTAGGCTGTCTTTTTTTTCGTATTGCTCACTTCAATCGAAGCGCATTCAAGACCACAATCAAAGAACTCACCGACATCCCAATCGCTGCCATCCATGGGCTCAGAAAGCCCGTTGCAGCAAATGGCAAGGCGACCAAGTTGTAGGCGATCGCCCAGATAAAGTTTTGCCTAATGACACTGATACCGAAACGGCTCGTGACCAGCGCGTGTTCAATTTCTAGCAGGTGTTCGGTAAGCAAGACCACATCACCAGTCGCCCTCGCCATTTGCGTGCCACTTCCCATTGCAATGGAAACCTGTGCACCTGCCAACACGGGCGCGTCATTAATCCCGTCCCCCACCATCGCTACCACTGCCCCTTGCGCCTGTAAAGCATGAAGGTTCGCTAGCTTCTCTTCCGGTGAGCAGGCAGCTTTCCAGTCACCTACGCCAACCAATTTAGCAAAGTGTGATACGGACTCAGCAGAGTCGCCACTTAGAATAGAGACATGCAGGCCTTCTTGTTTTAGTTTTTGGATGAGCGCTCGTGCTTCTGGCCTTGCCTGATCTGCCAATACAAAAGTCGCGAGCAGTCGTTTTTCATCACTAAGCCAAACGACCGTAGCCCCTAACAAGTTCGGCTCTGCTAAATGGGCTGCAAAGGTCTGATTTAACCTTGCATTACCTAGACGCAATCTAAGCCCAGCCACAAGGCCTTCAACGCCCTGACCCGGGATATTCTTAACTTGAGTCGCCAATTGTACTGGGCGATTGCCCTGTGCGTTTAAGAAGGCTTTTGCAAGGGCGTGCTCTGAGTGTTTTTCTAAACTTGCCGCCAATTGCAAACAAGAGTCTGCATCAAGGTCGGCATGCGTGGTGGTTTTAACCAAACTTAGCTGACCTAAAGTAAGTGTGCCGGTTTTATCAAACACAAAATGTGTGACCTTAGCCAAAGTTTCCAAAGCATGGCCGCGCGTTAATAAAACACCGCGTTCAACCAAATGGGAGCCAGCCGCAGCAAACGCTGCTGGCGCTGCCAGAGACAAGGCACAAGGGCAACTCACCACTAATACCGTGAGTACAATTTCTAGAATACGGTCCGGCTGAATTTGCCACCACGCCAGGGCAACCAAGGCAACGATCACCAGCAAAGCAGTCGTAAAGTAAGCAGCAACGCGGTCAGCCGTTTCTGCGAGCTTCGGCTTCTCCGCCTGCGCCCTGTCGAGCAAACGTGAAATGCCTGCGAGCATCGTGTTTTCAGCAATAGCCATCACTCGGATGGTGAGCGGACTTTCGTAGTTGATACTACCTGCAAATACTTGGGCGCCTAAAGATTTTGGTAGCGGGCGGCTTTCACCGGTGAGGAGAGACTCATCTACACTACTCTCCCCCGTCAACACCAGACCATCTGCCGGGATGGTTTCACCTGGTTTAGCCAGAATGACGTCACCTAATTTCAACTCCATGACTGGAATTAAGGTCTGTGCTTCACCATCGACTTTAGTCGCCATCACAGGCGCAAGTCGCAAAAGATTCTCAGAGGCCTCGATAGATTTCTCACGGGCATTACGTTCAAGATAGCGCGTGCCCAGCAAGAAGAACACTAACATGGTGAGCGTGTCGAAATACACCACGCCTTGACCGTGAATCGTTGCCCAAACACTGCCCATAAAACCTGTCATTAAGCCTAAGGTAATGGGTACATCCATGCCAATTTGACGATTGCGAATACTGCGCCAAGCAGAACCATAAAAAGGCCATGCAGCATAAGTAATCGCAGGAATGGTCAAGACAAAACTAAACCATCTTAAAAGTTGTGCGGTTGCAAATTCTAATCCCTGCGCGGGACCTGCGTATAAGGCAACGGCAATCATCATCACCTGCCCTGCGCTTAAGCCAGCCACCGCAAGTCGTCTAAAGTCAGATTTACGTTGTAGTTGGCGCAAAGTATCTTGTTGCTGTGCACTAAAGGGGTGTGCGTGATAGCCGATTTTATTGATCTCCGCCAAAATCTGACTGAGCTTGATTTGATTGTCGTTCCAACTGATACGAGCACGCTGTGAGCCGTAGTTCACATTCACAGTCTGCACGCCCACCAGCTGACTTAAATGGCGCTCATTAAGCCAAACGCAGGCGGCACAAGTGATGCCCTCAAGAATCAGTGACGCCTCTTTGTAGTCACCCTCGCCATCCAGAACAAAGCTCTTTTGTACTTCTGCGTGATCATAAAGGGATAGCTGCCGTAAAGCTTCGGGGACGAGATCTTCAGCAGTTTTAGGAAGTTCGGTACGGTGGTGGTAATAGTCTTCTAAACCATTTTCAACAATAGACTCTGCGACCGACTCGCAGCCGCGACAGCACATGGGCTGGGATTGACCAAAAATACTGGCTGAAAAACTGACTCCTGCGGAAACAGGCAAGCCGCAGTGAAAACAGGCAACTTTGTATTGCGTTTTACTCGCCTGTTCACTCTTCTGCATTTATTAAACTCATTGCCCTACTAAAATCGGTTGCTTTAAAGCGTAGTGCGCCTCACCCTTCATAATCTGTAGGTCAGTCAACCACGAGCCCTCTTCTGACAAACGCAAGATCGCGTGATATTCGCCAGGCTTGGTTTCAGAGAACTTAATGGTTTGATCTTCCGCACTATTCGCTAGGCGCCATAACTCAATGGTTACGGTTGCAGCGATGATCGGTTCATTTTGTTTGTCTGATAACTTAACCACAACATTCGATGCGAAATTATTTTTTAGGGCGTCTAAGCCTTGCACATCGACATGCCACCCGAGATGTTTCTGTTGTTCAATATCTTGCACATGAGACTCATAAAGCTTATTTCTATCGTGCGGAATCACACCAGGGAAGCCTGTATGTACTTGGCCGCTTGAGGGGTTAGGCAATAACAGGCGCGCCAAGCCATCTGGCAAACCTCGAGAGGAAATAGATAAAAGTACAGCCATCAACAACACCAAACCAACAAAGAAAGTAATAATCAGTTTAGGCGCCCAATGCATGCTCTCTTTTTTCTTCTGCATGCCCCCAAAGACAATGAGCAGGCCTGCATTGGCAAGGTATACAGCGAAATGAATCGTGAGCACATCACCACCAGGCCAGTTGCTAGTGCTGTAAGCGAGATAAGCAATGAACGGCAGAAGCCCACTTAAAATACCTGCCCAAAAATTGGATAACCCAGCTTTACGGACCGCAAAGAATATAATGGCGGCAACAAGCAAACCTCCAAATAAGGTTTCTGTCATGCTTAATTCATTTGCAAATATTGGCATTAATCGTGCTCTCTTGGACTGTTAAAATTGGTTTCTACTTTAATCACTTTTTGAGTAGAAGCTTGCGTAATCAGAAAATTAAACTCGCGCACCTTTGACGCATCTTCAGCAGATAAATTCACTGAAGCATTTACACTCAATCCTTTTCCTGCCTTAATAGAAACGGCTTTAAAAAAACGCATATCAAGCGATCTTGGCGAAATTCCATCAACATCAATCGTATAAATTTGATCAGATTCCGTTTTGTTAACAATATGAATCAAGTATCGATTGCGTAAACTACCGTTTGACAACATTACATAGAGTGGTTGGCGGACTTGCTGGACACTCACTTCGGTATCGCTGCGAGTGCCGATGTTATAAAACAACAAACCAGTCATTAACAACAGAGCAACTGCATACCCAATGACCTTAAATCGCTTCCAAATAACTCTAGGTGGCTCAGGCACTTCACTTGCCATATTGCGCTCAGAATCATAGCGAATCAATCCGCGTGGATAGCCGACAGAATCCATAATGTTGTCACAGGCATCAATACACAATCCGCATGAAATACATTGATATTGCAGACCGTTACGGATATCAATCCCGGTTGGACAAACCTGCACACAGAAGCCACAGTCGATACAGTCGCCATGTCCTGCTAGCGTGCGCTCATCTTGTGTTTTTAACCCTTGAATTGGAATTGTACGACCCTTCATGCCCTCACCACGCTTAGCATCGTAGGTCACCGCCAAGGTATCCGCTTCGTACATCACGCTCTGGAAACGTGCGTAAGGACAGGCATATAAACATATCTGTTCACGCGCGACACCACCAGCCATGTAGGTCAATAAAGTGAGCACCAAGACAGCAAAATAGCCTCCAGCAACACCAGTACCATTGAAGAAGTGATAAACAAATGTTGGGGCATAACTGAAATAACAAGCGAAGGTAATAGCGGTCCACATCGACACCAAAATCATGAGCGCATGAGATGCCCCGATCTTGAGTATTTTTTCAAGATTCCAGTTCTGGTTCTTTAAACGCAGCCTTGCTGGGCGCTCTCCTTGGATTAAATGCTCAATTTGAATAAACATGTCTGACCACAGGGTTTGGAAACAGAAATAACCACACCATGCACGCCCTACCAAGCCAGTCACAAAAAATAACAAGGCGGCAGCAATAAACAGCAGCATCGCCAACCAGAAAATATCTTGAGGGTAGACGATTAAGTTAAAAATAAAGAAGCGACGAGTCGTCAAATCAAAAAGAATCGCTTGTGAAGCAGCGCTCACTCGCGCCCAGGGCATCCAAGGCAACAAGAAATAAACAGAGTATGCCAGCAGCATGACAGCCGTCTTAAAAGTTCTAAATTGACCTTTTACTGAGCGCGTAACAATCGGGATATGTTTTTGATAGAGTGACTTTTCTGCTTGATCTGGCATATTTTCTTTCAAATGATAAAGGCTCGCAATTACTTGCAAGCCTTTATCTGTTCAACTAAAACGTTTTTTAATAGCTACTTATGCTGTTTTTGCAAAATAGGGCTTAGAGCGAACTACTTGCCACCGCCCAAGCTGTCATGCACATATACCGTTAGCAATTTGATTTGCTCTGGTTTCAAACGTGTTTCCCAAACTGGCATCACACCTTTGTCCATGCCACCATAAATCAAAGTCTTCACTTCATTTAGCTTTGCCTCTGGTGTTTTTGCACCCAAAACATCTGGCCACAACCAAACCTTATCAGTTAAGTTAGCTGAACCTATTGCGATATTACCTTTAGCGTCTACTCCATGACATGCATAACAACCCGCTTTATCCCCATGGAAAATCGCATCGCCTAGTTTCGCCGCATCTGCATTATGTGGTTCACCGGATAAGCTCAATACATAATTACTGACTTGTGTCAGTTCAGCATCATTCAAGATCGTCTTGAATGCTGGCATCACGCCGTGACGGCCACCTACAATAGTAGTTTGAATGTTTTCGTAAGTACCGCCATATTGCCAATAGTCGTCTGTCAAGTTAGGTGCAAACTTCACCTTACCTTGACCACCAGCTTGGTGACACGGAACACAATTGGTTGCAAAGAGTGTCTTACCAGCTGAGTTGACGAATTGCATTAGCTCAGGATCTTTAGCCACATCTTCAAAAGACTTTGATGCTACTTTATCGACATATGGCTTCTGCTCAGCCTGCAAATCATTCATCTCAACCATCAGCTTAGAACGCATGTTCCAGTGAGTAGTCTTTGTTTCTTGCGTGCCATCTACCTTAGTTGCAACGTAAGTCACATTGTTCAAACCAGGGATACCTTTGGTGTATGTATTACCAATTGGCCATGCTGGGTAAAACAACCAATAAACGAGCGCAAACCCGAAAGTGATGTAAAAACCCCAAATCCACCAACGTGGTAGCGGATTATTCAGCTCCTGTAAATCATCATCCCATACGTGACCAGTGGTCTCGACTGTTACTTTTTTGTTGTCCTGACTCATGATTATTCCCTACTTAAATATCGTCATCTTGCAAAGGTATATTTTTGAAACTCTCTAATTGCGCACCGCGCTGCTTGCTGCCGTAGAGGTAAAAAACCACCCCGCAAAACAAGCCAAAGAAAATAACCAGCGACACAGGCTTGGTATTTTCAAACTTGGTAAACCACATTAGCCATTCCATCTCAATATCCTTTTGCCAAAATATTCATCTTCAATAACGCTTTGTAAAGCCCGCGATTAGCGGAATTTAGCAAAGTAGTCATCATCATATTTTCTAAAATCGACCATCGTGCCGAGCAATTGTAAGTAAGAAACCAAGGCATCCATTTCAGTTAACTTATCTGGATTAGTATCGTAATTACCTGCTTGCGCTTGAGCGATTAGGTTTTTCTCCGCATCAGGAATGTGCAAGTTTTTAGCAGTTTCTTCGCCAAACTCTTTCACGTTCTTGTCGAACTCAGCTTTGCTTGTTGAGTATGGAACGCCTGTCACACGCAAAGCTTTCATACGACCTTGAATGTCTGAGTAATCCAAATCAGTTTTGCTTAACCAAGGATAGTTAGGCATTATTGATTGCGGCACTAATGAACGTGGCGCTGTTAAATGCTGCGTTTGCCAGTCATTAGAGTATTTACCGCCAACACGTGCCAAATCAGGACCAGTACGTTTTGAACCCCATTGGAATGGATGATCGTATTTGGATTCGGCAGCTAATGAGTAATGGCCATAACGAAGCGCTTCATCACGGAACGGACGAATCATTTGTGAGTGGCATA
This sequence comes from uncultured Methylophilaceae bacterium, assembly GCA_903870165.1. Lineage (GTDB taxonomy): Bacteria > Pseudomonadota > Gammaproteobacteria > Burkholderiales > Methylophilaceae > Methylopumilus_A. Next base: position 140,062 of record CAIQBW010000017.1, on the reverse strand, counting down.
AGTAACAGCCTTCACGAATATAGATGTCGCGACCACGTAATTCAAGCGGGCTGTATGGGCGGACGCCATCAACCTTTTCTACGGTCTCTTTAATAAAAAATAGTGGAACGATTTCTACCAAACCACCCGCGCTAATAGCAAGCATGGTTAAGATAATCAAGATCCCTACATTACGTTCAATTTTGTCATGCTTCATGGTAACTCCAGCTTTTTAATCGTTAAGGCTTATATCGGCTTAAAGCTTAAGCCTGTTCAGTTGTGCCGCTCTTGATGGTTTTGTACATGTTGTAGCACATCAAGACCATACCGCTTAAGAAGAACAGACCGCCAATTGCACGCATGATGTAAAGGTTATGCGCTGCAGCAACAGATTCGATAAAGGCATATTGCAAGTTACCGAAGTCATCAAACGCGCGCCACATCAAACCTTGCATGATGCCTGAGATCCACATCGCAGTGATGTAGAGCAAGATACCAATTGTTGCTAACCAGAAATGGATGTTGATGAGACGATTGCTAAACATTTTCGTGTTCCAAAGTTTAGGAATCATGTGGTAGAAGCTACCAAAGGTAACCATCGCAACCCAACCAAGCGCACCAGAGTGCACGTGACCAATTGTCCAGTCTGTGTAATGCGAAAGCGCGTTCACGTCTTTCAATGACATCACAGGCCCTTCGAATGTAGACATGCCGTAGAAAGATAAAGACACGATCAAGAAACGGATAATTGGGTCAGTACGCATTTTGTCCCAGGCACCAGACAGTGTCAGGATACCGTTCACCATGCCGCCCCATGATGGAAGCAATAGCATGATTGAGAATGTTGCAGCTAATGTTGATGTCCAATCAGGAATCGCTGTCCAATGCAAGTGATGCGCACCAGCCCACATGTACAAGAAAATCAATGCCCAGAAGTGCAACACTGAAAGGCGATATGAATAAACAGGACGACCTGCTTGTTTAGGTACAAAGTAGTACATCATGCCCAAGAACGCAGCTGTTAAGAAGAAACCTACAGCGTTATGGCCGTACCACCATTGTGTCATCGCATCTTGTGCGCCTGAAAAAAGACTGTATGACTTCATGGAGAACAAACTGACAGGCACTGCAAGATTGTTAAATGTATGTAGCAACGCGGTTGCCAAGATAAACGCAACATAGAACCAGTTTGCCACATAAATATGCGGCTGTTTACGCTTCATCAATGTACCAACAAATAGCACCAGGTAAGCGACCCAAACCACTTCAATCAACAAGTCGATTGGCCATTCCATCTCAGCGTACTCACGACCCTGAGTGTAGCCCATGACATCGCCTAATGCCGCTAGAACGATAATCGCTTGCCAACCCCAGAATGTGAAACTTGCCAAGCCGCTACTAAATAAACGTGCCTGACAGGTACGTTGCACAATGTAATAAGAAGTTGCAAACAATGCGCTACCACCAAAACCAAAAATCACCGCACCTGTATGCACAGGACGCAAGCGACCAAAAGTAATGTATGGAATATCGAAGTTTAAGACAGGGAAAGCAAGTTCAGAGGCAATATATACGCCAACCAACATCCCTACCACGCCCCAGACCAAAGTCATGATGGCAAACTTTCGAATCACGTCATAGTTGTACTGTTCAGTATTTGTAACACTCGTAGTCGTCATAACCACGTCTCCTAAAACTAAAATGATTAACTTAAAACTTTCTACATCTCACTTCTTTTACTCACTTAAACAAACTAGCTTGAATTACATAATCTGCTTTAAGTCACTTGCAATTTCATTTGGCTTTTGGCCGTATTTGAAATAAATCCTTACTTTTCCTGTCTTGTCATAAACGTAACTGCCCGCGCTATGATCAATGGTGTAGCCAGATTTTCCAGCTTCTACCTGTTTTTGGTAAAACACTTTATAGGTTTTTGCTGTTTCAGCAGTTTCTGCTGCATTGCCATAAAGCCCTATAAAACGCCCGTCAAAACTTGGCACATATTTCGCCAGCACTTCTTGTGTATCTCTTTCTGGATCAAGCGTGATAAAAATTACCTGCACTTGATTCGCCTGCTCACCCAGCAACTTCATGGCTTTTGCCATATCCGCCATCGTTGTCGGACAAACATCCGGGCAGTGCGTATAACCAAAAAACAATACAACCGTTTTTCCTAAATAATCCTTTAATTGGCGCTTTTGTCCATGATGATCTAACAAACTAAAATCTTTTGCGAAGTCGGCACCAGTAATATCTGTTCCAACCAGCGGAGTCATCGGCTTCTTATCAGCGCCACATGCGCTTAAAAACAGCACCAACCACACCCATAAAATCTTTTTCATATTTCACTCACTTCTGCGCATCGACTACTTAATTTAAGTTTATTAACGGCAAAGTGACATGATGCGAGGATGCCGCAAATAAAATCTAGTTGCTTTGACATAAGTCAATTCGTGACAAACAAACACCATAAACACATTAAGACACATAACAGATCTTGTTGGGCTCAAGATTTTAATCGTAACGATGCGTAAAATTTGTTAACAATTGTTAATGGCTGACAATAAATCCGCATAAAAAATTCATTTTTTAAACAAATTTAGCCTAAAAAAAGAAATGCATTTCATAAGTTAGTCAGATTGCGTCTATTCAGCACGCGGGCGAGCGTTTACAATTGAGCTTTTTGCACGCTGGAGAATTAACATGGCAGTAGCCAAATCGATGGCTGACCGCGACGGTCTTATTTGGTATGACGGCAAGATGGTGGATTGGCGAAGCGCCACAACCCACGTCCTGAGCCACACTTTGCATTATGGCATGGGTGTGTTTGAAGGTGTTCGTGCATACAAGACTGACAAGGGCCCTGCAATTTTCCGCTTGAAAGAACATACAGACCGCCTTTTCCGTTCAGCGCACATTTTGGGTATGAAAATGCCTTTTGATAAAGCAACGCTCATGGAAGCGCAAAAAGCAGCAGTGCGTGAAAATAATCTTGAATCCGCTTACATGCGCCCAATGGCGTTTTACGGACCTGAAGCAATGGGTATATCGGCAAAAACATTATCAACGCACGTAATTGTGGCCGCTTGGACTTGGGGCGCTTACATGGGTGATGATGCAATTAAAAATGGTATACGCGTGAAGACATCTTCTTTCTCACGCCACCATGTCAACATCACCATGTGTAAAGCCAAAGCAAACGGCAACTACATGAACTCAATATTAGCTCACCAAGAAGCAGCGCAAGATGGTTACGATGAAGCATTATTGCTAGACGTGGACGGCTTCGTAGCTGAGGGTTCTGGCGAGAACGTATTTATCGTTCGTAACGGCAAATTAATTACACCAGACTTAACAAGCGCACTAGAGGGCATCACACGTGACACCATCGTGCAATTGGCTGGCGAGATTGGCTTGCAGGTGGTTGAGAAACGCATCACTCGTGATGAAGTGTATTCAGCAGATGAGGCCTTCTTTACAGGCACAGCAGCTGAAGTGACCCCTATCCGCGAGCTTGATAACCGCGCGATTGGCGATGGCAAACGCGGCCCGATTACAGAAAAGTTGCAAAGTATGTATTTCGATATCGTGCAAGGGAAGTCAGCAAAACATGCCGACTGGCTCACCTTGGTTTAATTAGCAGTTTAATTTAGAGAAATGAAGGAAACACCACATGGCAAACAACAGTAAAACCATCCAAGTCAGCGCAAAAGATTTACCACTGCACTGCCCAACGGGTGAGGTTGCTTTGTGGTGTTCGCACCCGCGTGTGTTTTTGGATTTATCAGAAACAGGTAAGGCAAGTTGCCCATATTGCGGAACAAAGTACCAACTTAAAGCTGGCGAAAAAGCAGGTCATCACTAAATTCTAGATTAGGGGAGCCACACTCACCTTGGCACCCCACAAAGCGCTCACTACAACCTCAGTATCAACCGCTTCGTTGTTTGACCAGAATTCAACATTTCCAAGTTCATCTGAAGCAGACAGCAATTGATTATCTTGCAATCTACTCTTTAGGTGCTTAGCCACAGCAGCACCCGTATCAATCAACACCACATTGTTACCGACCAAACCCTCGATTAAAGCTCTAACAAATGGATAATGCGTGCAGCCCAAGACAATGGTGTCGGCATTAGCGTTTAACAGGGGCTCTAGATATTTCTTCAATAAAGCCAGCGTTGAAGGGCTTGTTAATTCACCCTTCTCCACACACTCCACCAAACCAATACACGCCTGCGTGACGACCTCAACGCCCTGGCCATAGTGTTCAAGCAAGGCGGCAAACTGTGCGCTTTTTAATGTGCCGCTAGTCGCAAGCACCCCAACGACCCCTGTTTTGGTCGCAGCCACCGCCGGCTTTACCGCAGGCTCCATACCGATGATCGGCAGATCAGGATATCGTTCACGCAAGCCAGCCGCCGCCGCCGCAGTGGCCGTATTGCAAGCTATAACCAAGGCCTTAACTCCTCGTTTAAGTAAGAATTCAGCAAGCTGATAACTGCGCTCTTGAATAAAGTCGGGCGTTTGATTCCCATAAGGGGCATGTTTTGAATCAGCCACATAGATAAGATTTTCTTGCGGCATCAACTCACGAATATGCTTAAGAACAGAAATGCCTCCAACCCCGGAATCGAAGACCCCGATAGGCGCAGCTGATGGTTTAATCTTATTTTGCATTGCCATGAGTTTAGCTGAACTCACACCAGAATGTCATTTCCTATGAGATGCATCGGTTACAATGAGAGAAAATATCGTCGCTTTAAGGAACACATCATGGCAAACAGATTAAGCAAAATTTACACGCGAACAGGCGACACGGGTACAACAGGGCTTGGTGACGGCTCACGCGTCAATAAAGATAGTTTACGTATTGACGCTCTAGGGGATGTTGACGAACTGAATGCTGTCATCGGTATTTTACTCACCGAGCCATTACCTGAAGGGATTCGTAGCACGCTGGATGATGTTCAACATGACCTATTCGATGTGGGTGGTGAAATCTGCATTCCAGGCTACACCATGCTCAAAATAGAGCGCGTGACTGCATTAGAAAATAGACTTGATGAACTGAACGAGCCGCTGCCTTCACTTAAAGAATTTATCTTACCAGGCGGCACTAGAGCATCAGCTTACTGCCATTTAGCGCGCACGGTTTGTCGTCGCGCTGAAAGGTCAATGATTAAACTGAATCGCGATGAAACTGTTACTGTCATTTCTTTGCAATACATCAATCGCTTATCAGACTTATTATTTGTGATGTGCCGCAGCATCAACCAAGCGTCTAACGTGCCAGATGTCTTGTGGCATAATAAGTCTTAAATTAAGCACAGTCGAGCTTTAAACTGAATGATAAAAAAACTACTGCAGCGCGTATTTTCCAAAAAAGATACATCCGCCAAGCAAGAACAAACGAAGCAACATGCCCGCACTCACAAACGTGCAGACCATAGCGCTAAACGCATCTCTAGCAAAACGCATCGCATAGACCGCCGTCTGCTCAGCAATGCCGCTGTTAAAACAACCGAAGGCTTGCAAAAGGCGGGATTCGAAGCCTACATCGTCGGCGGCGCAGTGCGGGACCTACTGCTTAAAAAACGCCCTAAAGATTTCGATGTAGCTACAGACGCTACCCCAGAACAAGTCAACCGAGTATTCCGCCGCTCACGAATTATTGGTCGCCGCTTCAGGCTTGTGCATGTGATGTTTGGCGATGAAACTATTGAGGTCTCAACCTTTCGTGGCAGTCATATTGGCGAGAGTGTTGACAATCAAGTAGCAGACTCTGGCCGAATTCTGCGTGATAATGTATTCGGCAACCAAGAGGAGGATGCTGTCCGCCGCGACTTTACCGCCAACGCGCTTTATTACGACCCAGCAACTGAAGATGTACTCGACTTTCACAATGGCGTGGCTGATATTCAAGCCGGCGTTCTAAAAATGATTGGCGACCCAGCTACCCGCTACCGCGAAGACCCGGTACGCATGCTCAGAGCCGTTCGTCTATCCGCAAAATTAGGCTTAAAGATAGATGCTGCGACAGAGTCGCCTATTCCTAAGCTCGCCAACCTCTTAAACGACGTACCCCCATCGCGCCTATTCGATGAGATGCTCAAATTGTTTTTATCTGGCCATGCCATTGAGAGCGCGGTGCAGCTTCGCAAACATGGATTACATCATGGCTTATTGCCTCTTTTAGATGTAGTGCTTGAACAGCCAATCGGCGCTAAATTTGTCAATTTAGCTCTTAAGAACACCGATACGCGCGTACTTGCTGAGAAACCAGTTTCCCCAGGATTTTTATTCGCGACCCTGCTTTGGCACGAAGTGCTCGTGGCATGGCAACGCTATCAAAAACAAGGCAACCGTCCAATTCCAGCTCTGCACATGGCAATGACAGAAGTCAGTGACATACAAGCTGAGAAACTTGCCATTCACAAACGTTATAGCACGACCATGAAAGAAATCTGGGGATTGCAACCTCGCTTTGAAATGCGTGTGGGTAAGCGTCCTTTTGGTTTACTGCAACACCCTCGCTACCGTGCGGCTTATGACTTTCTATTGCTACGCTGCGAGTCCGGGGAAGTGCCAATGGAACTTGGCGAGTGGTGGACGAAGTTTGCCGAAGAAAATCCTGAGCAACGTATCAATCTCTTAAAAAGTGTGCCTACCAGCAATACGCCTGAACACAAACCACGTCGCCGACGCAGAAGAAAACCTGCAGCACAATAATGTATCAAGCTTTTATCGCTCTAGGTAGCAACCTGCAGGACCCACAATCGCAAGTTGAAAGGGCTCTGCAAACCATTGCAAACACAGAAGCCATTAAGCTCATTAAAGCTTCATCCCTCTATAAAACCGCACCTGTTGGTTATGACAACCAGCCAGAGTTCATCAACGCTGTGGCAGAAATTGAAACTGACCTAACCCCGATAGAGTTACTGCATAAACTTTTAGAGATCGAGACGCAGCATGGAAGGGAGCGCCCATTCCCCAATGCACCAAGAGTCTTGGACTTGGATGTATTACTTTACGAGGGCGTTGCAACAAACACACCAGAACTTACCTTGCCGCATCCAAGAATGCACACACGCGGCTTTGTGATGTTGCCCCTCGCCGAAATTGCACCAAAAATTAGTATCGGCACCCATGGATACGCTGACGAGCTTGCTGCAAAATGCGATAATCAAGGCATCAGCAAACTCTAATTTATTAAGGTAAATAAGTCACAGGCATAAACGTGAAAACAAATATCACAGAAAAATTTCCTTACATCGTGATCGAAGGGCCCATCGGCAGTGGAAAGACCACGCTTGCCCGCAAACTGGCTGATCGTTTTCCTGTGAACTTATTGCTTGAAAAAGCGGAAGCCAATCCTTTTTTAGCGCGATTCTACCAAGACCCAGAGCGCTTCGCGTTACCGACACAACTATTCTTTTTGTATCAGCGTGGCAATCAAATCCGTGATCTGAATCAACGCGATATTTTTGGGGATGCGACGATTGCTGACTTCTTCTTAGAAAAAGATCCGCTATTTGCACGTCTCAACTTAAACGACGAAGAGTTTTCGCTTTACCGTCAGATTTATCAGACGATGCAAGTACAAGCTCAAAAGCCAGACTTAGTCATCTACCTTCAAACCCCCGTGGAAACACTGCTTGAACGTGTTGAGCAAAGAAATATCAGCTACGAACAAGACATTCCGCGCGATTATTTAACGAGACTCTCTGATGCGTATAGTGAGTTTTTCCACGTTTACGATAGCTCACCACTGCTCATCGTCAACAACGAAAAAATTAACATCACCACCAGCGAGGAGGCATTGGATTTGCTTGTAGATCGCATCATGCAAGTTCAAAGCCGCCGCGAGTTCTTCAATCCCATTTGGGATTAAAACGCCATGTCGCTAGCAAAAATTAATGCTCTGATTGAACACGGCGAAAAAGTCGCTATGCTCACATGTTACGATGCAACTTTTGCCAAGCTCAGTGAGGCGGCAGGGTTGGATATGCTCTTGGTTGGCGACTCGCTGGGCATGGTATTACAGGGCGCTGAAAATACATTAAATGTGTCTATCGAAGACATGGAGTACCATACCAAATCAGTCGCAGCCGGGACAACAGTCTGCTCTATCATGACTGACATGCCCGCTGGCAGTTATGAGCACAATAAAGAAACTGCTTTACTCAACGCCAAAAAACTCATCGCCGCTGGCGCGGATATCGTCAAAATAGAGGGTGGTGGAGAGATGGTTAACACTGCACAATATCTCATCGAGCATGGCATTCCAGTTTGCGCGCATCTGGGATTTACACCCCAATCTGTCATACAACTTGGCGGTTATCGCATTCAAGGCAAAACAGATGAAAGTGCACAAAAAATCTTGCAAGATGCTATCGCAATGGACAAGGTCGGCGTGCATTTTGTTCTACTTGAAATGGTGCCAGCCATACTCGCAAAGACAATCACCGAGTCAATCAAATCGCCAACCATAGGAATAGGTGCGGGGTCCGATTGCGATGGACAAGTCTTGGTGATTCAAGATTTACTAGGGATTTACACAGGTCCAGCCTCTAAAAATCCTGAAGCTTTCAAATCGCCTCGCTTTGCTAAAAACTTTTTAGCAGAAAACACCAGCATTCAAAGCGCCGTTCAAGCCTATGTAAAGGCCGTTAAAAATAAAAGCTTTCCAGGCGAAGAGCATAGCTATTAATTTATGCAAGTCATCAAAACTTCTCAAGATTTATCTCACGCATTAGCCAAAGAGACTGCTATCGCGTTCGTACCGACCATGGGCAACTTACACGCAGGGCATATTCAACTCGTCGAATATGCCAAAACTAAACACGCTTGTGTGGTGGTTAGTATCTTTGTGAATCCTTTACAGTTCGGCGCAAACGAAGACTTGAGTAAATATCCGCGCACCCTAGACGCAGATTTGGAAAAATTAAAAACGGCTGGCGCAAATATTGTTTTCACGCCTAGCGAGCAAGAGATTTACCCAGACTTTGATGCTTCAACGAATAACACACATCAAAGCATCACCATCAACTTACCAAGCATTGCAAATGAGCTTTGTGGCGCAGCTCGGCCAAGACATTTTTCAGGGATGGCAACCGTTGTGCTTAAATTATTCAATCTCGTTTTTTTTAATGGTGCGAAAACCAAAATTGCTATTTTTGGAAAGAAAGACTTCCAGCAACTTTTCATCATTCGCGACATGGTGAAGCAATTTAATTTGCCGATTGAAATTATTGCTGGCGAGACTAGGCGCGAAGCGGATGGCTTAGCCATGAGTTCACGCAACGGCTATCTAACGCCTGCGCAAAAATCAGAAGCGCCACGTTTATACCGCGCACTAGGCTTGCTGGTCGATGCCGTCAAGAAAGGCGGTACAGACTTCGGTGCGCTAGAAGCTCAAACCACGCAGTTTCTCACCCAACTCGGCTGGGTAGTCGATTACATATCCATTCGCTCTGCCGAAACGCTATTGCCTGCTACAAGCGCAGACCTCAAATTAATTGTGCTAGGCGCTGCACGTCAAGGAACCACACGATTAATAGACAATATTGAGTTTACCCTCAAGCCTAACTAGCCACTCGGCTGTAAGCCAAGCCCAAGCTTTGTAATTTTGCGTGGTAGCAAGTAAGCGACTATAATGTGCGTGATTTTCAATCAAATACTTAGGGAAACCATGCAAAGAACCATGCTCAAATCCAAGTTACATCGAGTGCGCTGTACGCATTCAGAGTTGGACTATGAGGGCTCATGTGCAATTGATGAAGATTTGCTTGATGCGGCTGACATTCATGAGTATCAACAAATAGACATCTACAACATCAGCAATGGTGAGCGTTTCACTACGTATGCTATTCGTGCGCAGCGTGGTTCAGGCATTATCTCTGTGAACGGCGCAGCGGCGCGTAAAGCCGAACCGGGCAACTTATTGATTATCGCGAGCTATGCTAGCTATACCGAATTAGAACTCGAAAAATTCAAACCACAACTCGTTTACGTTGATAAAGATAATCGTATTGCCGACCAACGACGCGACATCCCTGTGCAAGCGGCTTAAGCCCTGCACACTAAATTTACAAGCAGTTTCAATACAAGAAAGTAGCCCCATGGAATTAGAAGCAATGAAACAAGCGGTCGTCGATGCGCTTGAAGACATCAAAGGCTATGACATTACCGTAATGGATGTGCGTAAATTAACCTCGATGGCGAGTTACATGATTGTGGCAAACGCAAGTTCATCACGCCAAACTAAAGCGATGGCCAATAACGTCATTGTGAAATTAAAAGAACTTGGTGTAGAAGCTCGCGGCACAGAAGGTGAACGTGAAGGCGAATGGGTATTGGTGGATTTGGGCGATATTATTGTTCACATTATGCTGCCTGCAACCCGCGCTTACTACAACCTAGAACAGCTCTGGGGTGCGGCTGAAGGCAATCGCCACATTACAAACGACACCAAAGCTTCATAAATCTCTATCGCTTGGATCGCAAGCACAAACTAATATGAAGCTACGCATCATCAGTGTTGGTCACAAAATGCCAACTTGGGTGGAGCAAGCCTGTGCTGAATACATCAAACGGATGCCGCGTGAAGCCAGCGTCGAGATCATAGAAATCAAACCAGATAAACGCGCTGCAGGCAAAAATTCTACTATTGTTCAAGAAGCCGAAGCAAAACGCATTTTAGAAGCTTGTGGCAAAGACTATGTAATCGCACTCGATGAGCGTGGAGCAGAAGTCACCACCTTACAACTAGCTGAGCGCATGAGCACATGGCTAGGAAGTGGGCGTGATGTTTGCCTGCTGATTGGCGGCGCGGATGGCCTACATCCTGATCTTAAGAAAAATGCTGATTGGCTTTGGAGCTTATCGAAACTAACCTTGCCGCACGGCATGGTGCGCGTTGTGCTTACCGAGCAACTTTATCGCGCTTGGTCTGTCATTAACAATCATCCCTATCATCGAGAGTAACCGCGTTTTTCGCAACCTCAAAAATGCCATGCACAAATATAAAAAAACTTTAGTATGGTTTCGCCGAGATTTACGTGATTATGATCACGCCGCGCTTTATCATGCACTTAAAAATTCCGAGCAAGTCTTTTGCATTTTTGTATTCGATGCTGAAATCCTTAATCAGCTAGAAGACAAAGCTGATAGGCGCGTGGAGTTTATTTGGGAAAGCCTAAAAGAACTAAAAACAACCTTCCAAGCGCAGGGTGGCGATCTGATTGTTGAGTATGGCATCGCGAAAGAGATTGTCGTGAAACAAGCTCAAGAACTAGGAGCTGAAGCAGTCTTTAGCAACAGAGATTACGAACCAAATGCAATTGCGCGTGATGCGAATGTCGCTCAAAAACTAGCAAAATTCAATATCGATTTTCATCAATTCAAAGACCAAGTCTTATTCGAAAAAGATGAAGTTCTGACTCAGCAGGGCAAACCATATGGCGTATTTACACCCTACAAAAATGCTCACCTTAAGAAATTAGACGACTACTTTTTAAAAGCGTATCCAGTTGATCGATATATCCAGCATTTAGCTAAGTATGAAGCAGATGCAATGCCTAGTCTGGAAGAGATCGGCTTTAAAGCGACCAATCTTAACCAAATGAAATTACCCCCCGGGATGTCTGGCGCCTTGAAGCTTTTTGAAGATTTCAAACAACGCATTTCTCAATACCAAGATGCCCGGAACTTCCCAGCCGTCAAAGGCCCATCTTATCTTTCGGTCCATTTACGCTTTGGAACGATCTCCATTCGCCACCTTGCAAGAACCGCAAAAAATACTGTCGGTGCTGGCGCTGAAACATGGCTAAATGAGCTAATTTGGCGAGACTTTTACTTTCAGATTTTGCATCATCACCCTAAAGTTGCTCAAGGGCAAGCCTACAAGGTAGAGTTTAATGCCTTGCCATTTCCAAACAATCAAACTATTTTTCAAGCCTGGTGTGATGGAAAAACGGGCTATCCCCTCGTTGATGCCGCGATGCGACAACTTAATCAAACTGGCTATATGCACAATCGCTTACGCATGGTGGTTGCAAGCTTCTTGGTGAAAGATTTGTTAATCGACTGGCGCTGGGGCGAGCTTTACTTTGCACAAAAGCTTATTGATTTTGACCTAAGCGCTAATAATGGTGGCTGGCAATGGGCCGCTTCTACAGGCTGCGATGCCCAACCTTGGTTTAGGATTTTCAACCCAATTACACAATCTGAAAAGTTTGATGGCGCAGGCAAGTTTATCCGAAAATACGTGCCTGAATTAGCGGCATGCAAGGACAAAGAAATTCATGCGCCATGGCTCATTCCCCCATTAAGACAAGAAATGTTAAATATCATTATCGATAAAACTTATCCATTACCAGTTGTCGATCATGCCACCCAAAGAAATTTAGCGCTCAACTTATATAAAAACGCTGATAAACCTTCCTGAATAGTCGTTATATTTATAGACATAAAAGCCCTGCTCAGTTAAAGTTATTATTAATTGCATCATAGATTTAATGTTGCATTAATAATTAAATTGGAAACAAAATGAAAAGTAAATTTTTAACGCTCATCGCAATAGGCCTCATTACTATCATGAGCGGCTGTACCACTGTGGACAATAGAGATCCATTAGAGGGTATCAACCGTGGCGTTTACAAATTTAACGATGTTTCAGATAAAGCAGTATTCAAGCCTATCGCTGGCGCATACAAGGCTGTGATGCCTTCTCCAGTGCGTTCTGGTGTGAATAACTTCTTTGCTAACTTAAAAACATTTGTAACATCAATCAATCAAGTGCTCCAGTTCAAATTCAACAAAGCTGCTGAAAGTGCCGGTCGGTTTGTGATTAACAGCACGGTTGGTATTGCTGGGTTGTTTGATGTTGCATCAAAACAAGGCATCCCTCAGTACAAAGAAGACTTCGGGCAAACGCTAGGCTATTGGGGTGTTGGCAATGGCGCATATCTAGTCATTCCTTTCCTAGGCCCATCTACCTTACGTGATGGTGCCGGCTTTATTGCAGAAGCATATACAGTTGATCCAATTGGTTATATCGACGACCCAAGAACACGCAATATCGTTCTTGGCACCAAGTTCATTGACGCACGTGCAGAACTTCTTCCTGGAAGCGATTTGCTTGATGAGGCAGCACTTGATCCCTACAGCTTTATGCGTGATGCATATCTCCAAAGACGTGCAAACCAAGTAGCAGACGGTGAAGTCACTAAAACTAATGACGGTTTCGAAGCTGACGACTCATTAAAATCAAAATAAACATCAATAGATCAATAGATTAATAAAAAAGCCAGATTAAATCTGGCTTTTTTATTGATCAAAACTTTTACTAATCACCCGCAACGGTCATATTCTCAATGAGCACAGAGCCAATCTGTTTAGATCCTTGCACTAAAACATCATTCCCGATTGCTACAATTTGCTTGAACATATCCGCCAAGTTGCCAGCAATCGTAATCTCTTCTAATGGATGCACAATCAAGCCATTCTCAACCCAAAAACCTGCAGCCCCGCGGGAATAATCCCCTGTCACCATATTGATGCCATGTCCAAGTAACTCTGTGACTAATAAGCCAGTACCCATGGTTTTTAGCATGGCATTAAAATCCAAATCACCATGACTCACGATTAAATTATGGTTTCCACCTGCATTGCCTGTGCTTTGCATGCCTAATTTACGGGCCGAGTAGCTCGACAATACATAGCCTTGAAGCATGCCATCTTTCACCAAAACGCGCGGCACAGTTGCAACCCCTTCATTATCAAATGGAGCGCTCGCGAGCCCACGTAATAAAAATGGTTGCTCTTGAATTGTGACCAAAGGGGACATCACTTGCTTACCTAAACTATCAAGTAAAAACGATGACTTGCGATATAAACTGCCGCCAGAAATTGCTGAAATTAAATGCGAAATTAAACCCGACGATAAAGAAGCATCAAACATCACAGGCACTTGCGCGGTTTTAATACGCTGACTACCCAAACGCCTTACCGTTCTCTCACCAGCTAGCCTGCCAACATATTGCGCTGACTCCAAATCATCCGCAGACCTCGCTGTGGTATACCAATAGTCACGTTGCATATTGTCTTGACCATCATCGGCAATCACTGAGCAGCTCAATCCGTGACGCGAGCTTGCGTATCCGCCATTAAAGCTATGGGAGTTGGCATATGCGAACATACCTTCATAAGTAGAAACTGAAGCGCCTTCAGAATTCGTAATGCGTTTATCAACACCACGTGCTTCAGCCTCACACACTTTAGCCAATTCAATCGCTTCATCTACCGTGATATCCCAAGGGTGATGCAAGTCTAAATCAGGGATGTCTTTAGCCATTAAAGCAGCATCTGCCAAGCCACAATATTCATCCTTAGCAGTGTAGCGGGCAATATTGCAAGCGGCTGCAACGGTATCTTGAAGTGCTAGTGGTGAAAGATCTGAAGTACTTGCATGGCCTTTTTGTTGGCCGAAATAAACGCTGACTGAGACGCCTTTGTCGCGGTTATATTCGATGGTTTCAGTTTCATTCATCCGCACTGAAACATTTTGACCAAATCCCAAGCTGACTTCAGCCTCTGCAGCGCTCGCACCAGCCGCTTTAGCAAGGCGTAAAACGGTCTCGCTCATCTCTTGCAATTGCGCTAAGGAATAACTAAATCGTGGCTCACTCATGGGCTTGATACCGTTCTCATTCAAAGGAATTTCTAAAAACTGCTATCATATCGCACTATGAGACCCAAAAAGAAAGATCCCAACGCTGAGGAAATCGATTTAATCGAACCCATCAGCAAAACCAAACTAAAAGCCGAGGCAGATGCTTTGCAGGAAATCGGCGTTAAATTGGTTGCTCTCCCCAATAGCAAGCTGACACAGCTTGATCTGCCAGAGCGTTTAGTTGATGCGATTAACGAAGCGAAACGCATTACAGCTAACGGCGCAACGCGCCGCCAAAAACAATACATTGGCAGCTTGATGCGCGAAATTGATATTGCACCTATTGTTGAGCAAATGGAAAAATGGGAAGGCAAAAACACTGCAGAGAACGCTTACTTCCACAATCTAGAACGCTGGCGTGCTCGCCTGATTGATGATGAAGCTGCGCTATCTGAATTTATTCAGCAATACCCCAATGTGGATAGCCAACAAATTCGCACATTAATTCGCAATGCTCGCCGTGAGGCTTCAGCGAACAAGCCGCCAAAAAGTAGCCGCGAGCTATTTAAGTTGCTAAGAGAAATAACGGCTGAATCCCAAACTGGGGATTCAAGCGAAGAGAGTGTCGACGAAAGCTAATGTCATCAGCGTTTAATCAAAACTGACTTGACTTTCTTGGTGCATGCGATTCCTCACATAAGCCATATCCACTGTTTTACCTGAATACTGATTCACTGCTTTTGATAAATCAGCGACCGTCACCAGCTGAACATCGCCAATACTGATTAAGTAATCATCCTTAAGTAAACCTGCTTTTTCAGCGGCAGAGCCATCAAGCACTACCAAGACCTTCAGCCCCTCTGAATCATCTCCTTTTTCTGGCACTTTCACGTGAACTCCCAATGAAGGTTTAGCCAACTTGGCCCAATAAGAGGCGAAGTATGCATAACTAGCACCAGCTTCGATGGGGGCTTGGCCTGTTTTTTTAGCCTCTCGCAATTGCTGAATTCTTGCACTTGCCGAGACTTGGTCTGCGCGCTCGCTATAAACCAACACTAAGTCGGCATGCACTTTTTGCGCCTGTGGCAAGGCAAGCTCTGGTGCAATACTTCCCGCTTTGAAGTCGGAGTAACCAATCAACTCAAAGCCCCGCTCCTCCATGCGATGCTTATCTGCGATTTTATCTGTACCTGCATATATTTTTGGCACCGCATCAGACACAATTCGTTTAGCATTACTTGGCTTAGACTCAACAAAAGAACTAATAAAGAAATTTTCATTCGCCACAATCGCCTCAAGGGACTGCGCATCTTCAGCCGCAGCTAGATTAACGACTGAAACATTGGCGGCAAAAATGAGGCCTAACAAGCTGTAACGCAATAAACGCATGATGTTTCCTTTTTAAATAATCGCTTTAAGCAAGCCAATAAAAGAGGATGACAACTTTCACTCATAATATGGGATGATTTAACTTTAGAATAGAATGTTTAACTCTGACCATCAGACCATCAAAATAATTCAAATGTCAGCACAAACAATTAAAATCGGCCTTGTTTCAATTAGCGACCGCGCCTCATCAGGCACATATCAAGATCTTGGCTTGCCACACTTACAAGAGTGGCTTAGCAAAGCTCTCATCACTCCTTGGCAAGCAGTAACACGTCTAATTCCCGATGAAAAATCTGAAATTGAGTTCACATTGAAACAGCTTGTAGACGACGAGGGCTGTAATTTGATTTTAACCACGGGCGGCACAGGACCAGCGATTCGAGATGTCACCCCAGAAGCCACGCTTGCCGTAGCTGATAGAGAAATGCCAGGCTTTGGAGAGCAGATGCGTCAAATCAGCTTAAACTTTGTCCCAACGGCTATTTTGTCGCGCCAAGTCGCTGTAATACGCAAGCAGAGCCTCATTATTAATTTGCCCGGACAGCCTAAAGCCATCGCTCAAACGCTAGAGGGATTAAAAGATGAAAATGGCAATCAAACGGTGCATGGCATTTTTGCCGCGGTGCCTTATTGTTTGGACTTAATAGGCGCGCCATACATTGAAACAAATGCCGCGATTGTTCAAGCATTTAGACCGAAGTCAGCCGCCAAGGTATAAGAGATAGAGATCGCTATGCAACTAAACATTACCCCATACTATGCTGCAATATTAGCATTACTCTTTATTGTGCTTTCTGTCAGAACCATTAAAACAAGGCGCGAAAACAAAGTGGCCATTGGGGATGGTGGGGAAAAAAGCATATTAAGAGCAGCACGCGTGCACGCTAATTTTTCAGAATACGTGCCGTTTACACTTTTGCTCATTTCCCTGCTTGAAATTCAGTCATACTCACAGTGGATCATCCATGGCTTATGTATCGCGCTGGTGACAGCGCGAATTATTCATGCCTATGGGGTAAGCCAAGCGAATGAAGACTTTAGATTGAGAATTTTTGGTACAGCGACAACAATCAATATCATTGGTATTTGTGCGTTTTTATTGCTGGCAAAACCTTTTCTAATGGGCGCGTAACGCCCAATTCACTGATGCCAACCGAATTCAACATTGTCGACAAATACTTCACGCGCCCAATCCAGAATGCTGACTTGAGCGTGGGGGATGATGCCGCGCTTATTCAAATCAGCGCAGGGCATCAGCTGGCAATTTCCGCAGATATGTCAGTGGCTGGTACCCATTTTCTAGAAGATTGCCCTGCTTATTTTGTTGGGTGGAAATCGCTGGCTGTCAACATTTCAGACATGGCGGCCATGGGCGCAACACCAAAATGGGCAACGCTTGCGATTGCCTTGCCGAACATTGATGAAGCTTGGTTAGCTGAGTTTTCACGTGGTTTTTTTGCTTGTGCCGATGAACATGGTGTTAGCCTCATTGGTGGCGACACTACGCGCGGCCCGCTCAACATTAGTGTGCAAATCATGGGTGAAGTGCCGATTGGCAAAGCACTTCGCCGAGATAGTGCAAAAGCTAATGACGAAATTTGGGTCTCTGGGACATTGGGTGAAGCGGCGCTAGGCTTAGCGCAACTGCAAAACAAACTGCCTGAAAACACTTTAACTGCTACTGAAAAGCAAACCTGCATTGATGCACTTCAAGCGCCTCAACCGAGAGTGACGTTAGGTCTGGCACTAAAAGAAATTGCACATAGCGCCATCGACATTTCAGACGGAATCTTAGCCGATTTAGGGCATATTTTAGAACGTTCAAACTTAGGCGCTAATCTATATTGGGAACAAATTCCACACGTTAATATTATCAACGAGATTGATGTTAAAACACTTCAAAGCCTATGCTTAGCTGGCGGCGATGATTATGAGTTATGCTTTACCGCATCAACATCTCAACATGATACGATTTTGGCCATCGGCAAAAAACTGAATTTAAAACTTTCAGTGATTGGTGAAACGACGCAAGAAACCAATCTAAATCTTTATGATATAAATCATCAACCCATCAAATTAAAAACCTCAGGCTATGATCATTTCAGCTAAAAAAAATACGCCAAGCCTGCAGTTTTTAATGCGCCACCCTAGCCACTTTATTGCATTAGGCTTTGGAACAGGATTGTCGCCAAAAGCACCAGGTACCGCTGGCACCCTGATTGGCCTACCTCTATTTTGGCTACTCACATTCACGCCAGAATCAACGCACTTCATCACGCTCACCGTCTTATTTTTAGCGGGAATCCCGCTGTGCACAAAGACAGGCAACGCTTTAGGTGTGTCAGATCACGGCAGTATTGTATGGGATGAAATTGTCGCCATGATGCTCGTGCTCAAATTCACGCCGGCAAGTCCGCTATGGTGGTGTCTCGCCTTTGTTCTTTTCCGACTGTTTGATATTTGGAAGCCAGCGCCCATCCATCAATGCGACGCAAAACTCAAAGGTGGCTTTGGCGTAATGTTTGACGACCTACTCGCTGCCATTTACGCCATAGTCAGTCTTAAAATACTATGTTTAGCCCTGAATTAAAAGCATTGTCAAAAAATGTAGGTGAGCTTCTGATTGCGAAGAAGCAGGTACTCACCTTGGCTGAGTCATGCACTGGCGGGCTAATCTCTGCGCTTATTACCAATACAGTAGGAAGCTCGGTTTGGTTTGATAGCGGCTTGGTAACTTATAGCAACCAAGCCAAAGAAGATTTACTCAACGTGCCAAAAGCCTCACTCACGAAATACGGGGCAGTGAGCGAACAAGTCGCAATGGAAATGGCGATTGGCGCGCTTCAACAAGGCAGAGCAACTATCGCGGCTAGTGTCACAGGTATCGCAGGACCAGATGGCGGCACACCCTTAAAACCTGTCGGCACAGTTTGCTTTGCATGGACCAGCGACGACTTTCCCTCTATCAGCAAAACCTTCTTATTCCAAGGTAATCGCGAGCAAATACGAGAGCAATCAACGATCGCTGTGCTAATCGGGCTCAAAGACTTACTCAGCTAAAGTCTTTGATAATAATCAATCCAACATTATTTTAAATTAATAGTGTACGTTCGTACAATGGTTTGCTAAAATCAAAAAACAACGCTAAAAAGCGCTTCAAAATAACGAATCAACGGCAATTAGTCCTGGTCTTAGCCTTACCTTTGGTCCTGATTTGTGGAATAATTACAGTATTGATTTGAAGACTTTTTTAGCACTTTTTATGGCATAAAAAAGCCTAAACTCATCAAGATAAAACCAGAGGACAACATGGACGACAACAAAAGCAAAGCACTGGCAGCAGCACTTTCGCAAATCGAGAAGCAATTCGGCAAAGGCTCTATCATGCGCTTAGGCGACACCGAAGTCGCTGAAGACATTCAAGCTGTTTCAACAGGCTCGCTTGGCCTTGATATTGCACTTGGTATTGGTGGCTTACCTCGCGGCCGAGTAATTGAAATCTATGGTCCTGAATCTTCTGGCAAAACCACACTCACCCTATCTGTGATTGCACAGATGCAAAAATTAGGCGGCACTGCCGCATTTATCGATGCTGAACATGCATTAGACCCACAATACGCACAAAAGCTTGGCGTTAATGTAGGCGAGCTTTTAATCTCGCAACCAGATACAGGCGAGCAAGCTTTAGAAATTGCAGACATGCTTGTCCGCTCAGGCTCTGTTGATATTGTTGTTGTCGACTCAGTTGCAGCGCTTGTTCCAAAAGCCGAAATTGAGGGTGAAATGGGCGACTCACACATGGGCTTGCAAGCCCGTTTAATGAGCCAAGCGCTACGTAAGCTTACAGGAAATATCAAACGCACCAACACCATGGTCATTTTCATCAACCAAATCCGTATGAAAATTGGCGTAATGTTCGGCAACCCAGAAACAACAACTGGCGGTAACGCACTTAAATTTTATGCTTCCGTTCGCTTGGACATCCGTCGTACTGGAGCAATCAAGAAGGGAGATGAAGTCATTGGCTCTGAAACCCGCGTTAAGATTGTGAAGAACAAAGTCGCGCCACCATTTAAACAAGCTGAATTTGATATCTTGTACGGTGAAGGGATTTCACGAGAAGGCGAGATTTTAGAATTAGGTTCAGACCTTAAAATCGTTGAAAAAGCAGGGGCTTGGTATAGTTACAACGGTGAAAAAATTGGCCAAGGTAAAGACAATTCACGCGAATACTTAAAAGAGCATCCAGAAGTGGCTGATGAAATCGATGCCAAAATTCGTGCGAACGCAAAAGGCAATCTAGACGCTATCGTGAAGACGATTAGCCCAGATGACGCAGCCGATTAAGGAAAAAACAAAACCGCAAGTTTCACTGCGCCAACGTGGACTAGACTATCTAGCCAAGCGTGAATACAGCGTGGCGGAACTTGCTCAAAAACTTACCACTGTCGCAAGACAATATGAATTAGATACAGAAGAAATCCCCGAAATACTGGAGGATTTCAAAAAACGTAATTGGGTCTCAGATACCAGATTTACTGAACAAATTCTGCATGCACGTAAATCGAAATTCGGAAGTGCGCGCATCGCACATGAGCTACGAGAAAAAGGCGTTTCTGATGAGCTTATCTCCGAAGCAGTGCAAGATGTAAAAGAAAACGAGCTAGCAAATGCGATAGCAGTATGGCGTAAAAAGTATCATGCGCCACCAATTTCAAGAGAAGAATGGGCAAAACAAGCACGATTTTTACAAAGCCGCGGCTTTGGTTTTGAGATAATCAAAAAAGTTATTAATGAGCAAGAAGACGAAATTTAGCATTGCCGTCACCTAAGAAAATAAATAGGCTAATTGAATGAGTAAAAAAGTATCTGTTAAAGAAATCAGACAACAATTCTTAGACTTTTTCGCGTCTAAAGGTCACCAAGTGGTTGCCTCTAGCTCTTTGGTGCCGCACGGCGACCCAACCCTGCTATTTACCAACGCAGGCATGAACCAATTTAAAGATGTGTTTTTGGGCTTTGACAAACGTCCATACACACGCGCAACCACGAGCCAAAAGTGTGTGCGCGCTGGTGGCAAACACAATGACTTAGAAAACGTTGGCTACACTGCTCGCCATCACACATTCTTCGAAATGCTGGGCAATTTCAGCTTTGGTGATTACTTCAAGCGCGATGCCATCAAATACGCATGGGAATTGTTGACTGAAGTTTACAAGCTGCCTAAAGATAAACTCACCGTCACTGTCTATGCAGAAGACGACGAAGCTTACGACATTTGGGCAAAAGAAATTGGCGTACCAACTGAACGTATTATCCGCATTGGCGATAACAAAGGCGCTCGCTACGCATCAGACAATTTCTGGATGATGGGAGACACTGGTCCTTGTGGTCCATGCACTGAAATCTTCTATGACCACGGCGAACATATTTGGGGCGGTCCTCCAGGTAGCCCAGATGAAGACGGTGACCGTTTCATTGAAATTTGGAACAACGTGTTCATGCAGTTTAACCGAGATGAAGCAGGGATAATGCATCCACTTCCTAAGCCTTCTGTAGACACAGGCATGGGCTTAGAGCGTATTTCTGCGGTACTTCAACACGTACACGCTAACTACGAAATCGACTTATTCCAAACACTGATTAAAGCAGCAGCACGCGAAACAAAAACAACCGATTTAGAAAACCCGTCACTTAAAGTGCTCGCTGACCACATCCGCGCTTGTAGCTTCTTAATTGCAGACGGGGTGATTCCAGGCAATGAAGGTCGCGGCTATGTACTTCGCCGCATCATCCGACGCGCAATTCGTCACGGTTACAAACTAGGTGCGCGCGCCGCATTCTTCCATAAAATGTTGCCAGATCTAGTGGCCGAAATGGGCGAAGCCTACCCTGAACTTTTGAGTGCTCAAACACGCGTATCTGAAGTGCTCAAGCAAGAAGAAGACCGCTTCTTTGAAACCATTGAAAATGGCATGACGATTTTAGAGGCCGAATTGGCAGAAATGGCAAAAGCGGGAAACACGACCTTTAACGGCGAAACAGCATTTAAATTACACGACACTTACGGATTCCCACTGGATCTCACAGCAGACGTTTGCCGCGAGCGTGGTGTGATGGTTGACTCAGCCGCATTTGATGCAGCAATGTCACGCCAAAAAGAACAAGCTCGCTCCGCTGGCAAATTCAAAATGGCCTCCAACGTTGAATATAATGGCGCATCCACAAATTTCCGTGGCTACGATGAACTTTCAACAGAAGCTAAAGTGTTAGCGCTTTATAAAGATGGCTCAGCGGTAAACTCACTAAATGAAGGCGACTTAGGTATTGTCGTTTTAGATAAAACGCCTTTCTACGCCGAGTCTGGCGGTCAAATTGGCGACTGTGGTGATTTAAAAGCTAGTGATGGCATTTTCAGCGTTGAAGATACCCTCAAAATTCAAGCGGCAGTTTTCGGTCATCATGGCGTGCTCACCACAGGCAAGCTTGCAGTGGGCGACAGCCTTCAAGCCCGCGTGAATAAAAACGCCAGGGCTAGCACCATGCGCAACCACTCCGCAACTCACTTAATGCACAAAGCATTGCGTGAAGTGTTGGGTGAGCATGTGCAACAAAAAGGCTCATTAGTGGATACTGACAAAACACGCTTTGACTTTGTTCACAACGCACCGATGACAGATGAAGAAATCAGCCAAGTCGAAAATATTGTCAACGCTGAAATCCTTGCCAATGAAGCAACACAGGCACGTGTCATGGATATTGAATCTGCACAAAAAACTGGCGCCATGATGCTGTTTGGCGAAAAATATGGTGATGAAGTGCGTGTATTAGATATTGGCTCATCACGCGAACTTTGTGGCGGCACGCACGTTAGCCGCACTGGTGATATCGGCCTATTCAAAATCACTGCTGAAAGTGGCGTAGCCGCCGGTGTTCGTCGGCTAGAGGCGACGTCTGGTGTAAACGCATTAAAATTAGTGCAGAACCAACAAAGCTTAGTTAGCCATCTTGCTTCAGAGCTTAAAACACCAGCTAACGAGCTAGGCAAGAAAATAACGCAATTACTTGATTCACAAAAATCTCTCGAAAAAGAACTTGCCCGATTGAAATCCAAATTGGCTTCATCACAAGGCGATGATCTTGCAGATCAAGCAGTAGAAATTAGCGGCATTAAAGTACTTGCTGCAACTTTAGAAGGCGCTGATGCAAATGCTTTGCGCGAGACGATGGACAAGCTTAAAGATAAACTAAAATCAGCAGCAATCGTGTTGGCGAGCGTAGCTGATGGCAAAGTCAGCATTGCGGCTGGAGTAACGCAAGATGTCATCGCGAGACTAAAAGCAGGCGACTTGGTCAACCATGTAGCTAACCAAGTTGGCGGCAAAGGCGGTGGCAAGCCAGACATGGCAATGGCTGGCGGCACAGATCCTAGCCAATTACCTCAAGCACTTGCAAGCGTGCAAGCGTGGGTTCAACAAAAACTTAACTAACCTTAAACAGTAAACATTATGGCACTCATTGTTCAAAAATACGGTGGCACCTCAGTTGGTAGCCCAGATCGCATTAAAAACTTAGCGCGTCGCGTGGCACGTTTCAAAGCACTCGGCCATCAAATAGTCGTTGTGGTTTCCGCCATGTCAGGCGAAACCAATCGTCTGATCAATTTGGCGAAAGAAATTATGCCAGAGCCAGACCCACGTGAATTAGACGTAATGGTCGCCACTGGCGAGCAAGTGACTATTGGCCTAACTGCCATGGCATTGATGGAGCTTGGGCTTAAAGCAAAAAGCTACACAGGCTCACAAGTGCGCATCGTGACAGACAATGCACACACCAAAGCACGTATTCTTCGTATTGATGAAGATCGCATTCGCGCTGACTTAGATGCTGGCAATGTTGTGGTTGTCGCTGGCTTTCAAGGCGTGGATGAAAACGGCAACATCACAACGCTAGGTCGTGGCGGTTCTGATACAACAGGCGTCGCATTAGCTGCTGCTCTTAAAGCTGACGAATGCCAAATCTACACTGATGTTGACGGCGTTTACACAACCGACCCGCGCGTAGTGCCAGAGGCGCGACGCCTAAAATCTATTACTTTTGAAGAAATGCTTGAGCTAGCCAGTCAAGGTTCAAAAGTGTTGCAAATCCGCTCAGTCGAATTTGCTGGCAAATACAAAGTTAAACTACGCGTGCTCTCAAGCTTTGAAGAAGACGGCGAAGGTACACTCATTACATTTGAAGATCCCGAAAACAAGGACAGCAACATGGAACAACCAATCATCTCAGGCATCGCATTTAACCGAGACGAAGCCAAAATTATGGTACTAGGCGTGCCAGACAAACCAGGTATTGCATATCAAATTTTGGGCCCAGTGGCAGACGCAAAAATTGACGTCGACATGATTATCCAAAACATGGGTGCAGACGGCACAACAGACTTCACCTTCACTGTGCATAAAAACGATATGACAAAAGCACTAGGCATTCTCAATCAAGTGCAAGCCCACATCGGCGCACGTGAAATCCGTGGTGATGACAAAATCGCTAAAGTGTCTATCGTTGGAGTTGGCATGCGTTCACACGTTGGTATCGCAAGCCAAATGTTCCGCACACTTGCTGAAGAAGGCATTAACATCCAAATGATTTCAACCAGCGAGATTAAAATCGCTGTTGTCATCGATGAAAAATACATGGAACTCGCCGTTCGTGTTCTTCACAAAGCGTTCGAGCTAGAAGAAGCTTAGATTGATTTTTAAGGCGTAATCGAGTATTATTACGCCCTCGCAACACAGCAACATAACGGAGAGCTGGCCGAGTGGTCGAAGGCACTTCCCTGCTAAGGAAGCATACGGGCTTAAATCTGTATCGAGGGTTCGAATCCCTCGCTCTCCGCCAAATAATGGCTGTTTATCGCTAAATTAAGTTTTTTCTACTGGAAATAAACCCAACTTCGCGTATAATTCACGCCTCACGCGCCCGTAGCTCAGCTGGATAGAGTACTTGGCTACGAACCAAGGGGTCAGGAGTTCGAATCTCTTCGGGCGCACCATATAAAACAAAGGCTTACAGATTAAACCCTGTAGGCCTTTTGTCTTTTTTATACTCAAGGGTCATATAGAGGGTCATACGCACCATTAGCTTTTGATATTTCCCGTCAATCTACTGCTACAATTCCAATATATATTACAACTGGCATAAAGTTGAACCTCCGATGTAGTGTGTAAGACGACTAAATATATTCCGTTTTTATCACATTTCAAAACGGAAAAAAATGAAAAAATCATATAGATCAATTGGCTACTATCACCATGTCAACTAAACACTGGGTAACAAATGCATTAACAAGCTTACGTGAAAGCTTAAATCCCGTTCCCCACGAAACTAATGAGCTTGATTGGAAGGTAAGGCTATCTGACAATAAAGATAGACTTATAGAACATCTTATTGCCTTTGCAAACAACCCAAATGGAGGATACTTAGTTTTTGGTATTGCAGATGAAGATGGGCATATTGAACCCATTCTTAAAGAAAACGTTTCCGAAATCGTAAATAGATTAGCAAATCTTGGAAGAGATTCAATTGAACCCCCTCTAGTGATTGATCACGCTGTAATAAATTTTGAGAATCAACCGATTTTAATTGTCCACATTCCAGAACAATCCAACAAACCGATTCATCGACGTGGAAAATCCATTGAAGAAGCCTGGGTGCGCTCTGGGGGTACCACACGTAAAGCATCACGAGCTGATGTTGGAGGACTAATGATCCATAGCACCACTCCAAGGTGGGAAGAGCTTAGAGCATCATCTTTAATGTCCATACAAGATGCTATTAATTCCTTAGATGTAGAAACAATAGCAAACCTCTTACAACGTCCAATACCTACTGACACTAGTGAACTAGCAGAATGGTTAGTAAATGAAAGACTATTAACTCCAGATGGACGTGGATATTATGTGACAAACTTTGGCGCAATTGCGGCAGCAAAAAGAATAGATCAGTTTCCAATATTAGAACGCAAGCGCATCAGAGTAATTCGATATAGCGGAAAAAACAAAGTAAACACTATTGATGAATTATTAGGCCAGAAGGGTTACGCTGCTGGCTTCGAAGGGCTAATTAATTATCTGAAACGCATATTGCCACATTCAGAAATTATCCAACAGTCACTAAGGCAGCAAGTTAGTATATATCCAGAAATAGCACTTCGTGAATTGATTGCAAATTCCTTAATTCATCAAGATTTTAGTATTAGCGGTGCAGGACCAATGGTTGAAATTTTTGACGATAGGATAGAATTCACCAACCCAGGGACATTGCTCCCTGGAAAAAAACCTGACCGATTAATTGGAACTACGCCCGAATCACGCAATGAAATCTTGGCTTCCTCATTCAGACGTTTCAGAATCTGCGAAGAGCGCGGCACAGGGTTTCAAAAAGTTATCCAATCTGTAGAGTTGTTCGGCTTACCTCCAATTTTATTTACTGCATTAGAAAACTCATTCCGTGTAACTTTATATGCACCTCGTAAGTTTTCCGATATGTCTGTTAGCGAAAGAATTGAAGCGTGTTATCAGCATGCAGTCATACTATTTTTATCCAGCCAGACTATGACTAACTCCACTCTAAGAGAGCGTTTTAAACTTCATGAAAAGCAGAGAAATCAAATTACCAATCTAATTAGTGATGCCGTTTCTGCAGGAAGAATTAAACGAAAAGATAGCGGCAGTGGTAATAAGTTTGCTGAGTATTTACCATATTGGGCCTAATTAATATCAATTGTTCTATCACATCTCAAAATGGAAAAAGATCTATTCAACAAATAAATCATATAGTTACTATAAACATAACCAACCACTAACTTGGATAATGCAAAACTATCCCTTAAAGTGTTTTTTCTTAAAAGCCTGAACGTCTCCAACAAACGAAGACTTATGAATCATCCTATGGCAGTTAGAGCATAGAACAGCAAAGTCAGACCCTGGATCCCTTCTAACTTTTTTCCCCTTTAGCTCTGATATTGGTTCCAGGTGATGTGCCTCAATATAATCCTTGCCAATAATTCCATACCTCTTTTCAAAATCAAGACCACACACCTGACAAACACACCCCAATATCTTTTTTGCTGCTTGAGCTAACTTGGGATTTCTTTCAATTCGCTTATGCAACCTTAGCTTACCTGCATCTTCATAATGCATATTCTCCGGCTCATCACCATCAATAATTGTTTCTGACTCAGAAGCCGCTTCCCCATAAAGAAGAGCATCATATAAAGACAGCACTTGAATAAGATCTTTTTTCAAAAATTCGTCATTGGGTATTGAATCTCTGGGGTAATATTTAGCAACAATATTTCCCGACTCATAATAAGCAGTATCATTGGATGGCGCACTTGGATTCAAATCTATCTCATTAACATTAAAGCCACCAGTTTTTGGTCCAAGCATTGCTCTGAAGTTCTCAGCTTTGGCTTTCAACGCAGTTTTAGCATCAGACTTGTACAGCTCTTTTTGCTCAGTCATTGCTTGATTCAAGCTTAAATAAACGCCAGCCATATCCTCTCTAAACAAATAAACTGGGTAATAGCCCCTTTGAGCTGAACTTGTTATGTCGGGATTAAAAACTGCTACCCAAGGACCTCTAGCCCAATTGCCTTGACCAGCACTACCTTTGAATAGGTATTTCTCAAGCTGCTCTGAAGCCTCAGCAACAGAATTAGTTAGTTCGTTCCGAATGAAATTCGCTAACTGATGTTTAGAAAAATCATCCTCTTTAGCCCGAAGATATTCAGCCATAATCTTATTTAAGCAATAATTAAGACTTTGAGACGAAGGTAATTTAACGTTTAGAAGTTGTGCAGCCTGAGTAGGCTGATTTTCACTAACCCCATCTCCGACTATTGATCCAACATTTGACCCTTGTATTGCTTCATTAATAATTCTGGCATGCTGAAGATACTTTTTTATATCTATTGGTCTTGGCTTTAATGCCCAGGCTAAACCATTTTTTTTACCTCCGGAAGAAGATGTCATATGGTAGAAGACTTCATCGTTAGTGCAAGCACGTGGCGGCTGGCCCAAGCCTCTAATTAGATATTTAAATCTAAAACGACTTTCTGGAATCAAGCTATCAACATCTAATATATTTTTACAGCTTACCCAGGACTTTTCCTCAGAATGCAAATCATGCAATGGATTGTCTGTATAAAATTCTGTAACTAAGTACCCTATATCATCGCTAATAAATAAAAAGGCAGGAGCTTCATCAATTGAGAAGTAAGTGCCGGGCGTTCTAAGTTTCTCAACCGCACTTTTTACTTCATCGTCAGACAGATAGACATTCTGCTTATATCTACGAACAACATCGGTATCGCCATGCCAGGTAGTCCATTCATTTCTTTCTTGGGTAATATAAGAAACTTTGATAATGATAACTTTTGTGAGTTTTAGGCTCTTTAGTTTATGCAACTCATCCTTACCTGATAGCCAGGTTATTATTTCCGCCATTAGGAACTCCCTTTTTCACAAAGAAGAAAACTCACTGATAGATGCTTTTTTAGATCATACCATTATGAAAAACTATAAATTAATACAAGTGGCAGCCTTCATGCTTTTATCTTTTATGCTCCCACTTAAGATGCATTTATAGGGCTTTATCTTTTGATCATTTTTTATCAAACAAATTTTTATCTACTGCTACAATCGGACTGTAACTGTATAAATAATAATGCTATTAATAGCGAGAGAAATTCCATAAATGTTATCAAGCCATTTTGATAAGAGACCGTTAGCAACGTTGCTAAAAGTCAAAAAGCAATTAAGTCAATTTCACTCAAAATTGAAAATGCATAAATACGCACTTCAAGAGCATGAAGATGAGTTGTATAAGTTTCATGAATTAAAGAAATACAAAGAACTTACATTAACCAAACAAATTAATCTGCTTGAAGATAAGCTAAACCCCTACAGGGAGGCTAAAAGAATTATATGCTGCTCTCACAAGCTATAAAGAAGGCCTCATTGGCTCGTTAGTTAGATCCAAGGAGCACATTGTTGAATGGAGACATGTTAAGTACGATGCAGTATCTAAACCATTAATTCTTAAAATAGAGTCCTTTGAGCAAGAGTTCGCACCTCTATACAAAGCCGAACATGAAAAGCAAGTCCTGAAGAATGCCAGTCCTCCCACAAAACCCCCAGCACCAAACAGTACTTTTAAAATAAAAGAAGGCGCAAAAGTGCATAGTTTTGATGCATTAAAAATAAATGAAGCTTTACTTGATTCTGCTATAGAGCTAAAACAAGAAGCACTTAGAAAGAAGGGACAAAAAAATGAAAATTTGAAAGCTAAGGCAAAAGCTTACGATGGGAAACAGCGTGATTTAGGCAAATCTATACGCAACAATATAAAAAATCAGCTAACTCGACATCCTTTTTGTCCATATTGCGGACAAGAGCTATATATAGAAAATGCACACGCAGACCATATTTATCCGTTAGCTCACGGAGGATTATCAACAAGTAACAACATGGTCTTTATTTGCCCGCCTTGCAACCAAAGCAAAAGTGATAAGACATTAAGAGAGTTTTTAAAAGAAAATCAACGAGATGAAAAACAAGTTCACATAACCCTCGAAAGCCTAGGTAAACGGTTTTAATCTAACATTTTGATTACTTAGTTTGAGTTAGTTCGATTGCAAAATTTAATAACCTCAATCTGGCTTCTGGCGAAGCTTTATAGTATGACTGGGTAATTTCAGCCAACGAATCATCAGCACAATAGAAATATGATGCTGGTAAGTTCAAAACTTTAGCAATCTTCTCAACAGTGTTAAATGATGGGGAATGAATGCCACTTTCATATCGGCTTATCCTGGCACTACTACAACTTTCATCTAGCCCAATCAGGACACCTAACTTATCTTGAGGAATTCCAGCAGCTAGCCTCGCATCTCTGAGACGCCTACCCAACAAACTAGAACTAGAAGCATTTTTTATCATGCTTCGATATTCGTAGAATTTCTTTGTGAATTCTCTACGATAAACGTAGAATTGAGATTCTAATCAGTTTGAAAATTTGTAGTCATATGGATGAAATTGAGGATAAAGCAATAATTCACGCTATAGCGATTAGGGTCATGCATGATGAGCATAAAGGGATTTTGTCATCACGTGCATATCACGAAAAACAAATGGCATGGTTTTGGATTGGTGCTGCGATATTGATGTTTGCGACAGCCCACATTCTTAGGTCGTTTGAAATTCACAACGATTTTGTAGTCATTCCGCTACTAATTGTTTCGTTTATTTTAGGTGGCGTCATTTGCAGAATTGTTTTTGAAGGGCAATTTGTTGAGGATAAAAGTTTGGATCCAGATGGGCTCTTTGGAAAATCTCAGTGCCCAAACACTTACTGTAAATCATGCGGGCAAAAATCTTTCAACTAAGGGGGCTAAATGAAGTTTTTTATTCTTATTTTTTTAACGCTAATCTTAGAGGCATGTTCAGTTACGCAACCAGTAGTTGGCCAATTTTCAAAATCAAAAGATGATTTCATGGGCGAGGCTACAGCCTCAATGAGTGGAACAGGAACTCTCCACATCACAAGTCAATCAGGAATTGATTGCAATGGCACATTAACAAGGAAAACCTCGTTAGTTTCTGGTGAAGGTGAATTTCATTGCAACGATGGGAGAACAGGTAAGTTTATTTTTACTAAGAATAATGAGTTTGGCGGAACAGGTTTTGGTACTCTATCAGATGGTGAAAAAATTAGATTTCTTTGGGGCAACCAAGCTTCCGTAAGAGATAAATGTGAGTTTTCAGATTCATCAGTAACATGCTCTCGCTTTTAAAGCTTATATATAAACAACAATAGCCACCCAGCGATAAAACTACTACTTCAGGTTATCACTAACGATTGTTGATCTATAGCCTCAATGATCATAGACTAGTAAGGTTGTTGTAGGATATGGGTGGAGTGATTCTAGCTTAAATCTAGGCTGGCTAGAATTGCCCTGCTGAGCTCTTTTCAAGTTTACAAGATATTTTCTAACAGCCTAAAATCTTAAACCAATCTAATTTCTTGCCAAAAAAGAGAGTTTACTAACGATACCCTAATCAACAAAATCAGAGCCGCTTATCCCACCGGCAATATCGATGAGCTTAATGAAGATGCCCTCAAATCCTCAGAACAGCAAAACAGAATCAACATTGCCTTAAAATCCGTTTTGGCAGAGCTTCCTTTAGCTCTTTCCAGCTCCAGTATATATATCAGCTCCTGTTATTACTTTACACAACTAGACCATCCTGAATTTAGGACTTGGACTGGTCAAATGGATAATGAGAAGAAATTGGCGTGGTTTAATGCCAACAATCAAAAACCATACCCAGTTTTTATACTAAAAATCAGCCGTATTGCAGACTACTATTGCCATTACTTTAATCATTGGTTGCCTAAAGGTGAAAATGGCTATTGGGACGCTGATTGTCGAAGAGAGCCAGATGGGAGCTGGAAGAAATATAGTCAGTGTATCAACTCAGCACTTAATGAAGCTGGATTTACATATCTCACTAAGGAATTAGCTAATGAGAAAATCCCATCTATTTGGATGACTGATTTTGATTTTCCTGATGATGATCCAAGATGGGATGATGATGACTTTGTGCACCCACTCATACCAGCATCGGTTTACGATTGCCTTTTTGGCGACAGATGGTAGATAAAACTTTTTATCTACTGACAATTTAGTATTTATAGTTTTTCAGGAACGCCAACAAGTCTAAGCGTCAACAAAGCATGTCTTTCTGCGTTGAAGAATTAACTCAGCTTCATCTTCAACTTTAAGTAAAACCTTATCAACAACAAATCCAAGCAACTTAGCTTTAGCCATCGTTGCTGCTGTGGCTGCACTTGACTGAGGAGTTTCAGCCATCAAGGCAGATCGTCTATTCTCATCTAGTTCATTAAGAATATCATCCAGGGTTGTTTGAGCCCTTTGTCGTGCTTCCAGCACGCCCTCTTCAATAGCCTTCCGAATATCAAGTTTTTTCAAGTTCTGCTCACCTATCTGACCAGCAGTATTCTTACTATAACCGGCACGGATAGACGCTTGAGTAGCGTTGAGATCTATCAAATATTCATCTACGAATTTTCGCTGCTTTGGTGTCATCAATCTAACTTAACCTTGATTTTCTCTTGTTTGCAAGCTGTATACCCACAAGCTTAAAATCCATAATAAATCTTTTGAAGTACTTATTACCTGAAAAATGTTTTTAGTCACCATTTCAAATGAGCTTTCAAATGTTGTGAGAATCTGAAACCCTATACACAGGATAGGGAATCTTAATTAACCCTCTCATTGCCTATGTAGGGTTTTCCCTTGCCCTTAGAAGTCATGATGGCAACAAATGACTTTCCATTACCGCGATTAAGTGAGGGCTGAATGTTAAGCAACTGGGCATAGGGGAGGGGATTACTTGCAATCGCATCACGTAATATCGCCCAGACGGACGACTTCATTACTGGATCATTTGCTAGGCCATTTAGAACCTTTTTTGCTAAATTTTCCTGATCATTGAAAGACAATTTTTTTCTACTACCCATCCTCAATCCATAATGCCTCGCAACCGCATTGAGAAAGTCAGCTTGTAAGCGATTGATGTTTGCTATACCCCCTTTCAAAGCGCTACCTTGAAGCCTGCCATCAATGATCGGCAAGATCAAAGCATGGGCGTGGGGGGCGCTTTCATCCAAATGAACTTCGAAAGAAATTAATTCGGCTGGAAAAGCTTTTACTAGCCATTCACGGCAATCTTCAAAAAAAGATCTTGTATCTTGAGAGTGCCAACTTATCGGTAAGCTAAAAACAATTTCGACAGCATAAACTGCATTTTTTCGTGGCTTGTCTATGCCAGCATTGATCATTTGAATTTTGGAGTATCGATTAATCTCTTCTGCTGTCTTTAAGCCAAATAATGAGTAATTTAAGTGTGATTTCAATGGGTCAATGTTGTCACGTGCACCACGTTCAGTTTGCAACTCTCTTTTGTTATGTCTCATTGCAACCAATATGCCGTTAGGGCCTTTGATTGACTTCATCCTAAATAAGCCATCGGACGCCATTATTCACCCCCTTTAGCGATTGTCAAAGCATCCCGAAGCTCGCCAACATTCCAAACAGTTGTTCGACTTGTTAGTTTGCGCGGTTTAGGAATATTGCCATTCTTAACATTTCTCCAAACTGAGGCCGAAGATATGCCATAGAGCCCCATCACGACTGGTAAACGAACATTAGATATATTGGGGAGAGCATCAAAAGAAGTTAGCACCTCTGAAGGCGTGAACGGAGATTTAAGTTTCATACGACGTTTCCTTGTGTAAGTTAAATACATAAGGAAGCATAGCGATGCATTTGGTGGTTATGGAAACCATATGATTTTAAATGGAAAATTATATGACTACTCAATTAGAATTAAGAATTTTCGTCAACTTATTACCTAGTCTTTGCCATGCATCACGCATAGCGTCTGCATAGTCTGCAAACAGATAATGTTGGGCAGAGCCCGTAACCACTTTATGGTGCAAACATAACTTAGTTACAAGAATGCCATTTTCTAAACCAAGAATACTCTGCATAAGAGTTGCGCCTGTAGTTCTCAAGTCATGCGGCGTCCATTCCTCATCACCAACAACTAAACTGTTATTTTCAACTCGAAACTTTAGTTTTTTTGTGCGACTTTTAAATTTAACCTGCCTGTCTCCTACTTGCTTACTGGCTGACTTATCGCAAACATGCCCCTCTTTATATCTGGCTGGGAAAATCCATTGGCTATCTCCAGTAAGCGCTTTTAAAGACTTGAATTGATCCAAAGCGAAATCTGATAAGTAAATCAAATGGTCTGTCTGTTTGCTCTTACCAACTTTTTTTGTATTAGCCGCAGGAATAAACCAAGTTCGCTGCCCAAAATTAATATGAGCCCACTCTGATTTCAATAATTCTCCAATACGGCATAATGTGCTTAAACAAATCCACATAGCATGCTGGACTTCTTTTTTAAGTGGTCTCTCGTACTCGTACTTGTTTATTGAATTGTCATAGCTTTTAGATATGTTATCTAGAGCATTTTTAAGTCGCTTAATTTCCTCAACACTTAAAACACGCTCTCTTATCTTAGTAAAATCTGGGGGAAGAATTTTGCTAATTTCAACCAAATCAGAAGGATTACCCTCAACCATCAAGGAGCGCCATGGCTTCCGTTTTTCGCACCAAGTCATCATCTGTTTCACGTCCTTTGATAACTCAAAAGCAGTTGTACATTTTCCGTCAGAAACTATTTGCTTATAAATTTTCGATAAGTGATGGTCCTCAAGTTTCCTAATCTCGACTGAACCGATAGCAGGAATTATGTACTTATTGAATGTTTGAATAATATATTTATTGTCATTTTTACGTTTAACACCCTCTGAAATCCAGACATCAAACATATCCTTAACGCTTAAACTTTCAGCTTTTCTTTTTTCCTCCCTAGTAAGAGTCTCAGTAATTGCTTCGCGACTTTCTATTTCATCAGCAATTTTTTTAATCCTCGGATCTATACCATGCTTAACTAAATCACGCGCTTTATCACGATTTTCGCGAATTTTATCCAACGTAATTAATGGATAAGTTCCACAGTAAAAAGCGGCCTGTTTGCCGTTGCTAGTAAAGCCATATTTAAATTTAACTGAGACTATATTTTTGGAGTTCACAAAGACCTCCCCTCGCAAACCACCACCATCATTGAGTTTATCGCCTTTCCATTCAACGGGAATTGCATTTAGCTCGTAAATGGTCCATTTATTTGTTTTCTTATTTGCAGGGTAATGAGTGGCCAAAACTCTCTCCTAGGGTCATATCAAGGGTCATATTAAAATTAATATTTTGTGATGTCATATGATAATATACGATTTATAAAACATCAAAAATATAATTTATAACTAACTGATATTAAAATAATATTTTACATCAACCCATATCATTCTGAATCATATGGAATCATATGGAATCATTGATATTTAGATTAATAATTAGCTACGAACCAAGGGGTAAGGAGTTCGAATCTCTTCGGGCGCACCATATAATTAAAAGGCTTACAGTTTACGCTGTAGGCCTTTTTTATTTTTAGACTTCAAGTATCCATTTTAACCAAGTAGAATAAGTACATTAGCACTACTCAAGGTGATATGTGAAAATTCTGTTAGTTGAAGATGATGCCGCACTTGGTCATGCGATGAGCACTTCACTTAATCGTGCTGGCTACACAGTAAACTGGGCGCACGACGGCTACGAGGCTGATATAGCCTTGCACGACCATGTCTACGATGCCGTAATTCTTGATTTAGGTTTACCTAAAATTGACGGGTTTGAAGTGCTTAGAAGAATGCGTGGGCGCAAGGTCATGGCACCGGTGATTATTTTAACTGCTCGCGATGATTTAGATGACCGCGTTAAAGGCTTAGATTTAGGCGCTGACGATTATTTGACCAAGCCATTCAAATTACCTGAGCTAGAAGCACGTCTACGCGCCCAAATCCGCCGTAATAATTCGATACTCGCCTCAACCATTGAATATGGCCCTTTAGTACTTAATATCACTGACAAAATGCTCACTGTTAATGGTGAACAGGTGATGCTATCGCCGCGTGAATTTGGCGTTCTAGAAATGCTACTTTCACGTGTTGGGCGCGTAGTGAGCAAAGAGTCTATTGTGGAAGCCTTATGCAAGTGGGATGAAGGTGTTGGCAACAATGCGATTGAGGTCTACATTCACCGTATTCGCAAAAAACTAGAGCCTATCGGCATTAATGTACTGACAATCCGCGGACTTGGTTATTTGCTTCAAAAGGCACAAGCTTAATATGAAAAAAACTTACTCGTCGTTACGCAAAAAGCTGTTGCTGTTGTTAGTACCCCCGTTGCTCATTTTAATTTTAATTGTCTCATCGATTTTGTTTCGGTTTGCAATTGTTGAACAGCGGGATGCATTTGATAATGCATTGTACGATTCGGCTTATTCCATCTACCAATTAATCCAAAAATCAGATGATTCAATTGAGAATTTGTCGCTACCAAAAAATGAAAAACAGTTCATATTAAACGACCAATCCGATGTCATTTTTTATAATGTTGTTGATACCACTGGCAAAGTCCTTAATGGTAACAATGACGCAGGACTAATGCCTCAAACAAACCACCCAGCGACAAACCCTTATTTTCGAGATGGCACAGTTCAAAATCTGAATGTGCGAATCGTCACTGCACTGGTGAATATCCAAAAAAATGGTGTTGAGCTTCCCGTCTTCATACAAGTCGCAGAAACATTAAATAAACGAGAGGCGTTAGCTAGCAATGTACTGATAGACATTATCGTGCCACAATTAATCTTAGTACTATTCACAATAGCTATTATTTGGTTTGGCGTAGAGCGTGGATTGCAGCCTTTATTTGACTTACAAGCTGCTGTATCAAAGCGCTCATATCTAGACCTTAGCGCAATTGAATTACCTGACGTGCCTACAGAAGTGATGATTCTCGTCAACTCAGTCAACTCATTAATGAGACAGCTAGAAAGCGTATTGAATGCGCAGAATCGCTTCATTGCAGATGCAGCACATCAGCTTAGGACCCCTTTGGCAGGCGCGCAGGCGCAACTAGAACTTGCATTGTCAGAAAGCAAGCCTGAGCAGCATCAACAGCTATTGGAGCGCGTTAGCGCAAGTATGGAGCGCTTATCGCATACCATCACGCAATTACTCAGTTTGGCAAGAAACCAACAAGATGCTTCTCACAACATGGCATTAACCCCAGTAAATCTTAACAAAATCGCTCAAGAGGTAACAACAGATATGGTACCAACTGCGATTAAGAAAGGATTAGATCTTGGCTTTGAAGCAGACTCTCAAAAAACGATGGTATTAGGTGATAGCAAACGCCTAAAAGAAATGCTCTACAACTTGGTTGATAATGCTGTGCTTTATACGCCTGCTGGTGGAAAAGTCACCGTCAAAGTCCAACGAGAAGCTGGTGAGATTGTTTTAAGTGTAATTGATAACGGCCCAGGCATTCCCAAAGCAGAACGAGAAAAAGTATTTGAGCGCTTTCACAGAGTCATGGGGACTGGTCAAGAAGGTAGCGGGTTGGGCTTATCTATCGTGATGGAAATTGCACAGTTACATCAGGCTAACGTAGAAATTGCTGATGAGCCAAGAAAGAAAGGGCTTAATATACAAGTGAGCTTTGCAGAGGAAAGAGACTTAAAGAGCTAAATAAGAGCGATGCTTTTAATATTACTTGGATTAATTTTAGCGCTACTGCCTGTGATTTTAACCACGGCATTTCCGCATTTGATTGTGATTAGCATTTATGCTGGTACTTTGCCTTGGCTAGCGCTTGGTTGGGCAATTTTGGTGATAACGATTGTCATGCGACGGCAAAGAATTGCTGAATGGCGCGAAAAGCGTAAGCTTAATAAAAAGAAGAAAACGAAATAATCACTATTTTTTGTTTTCTTCCCAGGCTTTATCAAGTACCAATTGTTTTTCTTCTAGCGCCTTCTGCGCTTTATTTAGGCGCTCTAATTTAGCCGGCAGGCCTTTTTTTAGCGCATCAAGTTGCTGAGCTTGCTGCGCAATTCTGTTTTCAAGCTCTTTAATGCTATCAGCTAAAGCTTGATGATCTCGATTAGCAGTATCGAACTCTCTCTGCGCCATACGGACTTGATACTGCTCATCGCTAATGTCTTTAGCCATTGCACTGCAGTTGAGCAACAGCCCAAACACCAACACAAACGATCCGTATTGATTCCTTTTTATTAAGTTCGCCATTTATATTCGCAATACCTTTAGTCTTGTATTTGGTTATCATAAATCAAAATAATGACAAATCAATGTAATTGAAACATGTCCTTATCTTTGCAATAAAAAAAGGGCTGCTTTCGCAACCCTTTTAACGAAGCAATTTAAATTAAAAAGTTAATTTGCAGCACATCCATCTTCTTGCTTGTGGGTTGCATCTACCACTACACGGCGGTTAGGTGCTAAACACTCAATAATTTTTTTATTGCCTTTGACGCCTTTGCAATCAACTACTGGCTCAGATTTACCTTTACCAACTGACTTAATATGAACATCATTAACACCATGCGAAACCAAGTACTTTCTTACGGCATCAGCTCGACGCTCAGAAAGTTTTTGGTTATAGGCATCCGTACCAATTTTATCGGTATGTCCAGTCACTAAAATAAACTCAACATCATCATGTTCTTTAATCTTGGCAGCGACTTCATCCAATACTTGATTATTTTTACCTTTAATTGTGTATTTATCGAAGTCAAACAAAGCTTCTGATTGAATCGTAATTGTCTCAAGTACTGGCTTACATGCTGGCTTGGCAGCAATAACTGGCGCCTCAACAACCGGCGCCTCAACAACCGGCGCCTCAAGAACCGGCATCGGAGCAGGCATTGGTGCTGGCGCACCAAAACGGAAAATCGCACCGAGATTCAATATCGTATTGCCAACTGTTTTGTTATCACCACCAACATTAGCTTCACTCCAAACAGAGCGCAAATCAGCTTGCAAACCAAGGTTTTCAGTCACTAAGTACTGGACACCGGCACCAATATTACCCATAACTGAATCTTTTGAACCACTTCCAGCAAGGTCTAACTTATTGTGGGCATACCCTACACCTACTAACAGGAACGGACGCAGCTTCTCACGACTAAACATATAAAGCGCATCAACCCCTAAAAGTGTTTGCTTATATTTTCCAGTCGTATTGCCATCCAAGCTTGCGTAAGAGCCCCCAAATTGAAGATCCCAATTTGGCGCAAACTCTTTACCCATTCGAATAAAGCCACCCACGCCGTCATCGGCTTTCAAATCACTATCAGTCCAATTGTAGCTAACGCCTGGTAGCGCATACCAGCTTCCTTTATAAGCTTCATCATCTGCAGAGGCGGCTAACGAAGCCATTGATAATGTCGTCAACAGCGCCAAGCCCATCCAATTCTTTTTCATATCAGCTCCTTAAAACTTTTTTAGGTATTCCATATATATAAATTATACGACAAGGACGTTTCTAAATTGTTACAAAATTGGAATCTAACATTACATTGGCATTCTAATAAATTAAAGCGGCCGTAAATTATCTACGCGCAAAAAATATTTCTTCGCATAAGCCAGCAATTGACCGTCAGTTGGATGGTCCACTGTCTCAACACCTACAACTTTATTGCTAATTTTTACATCATGTTGATTGATATGCTTAATCAACTCCAACTTAGCCACCCCAGGGCCCACAATCAAAATCTCATTAGCTCCTGCAACCGCTTCAACCACTTCATGCAAATAAACCTCAGAGCTGACTTGATGATGTCCAGTAAGAATACCAGCCTTTTGATGAATATGGCCGTGCTTTGATTTTGTCGTGATGGTCGAATTTTCGTGCGTATCTGCATTAAATTGAATCACGTGCGCTTCTTGATGATCGATCCAAACAACAGCGTGGCTTAATGACATCGCTAAACTCCTATAAGAGAAAGCTTAATGCTAGCGCTTAAGCGCCGTAGTGGAGTTGTCTCAGATCAAATGAATGCAAAAATAAAGGCAGATTTGTTAAAAATATTGATCTTCCAAAAGAAAAAGCCTCAAGGCGCTAACCTTGGGGCTTTTTGAGAAATTCTGCAACTCCACATGCTGGGCTCTGCACTAGGAGACGACTAAGCTACTTCAATACCTTCATTGCAAGCTTTACGGTTGCATCCAAGGAGTATTTGGATGCACCATCTTTTGCTTTAATAGTCATCCCTTGAATAAGGGTCGTAAAGTATTCCGCCAGTTCAAATGCATTAGCATTTTCAGGTAGCTGCTTGTCAAACTTAGCTTGCTCAAATCTCTTTTGCCATGCGTCTTTATATTTTTCTCTTAAATCTCTCAAGCTGCCGATATGTTCTGCGTGCTCTGGCGCTGTATTTATCGCTGCAGTCATCACTAAACATGAGGACGGGTTATCTTTTCCCGTATACAAATTCACACAAGCATTTAATGTGGCTTCAACCGCATCATAAATTTCTGGAAAGCTATTGAGTACTTTCAGTTGGCCATCCACAACAATTGGTAAGTATGTCTGAACAACTTCTTTAAAGATCGCATCTTTATTACCAAAAGCTGCATAGATACTCGGGGCTTTCATGCCAATGGATTCAATAAGATCAGCCATTGTTGTTCCTTCATAGCCTTTCTCCCAAAAGACATACATCGCTTTTTTCAAAGCTTCATCTTTATCAAACGACCTTGGTCTTCCTACTGTTGCCATACCTAAAACTTTCAATATTTTTTAATAATATAACATAGATTACATAAATGTGTTGACAAGCAAAATATGAAAGATTAATAATGTAATCCAAATTACATTATTTGAATGATTCAGAAAATTTCAGGAGAAAAAGATGAGCAAAGTAGCATTTATAACGGGTGGTAATCGTGGCATTGGATTTGAAACAGCCAAAGCATTGGGCGCTCAAGGAATCAATTTGATTATTGGTTGTAGGGACCTTGCTAAGGGGCAGGCAGCAGCAAAAGAACTACAAGGAATGGGTTTTAATGCTGAAGCTATTTCTTATGATGCTAATGATGAAAAATCACCAGATAGTGTCTATAGCCACATAGAAGAAAACTACGGCGAACTAGATATTCTTATTAATAATGCTGGGATAGCTAACGAGGAGTTGATTGGCAAAAATTCAAGTAGCTTTGTAAGTCAAACTGTTCTGCAAGAGACTTTCCACACCAATCTTTTTGCTGTTGTTGCACTGACACAGAAATTACTCCCACTGCTAATGAAGTCAGTAGCAGGACGAATTGTAAATTTATCAAGCATTCTTGGCTCACTTACTTTGCAAACCATGGAAAATTCTCCAATCAATCCAGCAAAGGCATTTGCATATAACGCATCAAAGACAGCACTGAACGCTTACACAATCCATTTAGCGCATGAGCTTAAAAATACTAATATTAAAGTCAACTCTGCACATCCAGGCTGGGTAAAAACAGAGCTAGGCGGGCCACATGCGCCGATGGAAGTTGCTGACAGCTATAAAACATCATTAAGACTAGCGACATTAGATAGCGATGGCCCAACCGGTAGCTTCTTCCATGAAGCGGATACTCTGCCTTGGTAGAAGACTGCATTAGAGATTCATTCATAGAATTTAAAGAACACATTAATAGGGGCAACAAATGCAAAACTTATCTCATCTCGGTAATGTTTCCGAATTAAAGATTAACGGAAACAGGACGCTTCGTTACTTGAAGACAGGCAATGGCGCTCCATTGATTCTGATTCATACTATTCGTACACAGCTAGATTACTTTGAGCAGGTTATTCCTCAACTCGCAAAACACTTCACTGTTTATGCAATAGATTTACCAGGACATGGTTATTCATCCATTGATACTAAAGCCTCCTATGACGAACCGTATTTCCGCAATGCTGTGATAGAGTTTATTGAAAAACTCGACCTAAAAGAAGTTACCTTAATCGGGGAATCAATTGGTGGCGTATTGGCTCTGACCGTTGCCAGTCAAATACCCAGCCGCATTAAAAAGGTTATCTCATCGAACCCCTACGATTACGACAGAAAATATGGTGACGGTGTAAGACGTGGTAATTTTTTAGCAAATTTTGTAATTAGCCAATTCGCCATCCAATATGTCGGCGCAGCAGTTGCGGCAATGGAGAACATACTTTTTCTTGGCATTATCTTAAAGGGCGGATTAAAAAATAAACGCTGGATGCCCTCAAAGCTTCTAATGGAATTAGATCGAGTCGGCAGACGTAAAGGATATAGACACGTTGAGAGAAGTACATTTGCTGGATG
Organism: uncultured Methylophilaceae bacterium; assembly: GCA_903870165.1. Classification (GTDB taxonomy): domain Bacteria; phylum Pseudomonadota; class Gammaproteobacteria; order Burkholderiales; family Methylophilaceae; genus Methylopumilus_A. The sequence continues at coordinate 98,097 of CAIQBW010000017.1, read as the reverse complement.
GCAATCGTGGAGCAAGGCCCAATCTCTCTATTCAGAAGTGAAAGCCCCTGTAAAGTTGATTTATGGTCAGCATGACTGGTCAACAGTAGCTGAAAGGAAAAAAACTGCTAAGCAATTAGGTGGGATTTCAATTTCTACCGTCACTAATACAGGTCATTTCGCATTTGTAGATAACCCAGAAAAAATGACAGAAATCTTATTAGAAAACTAATCCGCATTTATGGATATATATGAATATTAAAATCTCATCTCGTTATCGCCTGGTTGTTTTTGCATTCTTAATGTCATTTAACACCGCTCTAATCGTGAGCGGTGTAATTACATTTATTAATACACCATCAACAAAAATATTCTTAAATAAATGGCTATCTAACTTCATACTGGGGTGGCCTCTTGTTTTCTTATCAATAATCTTTATAGGGCCGATGGTGAATAGACTAGTGAATTTATTAGTGACGGATAAACCTTAAAAACTATTGTAATACTTGGCGCGCTGCGTGCTGATCGAACCCTGCTCTAAGAGGCCTCTACGCTAATAAAATACAAACCCACGGCTTAGGTGGGTTTGTTTGTTACTTACTATGGCTACCGTCACACATTGGCTGATTTGTTGACTTCTTACATCCACAGAAGTAAACAGTTTTATTTTCTGTGGCTTTATATTCTACAGGTGTAAAAGGCGTACCTTGATGTGAGCCATCACAGAAAGGTTGTGTCTTACTTTTACCGCAAGAGCACCAGTAATAGCTTTTACCAGCTTCAACGTCTACTGCATAAGGTGAGTTTTGTGGGTTTTCTGCTTGCATTTTATTCTCCAAATTTAAGTAAATTACTCTTTAATTGCCTCAACAGGAATGTCGATTGTTACCTCATCACTAACGTATGGCACATGCTTACCCATATTAAAGTCACTACGTTTTACAACTGTTGTTGCATTAGCACCACAAGCTTCTTTCTTAGCCATCGGATGTGGCATACATAGGAATGAAGTCACGGTAAAACTAACTGGTTTGCTAATGCCTTTAATTGTTAAAGTCCCATCAATTGATGAAAGCTTATCACCTTTGAAGTTAAGCTTATTTGATGTAAATGTGGCTGTTGGAAACTTAGCCGTATTGAAGAAATCTTCACCTTGGATATGTTCGTTAAATAATGCATAACCAGTATTCACAGAAATAGTCTGAATAGTCACATCAACTGACCCTTGTTTAGCTTCTTTATCCAAAACAATTTTGCCTGAAGTTTTATCAAACTTACTTAGTTGGGTTGAATAACCAAAATGGCTGTATGAGAACCTAGGCATCGTATGGTTACCATCGATGATATAAGTTTCAGGTGCAGCTAATGCGTTTGCGCTTACGCCAAATGTTACTAATAGTGCTGCTAATAATTTCGATTTCATTTGCTTCTCCTTAAAGTAAATCTTAATAATCCGTTAAAAAATTTCTCTGAGTTTTTTCAATGAAACTTGTATCTCAGTCATTTCATCTGCTGATAGTATTCCAAAAGCTTTCTCTAAATGCGCCAAATGATGCGGAAATACCTTTTCAAATAATTCCTGACCTGCTTGAGTCAGCCCAATCATTTGGCTGCGAGCATCCTCTGGATTAAGCTTTCTTTCGAGGATGCCTTTCATCTCAAGGCGCTCAAGGACGCCAGTCAAAGTACCTTTTGTAACTAATGTCTTCTCACCGAGCTGCTTACACGTCATGTGAGGCTGGTTCCCCAAAGTCGCAATAATATCGAATTGTGTATGTGTCAAACCCAACGCCTTAATATCTGGCGCTGAATATCGCTCAAATGACTGATACGCTAGGGCCAATTCTCTTAATACAGGTAAGAAATTCATCTTTTTAAGCTCAATATAAAGTACTTATTAGTACTATATTAGTACTAACTAAAACTAAATTCAAGTGATAATTGAAAAATTTAACGTTTTATTTGAGAAAAGTCGGGACTCCCGACTTTTTTGATCCTAGACCCTTTGAGTTTAGACCACAGATCAGGTATGCATTGAAATTTGGGATGAATTAAAGGGCTACGTTTTCACGTAACCCTTTCTTTTTATTTTGCTGCTAATGACTAGTTATTTACAGCAAGAATTAGTATCTGTGCCGCAGCTTTCTTTTTTTCCATTACAGCAAGAACATCCGCAGTTACATCCGCAGTTACAGCCGCAGTTACAGCCGCAGTTACAGCCGCAACCACATTTACCCTTAATCAGATATTTAATTAATGCCGCTATTGATAAAACTAAAGCAACATTCATCAAGATGCACATTGCAATCGCGTGCATAGGAATTGTTCCATTGAAAATTTCATGCATGATTTTCTCCTAAAGTTAATTAAAAAACTACTTGGACATTTTCTCCTTTGTCCAGTCAGAAGCTTTTTCTAGGTCTTTTCCAGCCCCTTTAAAGGTGGCGCACGCCGTAAGTGAAACTAAAACCAGTAACAAAAGTATCTTTTTCATAGCAGCACTCCATTTACAGCTTAGTATTCTTCATACTACTCTGATTAAAATATGGGGAAAGCATTTTATAAAGCTCCAGCTACAAAATATTTTGCTAGGTAGGTGTAGATTGGAATACCAATCAAAATGTTAAGGGGAAATGTTATCCCTAAGGACATACCCATATAAAGTGCTGGCTTTACTTCTGGCAATGCGTGTCTTAGAACCGCAGGAACTGCAATATAAGAAGCGCTAGCAGCAAGAACCATCAATAAAATGGTTTCGCCAAGACCAAACCCAAGCAACTTAGAAAGAAGGAGTGCAATAGAAGCATGGATAAATGGCGCAACGAGTCCATAAAGAATTGTGACCTTCGGTGTGCCCTTTAAGTAGCCAAAACTTTTTGCAGCTTGAAGTCCCATATCAAGCAGGAAGAAAGATAACATCCCCTTGAATAAATCAATTGAGAATGGTGCCATCCCCTTATGACCAGCATCCCCACTTAGATAGCCGACTAACATAGAACCTAACAATAGAATCTGCCCGCCATCGGTAAATGATTCATGCAAAATGGTTAGGAGTGGTTTGCCTTGGTTTGTATTAGTAGAAATAGATACCCTTGCTTTGTTAGCCAAAATAATCGCAAGGATAATCGCTGGAGACTCCATTAGGGCCATTGCGGCTGCCATATAACCTCCATATGCAATTCCAGCTTGGTCCAAAGTCTGGCTTGCGGTAATAAATGTCACCGCACTAATAGAGCCATAGGTTGCAGCAATCGCAGCAGCATCTAATTTGTTAAGACTGTGACTCAGCAGAAAGTAAGAAAGTAGTGGGATTAAGATAGCAAGTAATATCGCAGATCCCAAAATAAGTGATATTTCGGACGTAATACCCGAGTTGTGCAGAGCAAAACCGCCCTTCAAACCAAGAGCCATCAATAAATAAAGAGACAAGAATCTAGTGACTTGTTGTGGAATTTCCAAGTTCGACTTAAGTAAGCCAGCGGCAACCCCAAAGACAAAAAACAGAATTGCTGGATCAAGAAAGTTATTCATTTTTTCTTCCTATTGAAATTTATGCGTAAGGAATTGTAGGGATTGTTTTTAATAGAGTAAAATCGATATTTATTAGTTTAACTATAGAATAAAATCTATGAATGCAAGTTTCAGGCAACTCAGACTTTTCAAAGCATTAGCTGAAACAGGTAGCGTGACAGCTGCGGCAAGGGTAATGCACGTCACTCAGCCAACAGCTTCAATGCAGCTAAAAGAGCTAAGCAATTCAATTGGAATGCCGTTATTTGAGTTTGTAGGTAAAAAAATCTATTTAACTGAGGCCGGTAAAACATTGGCGTCAAGTGCTCAAACAATTTCCCAAGAATGGGAAAGCTTAGAGCAGACCATTTCGGCAATGAAAGGATTAAAGACTGGCACATTAAGAATTGCCGTAGTCAGCACTGCGAAATACTTTATTCCATCTTTAGTGGGTAGTTTTAGTTCAAATTATCCAGATGTGGACATTGCGTTAGAGGTGCTTAACAGAGATGCTGTTGTAGCAAGGCTCGAAAAAAATATGGATGATATGGCAATAATGACTCAACCACCCGAGCACCTTGAAATTGAAGATGAGGTCTTCTTAGATAATCCTTTGGTTTGTATTGCGCCAAAAAATCATCCATTTAAAAATAAAGAAATAGGTTTAAACGAACTAGCAAAAGAGTATTTCGTAATGCGTGAGATTGGCTCAGGCACCAGAATGTCTTGTGATTTATTCTTTAAAGATAAAAAATTCCCCCCAAAAATACGGCTCACACTTGGAAGCAATGAAGCAATCAAGCAATCAGTAAGCAGCGGCTTGGGATTATCCATCGTATCGATCCACTCACTAACCGAATATGACCTTAGAGAAACGGTTTGTATTTTAAAAGTGAGAGATTTTCCAATTAAATCCAAATGGCATATTGTTACCGCAAAAGGAAAAAGGTTGAGTCCAATAGCAACAATATTTCATGACCAGCTTATATCAAAAGCAATCGCGATAAGCTCGAACGCAAACAAAATTAATTTATAAATCGTTTTGAAAAATTCAAAATAAACAAGCGTAAAAACTTTTGACGCTATATTTGAGAAAAGTCGGGATTCCCGACTTTTTTGATCCTAGACTTTTTAAGTGAAAACCACACATCAGGTCTGTATTGAAATTTTGGACGAAAAAAAGGGCTACGTTTTCACCTAATACGATTTGCTTCGCAAGTGTAAGTTTACCAGTAGCATCCCAAAAGGTTTCTAGGTTAAAGGAGAAGGACGTCGAAATGAGCTTTATGGGAGTTAGAGCGTTATTAAATAACAGTCACTCCAACCCAAAACTATAATCTAAAACATATAGCCTAAGGAAAGTAGCGCGTTTGTTTGTTCTGCTTTAGATGAAACCTTAACTTCAAGACCATTTAAACTCGCAATACTAGAGCTCGTTCCATAAGAGAACTTGGTTAAATCAGCGCCAACAAAAATATTTTTCGAGGCCATATGCTTAACGCCCACACCCCATAGGTAACCATCTACTGAATCATCAAGATTGATATTAATGTTAGGAGTTTGTTTAAAACGAACATATTCTTTATCAGCATGAACATATCCAGCTTTCACAAAGACCAATGTTTCTTTATTAATATAATAGCCAGGAGCAATAAAAATTCCCGCAGTATTTTCAAGCCGTTGCTTAACGATGTCTTGATAAAACGTGGCTTTTATATCATTAACCTTAGAGCCCCCAAAGTCGTAGAATAAACCTACAGAAATATTATATTTCTCAAAAAAATCACGCCCGTAACCTGCTTGAATTTGCCCAAAAATATCGTGATTAGAAGCACTCGGCTGATTAAAAGACGGTGAACCAGTCGTAGCTCGCACATTTTCATTATCAATCAAATTATGTTGATACCCAGCGCCTACGCTCATATAAGGACCACTAAAAGTAGATGAGTTTTCTTCAGCCAAAGTTTGAGAAGTATTAACTAAAGCACTAAGAGCAAGTAATAAGATTAATTTATTCATATGGTTGGTTACTTTTTAATTAATTTAAGTAATAACGATAACACAATCAGCACCCCCAGAAAGCAAAAAACCACTAAAGTTCTCACTTTAGTGGTTTTTTCACATGGCACCTTGCGGAGCCTTATTCTGGTGTGCTGTGTGGGGATCGAACACACGACAAACGGATTAAAACTAGACAAGACCGATGATTCTTTTGGAATGATTTTCTGTATCATCTGAAGTTAATACATTTGTCGACTTAGATTAAGTTTATATAATTCGACTTCGAAATCCCTTGAAGGTTAGGACTTCTCCATGCTCAAATTTAGAAAATGCATCACTTTGTTTTTATTTTTTTCGCTACCAGCGTTAGTTTGGGCAGTTGAACCTATAAACAGTGAAACAGAAAATCGAGTTTATGTTGATTTAATTTGGGAGCTCAACAAAAACATCGATTATTTTCCTGGGGTAGCAATAGGGATACGATCCATGCGCTTAGATTCAAACCATTTTAATAATGGGGCTGACTTGAGTCTTTTTATCAAACTTAAAAATGAAAAATTATTTAATAGCTTAAGACTTTTATATGTCGGCGGCGACAGAGACAATCAAATCAATTTAGGCGGTGGCTATTCATTCTCAAAAAACACAAATTTTATTTCAGCTTTCTTTGAGGTTCCCAATATAAGAATTGGAACAAACTATTTAATTAATAGCAGTGAATTTGACTCAAACTTCGAACTTAACAGCCTAGGTCGCATCGGTGACTTTAGTGAGTGCCCATATTCTCATTACCGTGTTGTTCCAGTAACTTACCAGCAAACGGTTGGAAACAGAGTCGTCCAAAAAACGAAACATATCTGCGAAGCCCTACAATAAGTCCTCTATTTAAAATACAAACTTAAAAAATCAAAGATAAATAAACCCTTAAAAACAAATAAACCACACATCAGGTCCGCATTGAAAATTTGGACGAAAAAAAGGGCTACGTTTTCACGTAACCCTTTTGTAATACTTGGTGGGCTGTGCGGGGATCGAACCCACGACAAACGGATTAAAAGTGTCGAGGCTCTGCTCTAGAGTGCGTAAACCTTGAGTCAAAAAATGGTATTGATTGAACCGTGCTAAAAAGTGCCCTAACCTGCCACCTATCCTAGCGATGGATTTTGAGAGTGCCAGAGCGTGATTTTCACCGTAAGATTTCAATTGGTTAAAGCCCCTATTTTCGCGGTGTTGAAAGGTGTGCTGAGAGAACCGTCAAAAGCTGTTTAGCTTAATCAACACTTGGTTATTTTCCTCCACTTTCAAAGCTAGCTAAAGCAGCATTAGTGCAATATTCGGAATAGATTCTAGCAAGAGCTTTCTGATCTAATTTTACTAACTCGTTAATATTTGGCATCTCAGCTAAAAATTCTAATAATTTTTCCTTTGGTGTTTGTTTATAAGTTTCTAAGTAGAAATCATAAAGACCTAGAGGATCTACGATGGTCTTGTTATTGGGAGTAATGACACCAAAGAAAGTATCTGGATGCATTCTCCATGCATCCATCTCACAATCACTTAAAGGAAATTTATAAAGTTCAGATGATCCGTTCTCGAACGCAATGGCACAAACAGCATTTTTTTCATTTTCCAAAACTACTGCTGATGTAATTAACCCAATTCTAGTTAATCCAGAATCATCTGGAATTTTATATCGCTTACCTATAAGCAATCTATCCTCGCTCTCCCCAAATTCAAATAAAGGAATTTCACCACTAAAAGTGGTAGGCACATGAGAATGAAGTTGCATTGACTTTAGAAGATTATGAAGCTCAACGTGATTTTCCCTAGCATTATTTGCCTCACTTAAAGATGAATATCTCGCATCCATTTTAAAAGTAGGAATCTTAAATCCTTCAGCTATAACCGTGCATTGAAAGTTCTCGCTATCTAACTGATGATGCCAAGGTGTATTAGTGAAAAACACATAAGCTTGAGGATGGTCTTTATGCTCATGCTTTCTTAATTGTCTGATTGATTCGTTCAATAGAGATAGGGCTGATCCACTTTCAGACGTTTCTGCCAAATTCATATCAATGAATACTATCCGCTCATATTCCGCATTCTTTGCTAGTGCCCTGAGTAATAATTTACCGAATCTTTTCTTATTACTATGGCTTCTTTTGGCCTCAACTGAAAATTTTCTACCTGTACTTGGATCCGTAGCAACGAATTCACAATGCGTGGAATTACGATCATCTTCATTCTCAAAGTGAATTAAAAATCCCGCTCTTATGAGACATGCAGCTACATAGACTTCATAACGTGCACCATAAAAATTATCATGATTTTGCAGCCTTGCAATCAGCTTATCTTGCAAATCAATATTGTGATCTAGTGCATATAAATCATTTGCCAAATTTAAATATGCCGCTATAGCACCTGTCATTGGTGCATGCCTGATATCACTTTCTCCATCAAAATGTTTTTGTTGTTGCTCACATAGATAGTTGTACCAAATTAATATTGGGTGGCGCTCGGCTAATGGCTTCTTAATCTCCCCATTACCCCACTCTGGAGTCATTACGTTTGTGATGTAAGAAAATAAAAAGTCATGAAAAGTTTTCCATTTCTTCGAACGCATCAATTTGTTTCTGACAGCAACAAATCTCTCACCATTTATTTCAGTAGAAATAATAGGTCGACCCAAACCTTGCTGTTGCTTTCGCTGTAGTTCTTTTGCTTGGTGATCAGCAAGAAGCTCTTTTGCTGTTCTATGAATCCGATCCATTGTCTCAATGGATCCATGGCATTTCTTGTACTTTTTACCGCTACCACAATCACATAGACTGTTTCTACTAATTTTAGACATCAAAAATTACCCTTGATTTTAATGATGAACCCCAACCAACCCATCCCAACTAGTCGTGTAGTTAGGACTCTTATTTCCCTGCTTCATCTTCCATGGCCTAGCGAACCCTTCACTGGCTAACTTAATTGATTCTCTTCCCATCTTCGCATTTATTCGGTCGATGGTGCTCATGAGACTTGTCGTTCGACTGGTTGATTGCCCTGACGCAAACATATCAAACTGTGCTGAAGTTCTTGGTATTAAGTCGCCCAAGCTTACTCCAGCCTTTGCGTAGTTGTAGTGACGCTTGTAGAGGTGTTTTAGCGCCCATAACGCAATCTTCACTAACTGTCTGGTGTCATCCAAAAACGTCACTTATCTGTTGACACAATAGTAACATATAATTTACTATCAACTCATGGCAATCAACGTTAAAGAATATGTTCGCGAAGACGGAACCAATCCTTACAAGGACTGGTTTGACGACTTGGATACACAGGCAGCAGTTAAGATCACTGTAGTGGTTGCAAGGCTAGAACTTGGCAATACTTCGAATATCAAATGGTTTGATGGGATTGGTGAGTACGTTCTTGACTGGGGGCCTGGATATCGAATCTATCTAGCTAAAGATGGTGACAAGCTCATCATTTTATTTGGTGGTGGAACTAAGAAAAAACAACAAAAAGATATCGACCGAGCCAAAGAATTACACGCTGAATATAAAGCCAGAAAAAAACAGAAATAAAAGTAGTTGAATTACACAAGATAAGACACGGAGAGATGCAATGGCCCTTACAAGAGATTTTAAAGATACCATCGTAGAACGAGTTAATCGCGATGCACAATTTGCTCAAGCGTTATTAGACGAAGCGGCAACATTATTCTTAAATAATGAGACTGAAACTGCTCGACTAATCCTTAGAGACTTAGTGAATGCGACAATTGGTTTTGAAGAACTCGCGCAAAAAACAGAAAAACCAAGTAAAAGCTTACATAGAATGCTTTCACAAAAAGGCAATCCAAGCATGGACAATCTAGCGGCCATTTTTGGTGCGGTACGTACACGGTTAAATGTTGTTATCGAAGCGCATTCAGTAAAGCTACCTCACTCAAAACAAAAGAGCGCTCTAGTTTCCGCAACAGCCTAAGCGTCAATTCTTTTGACGCTGCAATAAAGATTTGTCCTGTAACAGGACAAATCTCCCGACCTATCACTAACGCTAGGCTAGCTTAAACGCGTGATCATGATAAAGCTGCTAACTATGTAGAAGCTTTTGTGATTAACCTGCGCTAGTGCGTTAAATTAGGTCGAAGTTGGTGGCAATGAAGATGGGTTTATTATCGCCCTGCTTGGTACAGATCTTCGTTGGCAAAGTCCACTCTTCAACTACCTCATGCTCTGGGTCGTTGATAACGATCAATAGCTGCTGCTTAATACCTGAGTAAACACATATACCGTCAACAAAATGCTTCTGCTTGGTCATTGGATTGTAGTATTTGATCCAAGAGGCTAAGACTTCGGGCTCATCCTGCATATTGGATTCATAAAGCTCTTTAGACCACTTGAGCTGCTCTGGTGTGGCTGCTGATTTATCCCATCTGGCGTATTCATATAAATCGACAACATATTTGGCATAAGGCTTATTTACTTCAACTGTGCAGTTATAGATGGCGTAATGGAATAAGCTCTTTCCATATGGATGTCCAAACTTCTCATTACTAAATGCACGTATTACGATTTCTCTACTACTCATATCAATTCTCCTTGTTTTTAAGTTGCTGATGTTGCTTGGTTACAGGAGAAGTCGCAGAAGGCCAAAAAGAAGTTGCTGTTGCGTGAGTTGCTAATCAGAGCTTTCCATTTGTACTCAGGAGCAACTAACTCACTCAACTCGTTTTTCTTATTCAGCGACTTCTTTCAGTGACTAACTCATACAGCGACCAAAGCAACTCGCAAAAATATTTATCTCTTTAAAACTGAAAGTAGAATTTTTCTGGGGATTTTTAGGTGTTTTTGTGGGATCAATTTAACCAAAATGACAATCTCTGGCAGATTTCGGTTGTCCATCTTGGCGAAGTGACATTAACTTTATGTGTGCCCATTAACCAAACAGGAGAAATTACATGAGCACATTAAATACTTTGAAGTTAGTTACCTCAGTTAAACCCCAACAAATACCAGATGTAGTAAAGCGTCGTCACAAGCTGGGCAATAAGTTGTGGGAGCAGATTCAGCTCGCCCGAAGCCAGTTCCTAAACGAGCCTTTCAACATTACCAAGATGAAGACTGTCAAAAACATTGACACTGGCACTAGCGAAACAATTGCTGTGAACAAGCGCATCCGCCCTTGGTGGTTTAACAGCGATACAGGTTCGCTCTGCGTGACGATAAAATATGGAACGAAAGTAATTGAGCTGGCTAAAGGCAAACCCAGCATCGAAGTTGCTGATAAGGATCAACTGATAAGTACATTAGAGCTGGTGAAGAAAGCCGTTGAAGCTGGCGAGTTAGATCAACAGATTGATCAAGCCAGTGGCGCACTTCGTAGCAACTTTAAGAAATAAGGGGAATGAAGATGAATTTAAATACTTATGAATGCTGGGTAAAAGTACCCATTAGTAAGACCAGTACGCAATCAACCAAGGTAAGAGTGCAGGCCATGAACGCACTAGCCGCACGTGGTCAGTTAAATGCCATGTATGGGCTGTCGAATGTGATTAGTTTACCGATGCAGGTTAGATCTTAAAGGGCACTAGCGCATGGTAAATAATAGAAACAACAAGGATTCTTTACCATGCGCTATTACGAATTTGCAGAAAACACCATCAAACCACAAAAGCCTTTAACGCCAGATCAAGCACGAATACAGGGAATGAAAAATCAAGTTAAAACAACACAGAAGGCCATAAAGGCTGAGAAGGCTCGCCAGAAGATCAAAGCTGGTCAGCAGGCGTTGGCGAAGTCATTCCGTGCATAAGCACTAGCTATTCACTTCAATTAAAAAATTTATTGCGCTTGTAAATATTGAGCTAGAGCTTCTATATCCTTTTCAGTAAGCGCCTTCACAATCTCATGCATAGCCACAGCAGCAGGCCGTTCAGTACCATAAAACACTTTAAGTTGTTTCTTTAGATATTCTTCATGCTGTCCTGCAAGTCTTGGCATAGTTGCACCACCTTGCGCTTTTTCACCGTGACACGCTGCGCATGCCGGCACCCCTCTTGATTGGTCACCAATCGTGAACAGGGTCTTACCCTGATCATACTTCACCTGATCGGTAATTTTTCCTACATGAGCGGGGGTTTGCGCCTCGAAATAGGCAGCTAACTTGTCAATATCTTCATCAGTGAGTCTGGAAGAAATTCCCCACATAAATCGCGACGCATTTAGATTTGCTCTACTCTTATCCCTGAATGCTCTCATTTGAGAAGTAAAGTAAACAGCATTCTGTCCAGCGAGCATCGGGAATTGCTCTGATGTGGTATTGCCACCCACCCCGTGACATATCGAACAAAGCTGTTTATCAAGCCGGTCAGCCGTCTCTGCATTAGCATTAAGACTAAAGATTAAATCTAGGAAGAACGATATTTTAATTAAATTTTTCATCATCATCTTTCCTTAGAATGCAAACCAAGTAGCTAACATGAGGGTGTTGTAGTCTTTAGCGGACTGGCTGGCACCGCCCATTGCCGCCTGGTCTAATTTATCGTAATAGGTATATTGGGCTAAAAACCTCACTTGTGGGTTGTAGTTATAATTGACTTCCATGGTATAAAACCGGCTGTTTGGTTTTCCGCTATAAAGCCCTGCATCACTGCTACCAGTAATATTATTGAACCCCAGTGTCGCACCGTAAGTTCGGTCATACAAATAACTCACTTTTCCTTTAAAAACATTCAAGGTGTTGTTTGCGTTGTCGTTGCCGTTGATAACTTGATAACCCGCGGCATTTTGTTTCTCATGGATAAAAGTTGCCTGAGCCGTAAAAATTGATGGGTCTGAAATGTATTGATACTACGCATCGACTGCGGTATCAGTATATGTATCAATGAGGCCGGGAGCGTCAACTCTGCTAATACTTGCACGCATACCGTAGGTGCCAACCATCAATGAGTTAGCGCCCCATTCCTCGTTCCAAGCAAGTCGCCAGTAAGGGTTGTTGTGACCGACCAAGCTATTATTAGGGTCTAATCTAGTTCCTGCACTCAAAAATCCCAATGTCCTGTTCGCGTTTCCGTACATAGAGAGTTCTGCATAGAGATGCCTATCCCACCAAACATAGGCTCCTAGACCTGCAGAAGTCTGGGCAAACATTCCATCAATCACTGTCGTAGCTGTTGCACCTGGTGTACCAATGATACCTGGAGAGTAGAAAGGATAACCCCAAGCTGGCGTTGTATTCCAAACGTCTTGTACCGACGGGTTGTTATTTAAGGTTAAACCAACTAACAGATTTTTATCTGCTAATGTGAAGTTCTGAATAATACGTAAATCTGTATTGTCGATAGCGCTATGATGTTGTGGATCAACAGGAGCACCAGGATAGTTGGCGTAAGTAAACTGTACAAATCCACCCACGTGGTCATTAACCTTACCTGCCGCAAACACACTGAGCTGATCTATTTCAATGGCGTTCTGCTTTGGCATAATCTTCCCGCCATTACCATCGTCATTATTTTTGATGCTGGTGCTTGATATCATCCCCATTCCTGAAAATGGAAGCCACTTTGTTTCACCCAAGGTATAGCCGTTTAATTTGAATTCACGGCCAAAAGGAGTAAGTTCAGGAAAGCTTGTATGACAGGCCACACAATTCTCGCCTGTTTGCCTCGCAAAGCTCGGAACCGCTTGCGCCTCGGTACTCATACCTAACAGTACCAGCAAGCCCAACAAACCAGCTTGAATGAAACGAATAATATCTTTTTGAATTTTAAACATGAACACACCCAGCACCGTTAAAAAATTAATCCACGGTTACTTATATGCTTTTAATTGGATGGCTTGAATTGATATAAATCAATAAGGAGTAAAACAAATGGATTTTTCACAAAAGATACATAATTAGGCGACATTAAAACAACAAGAGATGCCTAATCATCAACAGGTGGGAATTTAAACTTTTTCTTATCCGCATGCATTAAATGCACTAATTTATCTAGCAAGGCGCTTAAAGCAATGACGTCATCTTCATTTAATTTCTTCAAGGATTTTGACAGCAAGCCCTCTGATGACTTTGGGGTTTTCTCAAGCAGTTCTTTCGCGGCCTCACTCAAAGTCAGGCCCGTTCTTCGCGCGTCAATATCACAACGTTTTTTGACCAACAAGCCTTTTGCAATGGCCTTATCAACAAGCAGGCTACAAGTAGAGACATGAACCATCAATAATTTAGAAAGTTCAGTGATGCCTATCCCTTCATTTTTAGACACATGCTGCAATATCCAAAGTTGAGAACTTGATAATCCCGTCGCAAGTTCAACGTCCTTGAAGTGGTTCTTCGCTGCTATATAAATTTTTCTAAAGCCCAATACAGCTTGTTTTTGTGCGACTGTCTTTTTCATATGACTTATTTCAATTAAGAATTTAATAAAACTGTAACAGACTATTATTAATATAGAAAACTATTTTTATATAAAAATAAAAATAGTTTTACATCAAAGTAATTTTGTGTGAACATGCTCCTAACTTAGATGTCGATAGGAAGTTATTTTGCCCTTTAGAAAATTCAATCGTGAGGAGCTAAGAAAAATGTCCACCATGCATTGCTCAGTCACATGGGCTGAAGCCAACAATCCCGCAAGACAAGGGATACAGGATTTCATTGCGGAGAATTTCTATGAAGCCTATCACGCTGACGTGAATTATTTCTGCGACTTACTTGTTGGCTGCGAAGATCATGCAGACCATTTCATTGCGGCATTCGGTATTACACAACTTAAAAATCATCCTGCATTTCTTGAGCAGTACTTAGCGCATCCAATAGAAGAAGCAATCTCAAACCACATTCACGCACCCGTTGACCGAGATGAAATTTTTGAACTAGGAAATCTTGCTGCGATACACCCTGGAGCTACGCGCAGGCTCATTCAAAAAATGGCTGCTGATCTTTACAGCCAAGGCGCAAGATGGGTGGTCTTCACCGCTAACAACTTAGTTGTGAACGCATTCCAAAGGTTACAACTCAACCCAATTGCATTGATTGACGCAGACCCCTCACTGCTCCCAAATAAAGGGGAGAACTGGGGCAGCTATTACGACGAAAAGCCTCAAGTGATGTTTATTGAAGCCCCCCCCCTCGTCCGCACTAGGCATTACTCATATGACGCTCATTCGCTCTCATGAAACGTTGTGGACAAGGGCTGACCTAGAAAGTCAGATCGCTACCATTGCTAACGTTTTAGAGGATAGGCAACGCCATCACTCAGCGATTGGACTCCTTGCAGACAACTCCCCCGAATGGATTGCTGCAGACTTAGCTGCACAAAGCGTTGCCCCTATCGTACCTATCCCATTATTTTTCACGCCTGAACAGATGGTGCATACCATTAAAACTTCAGGACTTGGCTCGCTCTTAACCAGTAACAGCATCTTTGCTGAAAATATCGGCTTTACATTTAGTGGCCACAGCTTTGGGCATTTGCATTTATTTCATGCAGCCCACTATGACCACAGCATTGAAGCAGCATATCACGGCGTTGATAAGGTAACCTTCACCTCCGGCACCACATCAAATCCTAAGGGCGTGTGCTTATCCTCGATTGCACAGTGGCAAGTCGCAGAGACGCTAGCAAACGCCTTAGCACCGCTCAACATCAAGAAGCACCTTAACCTATTGCCGTTTGCTCTGCTTTTAGAAAATCTTGCGGGCGTTTACACATCCCTCTTAAGTGACGCTGAAAACATCTGCCTGCCGATGCATCAGGTGGGGTTCGAAGGGTCAAGCCAATTTAATCCAAATCAATGTTTATCTGCGATTGAGGAATACCAAGCAGAGAGCATCATCTTATTGCCGCAAATGTTGCAGGCTATTACATCTGTACTTCATCAAAATGATCCGCGAATTGCCTCGCTCAAATTTGTTGCGGTGGGCGGCGCCAAGACTCCAACATCCTTGATCACCAAAGCGCTCGACCTAGGCCTACCTGTATTCGAAGGTTATGGCCTATCGGAATGTAGCTCAGTGGTTGCACTAAACCTCCCAGAAAGCCGAAAAGTGGGAAGTGTTGGGAGGCCGCTCGCCAATCGACAAGTAAGGATTGCTGAGGATGGTGAAATTCAAGTAAGCGGCCAAGCTCCTGTCCATTATTTCGGGCAAGCAATTCAAGAAAGTGAATGGCTAGATAGTGGCGATATCGGTCATCTAGATGAAGATGGCTACCTTTACATCGATGGCAGAAAAAAGAATATTTTAGTGACGGGCTTCGGTCGGAATGTATCACCGGAATGGCCTGAAACATTAATGATGGAAACTGGCCTCATTAAACAAGTGATGGTGGTTGGGGACGGTAAGCCATACCTCTCCGCACTGATTGTGCCGATATCTGAACTGATTTCTAACGCGCAGATTGACGCCTTAATTTCCGGAGTGAATTTAAAGCTACCAGACTACGCCTGCATTCAAGGCTGGGTCAGAGTAAATGAAGCATTCAGCCCATCAAACAATATGGCCACTCCGAACGGAAGACTCAAGCGAGAGGCTATATTGAGTCAGTACCAAAATGAAATTGAATCCCTTTACGAAATCCAAGGAAGCTAAATGACCATTGCATTTTTTGATAGGCTGCAACAAGAAACAGAGCAAGAGCGTCAGGCATTATTTTCTCTGCCCATCATTCAACGTGCCCTACAAGGCCAAATTAATCGCGAACAATACATCGCGTTTCTCTCACAGGCCTTCCATCACGTCAGGCATACCGTACCACTACTCATGGCTTGCGGAAGCAGACTCGGTCATCAGCATGAATGGCTCAGAAAGGCATTGGCAGAATACATTGAAGAGGAAATTGGGCACGAGGAATGGATTCTGTCCGATATCAAGGCTTGCGGTGGGCGCCCAGAGGAAGTTCGAAACGCCGCGCCTGATTTGACGACAGAATCGATGGTGGCTTATGCATATCACCAGATAGACAGATTAAATCCTGTTGGCTTTTTTGGCATGGTCTACGTACTAGAGGGAACAAGCACCGCGCTTGCAACCAATGCAGCGAGCGTAATCAAGGAGTCGCTTGGTCTTCCGGCGAATGCTTTTACTTATCTAACCTCGCATGGGAGTCTTGACTTAGAGCATGTGAAATTCTTTGAAAGCATCATGAATCAATTAACGGATGAAGCTGACAAGGCATGTGTCATTTATTGTGCGAAACGGTTTTATGCACTCTACGGGGCGATCTTTAAAAGCCTCCCAAACTTCAATTGCTAAAGGACCATCCAATGTCAGATACAAAATTTAAGGTCGTGATTACCGGCGCGACAGGTGGCATCGGCCAGGAGATTGTAAAGCTGCTTGCACCCAAAGCGTCACATATTGTCTTAGTCGGGCTTTTTGAAGCGGAATTAAATGCCCTCAAAACAACACTCAAGTTAGAAAACGCGCACGTCGTAGGCGGCAATATTAATGAGCCAAGTATCAGACAAAAGGTAAAAGCCTTATGTGAATCACTGGGCGGAGTAAACTTACTCATTAACAACGCAGGCATTAATGACTTTGACCTGTATGAGAATCAAGACGAGGAAACGATCCAACGGATCATCGAGGTCAACTTGCTTGCGCCTATGCTCCTCACCCACGCATTGATTCCTCTCCTCAAAAAAGAACCGAAAGCCCAAGTGATTAACACTGGTTCCATCTTTGGCTATATAGGATATCCAGGCTTCACCGCTTACTGCGTCAGCAAGTTTGGCTTGAGAGGATTCACACAAGCCTTAAAACGTGAGCTTGGCGATACTAAAGTCAGCATCCGTTATTTTGCGCCGCGCGCCACACAGACTAAATTCAATAACGACAAAATTGTGCTCATGAACACCGAGCTCGGCAATGCCATGGATGCGCCAGAAGTCGTCGCAGAGGCCTTTATGAAATTCTTAGGAAAGTCGACGAGTGAGAAGAAGCTTGGATTGAAGGAGTCATTCTTTGTATTTATGAATAAGCTATTTCCAGAAATTCCTGAGAAATCGATCATCAAACAACTACCCATCATTAAGAAATATTTATCTAAATAAACTTGAGGAGCTTTAATTATGAACATCATTAAAAACAGTTTATGGAGCTTAACCCTAATTACCTTTCTATTTGCAGGCAATGCCTTTGCTGGGATGGATGAAGACGTATTCCAACTTCAAAAAAGCTGGGAAAAGCTCAAATATCAAACCCCTTTAGCTCAGCAAGAAAAAGGCTTCGAGGAGTTATTAACACAATCCCAAAAAATAACCAGCCAATACCCTGGCCATGCAGAACCACTCATTTGGGAAGGCATTATTGAAGGCACCTTTGCTGGCGTGAGAAATGGCATCAGCGGACAAATCGCAGCTCTTTCTTTGGTGAAAAGTGCAAAGAAAAGCTTTGATGAAGCCATCAAACTCAACCCCAACGCATTACATGGCTCAGCTTATACGAGCCTAGGCTCTTTATATTATCAAGTACCGCCATGGCCAATTGCCTTTGGTGACAACGAAAAAGCGAAAGAACTTCTACTTAAGGGCTTAGAGCTAAATCCTGATGGTATCGATGCGAACTACTTCTATGGGGACTACCTGTTCAAACGGGGTGATTTAACTAAAGCTGAGCAAGTCTTAAAGAAAGCACTACAAGCACCACCGCGTGAAGGCCGTGAAGGGGCTGATGAGGGTCGCAAGAAAGAAATTAACGAGCTTCTAAAGAAAATAGCAGAGAAGAAATCATAACCATGAAACTTAAGTTAATAGGCTTTGCCTTCATGCTAATGATGACTAAATTCGCTTACGCGGATGAGTTCAGCCTGTCTGTTCATATTAAAGGCGTGAAGAATAATCACGGCAATGTCTTCGTGGAGCTTTATAACGAAGCAAAAACCTTTAGAAAAAGCGCTCAAGCATTCGCTATCCTACAAGTGCCTGCAACAGAAGGTATCGTCACAGTGAAATTTGATGGTGTTAAGAAAGGCCACTATGCGATCTTGGCTTACCATGATGAAGACGGTAATGGACTGCTTAATAAAAGATTCGGCATGATCCCAACAGAGGGATACGCATTATCCAACAACCCAGTCGTGATTGGACCACCCTCATTTGAAGACAGTGACTTTGAAGTGCTAAGTGATACTGAGCTAAATGTAGCTATGCATTATTAGTTATATCTTAGGTAAAGAAAATTGTAATATTCTTTACCTAATGCCCTTTTATCATTTAACCAATTGATTTTAATTGAGTCTTCGCTAGTGCCTTTTTCGGTTGTCCAAACCCACCTAAGAAAACACAATATATAAATACTTTTATTAACCAAAAAGGATTTATATATGGCACAAGCTAAAACATTCACACAGTCAGAACTAGACCAAGTGCTGCGTTTTGTCAGTAGTAAGAAATATGCGGCAAGGGATCGCGCAATGATATTAACCAGCTTTTGGTCAGGCATGCTCGTAAAAGAGATCTCGCAATTAAAGATGGGTGATGTCGTTAATGAGGATGGCAATATCAAATCTGAAATACGTCTCAGCTCCGATCAAACCAAAGGCGATCAAGGACGCTTGGTGTTTATTCCAAACAAGCTACGTGATGAACTGGCAGCTTATTTAAAAACGCGCATGATTAGAAACTTAGATGTGCCTTTCTTTCATACCGATAAGCGTTTAGGCTTTAGTGCCAACGGATTATGTCAGTGGTTTTTCTGGACTTATCGCAGAGCCGGTATTAACGGAGCATCAAGCCATTCTGGTCGTCGCACAATGATCACACAGTTAGCTAACAAAGGTGTTGGGGTTCGTGTGCTTGCAGGCTTAGCAGGCCATAAGAGCATAATGGTCACACAAAGATATATCGATGTTAACGATGATATGAAAAGACAGGCGATTGAGCTTATCTAAGTGTCAAAAGAATTGACGCTTATTACTTAACAGCCACACTCACTCTAGTTGGTTTAATAAGGCATTCAGCAGGAATACCAAGATCTGAATTCAATTTACGGATCATGCTAATCGTCAGAGAACGCTTTCTGTTCAATACTTCTGATACACGATTAGATTTCCCAATCATTGGTTGCAAATCTTTAGGTGCTAAGCCCGATTGTTCCATTCTGAATTTAATCGCTTCAATTGGATCCGGCAAATCAATTGGAAAATTCTTTGCTTCATAAGACTCAATTAACGTCAGCATGATTTCAAAGAAGTCCGCATCTGAAGAACCTAACTTAGGTTCATTCTCAAAAAATGGCGATACTGCTTTTAAAGCCGCCTTATACTCAACTTCATTATGGATAGGTTTAATTTCCATCATTACTCCATTTCGACGCTGTTCACGTCTATCTTGTCATATTCTGTATGAGTGCCTATAAACTTAATATAGATTGCACCGTATTGGTATGCAATCGCTACAACCAGTCGATATGCATTCCCTTTTATATTAAAAACAACCCGCCTACTTTTTAAAATACTCGCACTACTGTACTGCGCTTTTATTTCTGCAGGATCTTTCCAAGCAGCTTGCTGGGCTTCATTAAGCCATGCTTTTAATGACTGCTCCGAATCTGGATGAACAGTGTAAAAGTCTTTTAATATTTTGAGAGAGATCACGCGCATAAAACAATATAGTCCCAATATGGGACTTATGTCAATTATTTTTATTCTGTTTAAAAAGGGAGCCAAAGCTCCCTTTTTATTAATGCACTTCCAACTCTAAAGAACGAACCTTAAACTTCATACAATTATGAAGTAGATCCTCAAAGTGAGAGAAAAAAGCC
This sequence comes from uncultured Methylophilaceae bacterium, assembly GCA_903870165.1. Lineage (GTDB taxonomy): Bacteria > Pseudomonadota > Gammaproteobacteria > Burkholderiales > Methylophilaceae > Methylopumilus_A. Next base: position 77,850 of record CAIQBW010000017.1, on the reverse strand, counting down.
TGCATCTCTTCAAAAGTTTCACTTAATTCATCAAAGTCTGTACTCTCAAAAACAGAACTTCCATCTTCAACAAGAACCTCCATCGAGTATGCGAAGTTCTCATAATTTCTAATCAGTTCGCCTTCATTCTCAACCATCTGGCTTAAGGTAATAAAGTAATTCTCATCATCTGTTGAATCAACTCTAAAAACTTTACTAGCGGCCCCACTAATACAGAAGAAACTAAGCACTTCTTCTTCGTAATCCTCTACGATGGTTAAACTATCACAGTTAGAAAAGAAATAATTAGCAACCTGAAACACAGCATTTGAAGTTCTGTTATCCAATCTATCAATTGTTGTGAGATCAATTATTTTTAATTTCTCTTTGCCAAAAAAATCAGCAAGTTTTGGATTGTGTTCTTTACCGAATACGAAAAGTCTTGGGGTAAATGTCTTAGTCATTTTCAATTCCTTTCTATAGTGTCAATTCTTTTGAGGCTTATATAAGGGAGCCGAAGCCCCCCCCTTTCCTTAACTACTCAAATGTCTGAGTATCCAGCAGCTCATTTAAGTTGTTGGCGATTTCATAACCGATGTCAAAATTGCTGTTGTAGGCGTCCATCCACTCCTCAGTTAATTCATCGATAGATACAAAGCCCTCTCTCCAACAGGCGAATGTCTCAGCAAATTCATCTAAGTTAATAAACTCACTTCGCCAGATCACATTAGGCTGATTGAGAATATTTCGAATAAGACTGACGTCTTCAACGCCTTTAGCGCAGTACTGGATTTCATAGTCTGTGAGATCTCTAAATTTTCTTGTTCCGATTTCCATTTTGATATTCCTTATGTTTGATTGTTGAGTGTCAAAACTATTGACACTTGATTGAGGGGCACTGCCCCTTCCGATGCTTATGCATCTTCACCTAATAAGTTGATTGACTCAGCTTCAACCAACTTAGCCGCTTCCAAGTCTTGTTGCTCATGCTTGGCTTTCATTCGATGAATGAGAGCCTCTGAAATATTGTTATCTTTGATCAACTGCTCTTCATGACGACGAAGGCCTTTGCGCAAGAGTCTTAAATCACTTGTGGCGTCTTTAAACAAAGTACGTAACAGAGCATCTTCATAAGTCTTGCCAAGATCATGGGCACTAATGATCGTGTGCTCTTTTTTAGCATCGTCATAGGTCGCCATAAAGAAACAGAAGGTAGAGGTTTCAGCTGCACCTTGTTTCTCAGAATTGTGCTGCAATATTTGACCCTTATAAGTGAACTTATCTGTACTAGTGAATCGCATCAATGAGTAGTACTCACGTAAGATATCTAAGCGTTCTTTGCTTTCTTTCTCACCTAGCTTCTTAGCTGCAATCGTTGACTCTAAGCCGTGAATCTGACTGATACCCCCACGACGTGAGATATAAGCAGCTAATTCATTTGGTGCCAAGTTCTCCTCCATGGCAACGCTAAGTACGCGGCTATAGTTAGAAGCTGTTGCGCGATCAGAACCAACTACGTACTTAATGACAGTGGTCATTGCCGGTGTATTGAACTGTGTTTTGATGTCACGATCTTTTAGCTTCTTACGCATGGCATCTAAGATGCTGGCCTTGCTCACACTCATATTGATCTTAAGTGCCAATGCGTAGATGTCAGCCAACAATTCGTAGAGTGCTTGATTGCCACGTACCACATACTCTTTGTGATAAAGCTCGTTCTTCACAGAAAGTGCATCACCTGCTTTGAGTGCATCAACCACTTCTTTGTCCTGTACTTTCTTATCACTTGGGCGAATCTCTAAACCATTCTTTGCACCGATTGAAAACAAGTTAGTGATATCCAGTAAGTCATCAACTGCAGCGTCAATTGTTTTGACGGTGCCTTTATTAGGCACTTTGACGGTTACTTTTTTATCTACTGCGTTTTCGTTTGTTTCTGTTACTACAACTTGATCTAGTGTTTCCATTTTTAAGCTCCTTAGAATTAACGCAATACGACATGTATTACGCAGTTCTAACCATACGCATGAAACTAAAACGCAAATACAAACTGGATTATTAAAATCATTTCAGTTAACATATTTCAATGCAAAATGAACCAAAAAAGGCACCTTGGAAGCTGAGAGGTGGAGATTTCAGTAAAAAGAAAATCCATGCTCAACAGGATTGGCGTTTCCAAATGCTGTTCGAATATCTACGAATTAGTCCTAGCTACGCACTAGCGTATGAATGTAAAAATGAAAGTGAGCTAGCGGAGAAATTGGGCGATCGTGATTGGGCAGCACGTGTCTGGAAAACTTATACTGATATAGGTAATGTTGATGAGGTTTTATATCGCGACTGGTGGTTAAGAAATGGTTTGAAATTATTTGGTATTGAAACCGCCAAGCCTAAATCAGAAAAAATCTCTCGTTTAGATCATGACAATTCAACTGTTAATGTTGCCTTAGCTAGTGCTAAAGATCTTGAAAATTACATCAATGGCAACTATAGCCAACAAGGACAACCTGACTCATTGTTAGTCAGTATTCCTTTAGGACAAAAACGCACAGTGATCATGCGTCAATTAAAAAGACTCTTAGATGAAGCAGTTCAGGCACCTATATATAAACCTCAGCCTCTATATCCACTAGAAACCAATAAGATGCGATATAGAAGACTGTTAGCTGGATTACGATTAGTGACAATGCAGGCAGCTAGGCCTGATGAAGCTTTATGGCGTGTTGCCACAAGAGCAAAGATCAGCATTAATCATGGCAAGCTCGATCCTAATGCGACAAAGCGAGATGCCAAGGGTGCAGACTCAAGAAGGTTACTGACCATAATGGCTAGTCGATTAATGAGAGACACATTAACTATTGCAGAGAATGCTGCACAAGGTCTGTTTCCCAGCATGGCTCCGACAAGTGTCAAAACTTTTGACTTTGTGAAATTGCAAGAGAGAATCAAAACAATTAATGCTTGGGATAAACAAGGGAAACTAAATTACCCAGCAATCTAAGCAGCTTTCTTTCAAAGATCTTCATGCTAATAATGTCGGACTTTCCGTCTTTTACAAACTCTTAATGTTTTAACTTGAACTGACTAGCCCATGCCTCAAAACTCTCCAAGCTCATGTGCCTTGGATCAATAGTATTTGCGTGATGCCTTGCCCATCCCACCCAACGCTTCATTCCTTTGACAGGACGATTAGCTGACTGGGCTTTTGCCTGCATTGTTTCAATTAGCTCTCTGATTTTGTCAGCATGATTCATATCAGCAACAGCCTCACTCATTAACTTTTCTCTTGATGCCAATAAGTTTTCTAGTGCTTTTCGTTTCGCTTCAGCAGCCCATTTTATTTGTTTCTCATGCCATTCAATCGCTTGCTCGCGAGCTTCAAGGTTATATTTGTAGCTCCTTACCACCCAATCTCTAAAATGCTTTTCCTTCTTTATTACCAAATCCACTATTACTCGTTTAATACAATCCAGATTGAAAACTTCAAATTCGTAGAACATATCCCCAGCAGAGATCACTTCGTATTCGCCAGTCCATGAAAAGCAAAATGTCCTTCGCTTTACCTTACCCAACTTTTTACGCTCAAATGAAGAAGGGTCGTATTCTTTTATAAAAACATGAAACTCTTTGTAGCTACTAAAAATTGTCGTAAAAAAATGAAAGTACTTTTTACCTCTTAAAGTAACGCCAAAACCTAACGCCTCAAAACTCATAATAAAAGCATTGAGCAAATGTAACCGCAACTTCCCTTCTTCGTCTTGATACTCAGGGCGAGAAAATAAATATCTATCGCGCTTACGAGCAGCCACCAAGCTCAAATCATAATCTAATACTTTTTGTACTATTGGATGAAGCACCTTTATTTGCTCTGGCTCAATAAGATTAGGAAAAGCATCTTCAATTCGCTTCCTAAAAGCATCCATTGATTCCATGAAAGGTGGAGGCGGATCTCTTACTGGATCACTTAAGTCTTTAGGGTCAAAAATATCTGTCCTTGCTTCTTCTCTCTGCTTATATTCCATTGAGATATAGCGACTAAAACCTATATCAGGTTCTGGCAATTCGGGTAATGGCGGTTTGATAAACTGTCGTTTTTTGGGTGATTTAGATTGAAGGTTAGCCCAATAACCTCTTGGAGGACGAGGCACATGACGATCCTCACAAATCCTACCTAACATTACATCTGAAATATCAAATCTCTTTGCTGCGTGTGTCATAGGTTCAGACCAAACCAAGTCATAAAGCTCTTGCCTAGTGATATCAACTGACATATTGAACTCCTATTATTAGCAATAAAAGCTCAATATAAAACCTTGATAAAAGACAGGCAATGCGAAGCTCATAAAGCAAGCATTAAAGAATTCACTTGTTTACTATACTATTAAAGCGTATAGTTAAAAAATGTTTACTGTTATCGAAACCAGCATCTTCATTAAATATGCCAAAGAAATATGGGCAGATGATGAGCGTATAGAGTTTATTAACTGGATTGCTTTAAATCCATTAGCAGGAGATGTTATTCCTAACAGTGGAGGTTGCCGTAAAGTCCGCTGGGCTAGGCAGGGAATGGGTAAGCGTGGTGGCTCAAGAGTGATTTATTACAATCAACTTGAGGCTGGAAAGATTGGTTTATTGATTGTTTATTCAAAAGCTAAATTTGACAATTTACCCTCTGAATTTCTGATGCAACTTAAAAAGGAATTTAATCATGATTAAAGATATTGAAATGGAACAATTCAAAGAAGACTTGTTAGCTTCTGCTCGCGAATTAAAATCAGGTAAAGCTGCTCGTATTACTTCAGTTGAAGTACCTGCAGTTGTCACAGCTAGAAACAACTTATCACTTTCACAAAGTCAATTCGCAACCTTATTAGGTGTTTCAAAAAGAACACTTCAAGCTTGGGAGCAAGGCAGAACTGAGCCTTCAGGTGCAGCACAGACATTGATTGCTGTAGCAACAAAACATCCTGAAGTGCTTCGTGAATTAAACGCTGCATAAACCACAGATTTATTACCCAGCAATCTGAGCTGCCTTCTTACGCATGTCCACATGCCCGTAGTGTTTCTCAATCATCGTTTGGCTAGTGCCCATGTGCTTGGCCAATACATGCATACTGATATTGGTATTAGTCAAGGTCATCGTGGCATAGACGTGGCGCAGACTATATAGGGTTCGTTCAGTGTCAGTTCGCCTATCCGTCAATAGATTTGACGCTTCTAAAACCCCTTTAAACATACGCCCAAAGTCTGTGGTCTTATCTTTGCCATCAATCCTAAAGATGTATTCCTCTGAACCCCGTTCGATTAATTCATCAAAGCTAGTTTGATTGATCTTATCGTTGCGACAATGAATGCGTTTTAGATATTTGATTGCACGTGAGCTGACAGTTAGCTCTCTGTGCTTGGTCTTGCCGTTTACATTAAAAGCCATGTAACGCACGTTATTCTCTTGGAAGTATCTTACATGCTTCCATTTCAAATTCATCGCCTCAGTGCCTGCCCTGATACCTGTGTAAAAGAGAATCATCACGTAGTTAAAAAGCAGATGTCTGACCACAACTTGATAGCCACTTCTTGATGACTTGAGCCATTTACGCATATACCAAACAAGCTGAGTAAACTCTTCGTAAGTGAAGTCTGGTCGCCTGCCTGTTTTAACGCCATTGTTTCTTAACTGCGGCAGTTGTTCTCTTGTGACGTAGCCAAGCTCTATTGCTTTGTTGAAAACGCGATTCAAGGCAGCGTTGTGAGTATTCAAATGACTGCCGCTGGGTTTATGACGCATCTTAAAAATACGCCACTCTTCAAACTGCTTGATCACGTCTTGGGTAATTTCTTGAAAAGTGTATTTGCCAAGAAAAGGAATCATGTAGTTCCTCAGTGCACCTATGTAGTCGTGATAGGTCACTTTGGCTTTGTTTGAAGTAAGTAGTTGCTCTAGCTCTTGAATAGCTAGATTAGCCACATACTTAAAATTCTTAGTAATCACTGGGATGTTATTACGCTCTTTAAACCAAGCATCAAGTGCTAGTTCAAAAGCTATTTCTTTAGCTTGCTCTAAACTCTCTGAGCCAGTGGTGAAGTGAACCCAGCGATTGTGTGTTTTGAATCTAACCTGCCAGAGTCTGCTACGTGGTCTTCTAAATAAAGTCGCACGTCCATCTAAAATGAAAGTTGTTTCTGGTAAGGGCTTCACATAACAAGTTTAATTTCAGACTTGGGGCTTGGACAACCTGAGAATTATTTTTTAACTTTTGATAAGGTTATAACACCAGCTGTATTTTGTTTCCTCTGCCAAGCCCTATTTGTCCAATATGTTCCTTTTAGCTTAGCATCGCCAGACGGATCAATTATCTCTAATGTGGCCGCCCCCTGATAAACTCGATCATCCAACTCTGATGGAATTGGAACATAACCTTCGTAAATATAGGTTAGATAAAAAACTTCCGTTTTTGGATCTTTATGAATATCAAAGTGAGTCACTTTACTTGTCTGATATCCGTCATTAGATTCGAGTTGAATTTTCATTCCGAATAAATCAGCTTTTATTCTTAGCTGTACATCTTTAGTAAGGACCTCACCTTTATTCATAGGGAAATTTGACTGAATAGCACCTGCCCACACTCCGTTCAAATTTGGACAAAGAGCTTCATTCACAACCTTTCCAAGCAAAGGACTCTTCCATAGAACGAGCCAACCCCACTTACCTAAGCAATATATAAAAATTAAAAAAGGGATGCTGACTTTACTAACTGTTTTCAAAGAAGAGTAGAAATTATGCCAAGTTAAACCACTCTCTAGAGGTTCAGAAAATAAAGATGTCAGTGCTGTTATGATAAAAATGGAGTATATAAAAAACATAGTTTTCCATAAAGCAATTTTAGGAAATGCTTTCCACATATTTGACCTCTTTAAAAATATCTTTTTCTGGGAGGATTTCGCATAGGCCTGCTAAAACTCTTAACGTTAACAATTGTAGAACCCACACCTAAAATTTTACCTTTATCTACAATAATACAATCCATGTAGTGAGTTCCTGAATAGGAGCAATTTTCATATCTCTCTTCATTAATTGTTTGGTTTGCTTTATGACCCAAATCATTTATTCTTTTTGCCTCTTCACCCTGATTCCTAACAGTCCAATATACTGCGGAGCTAGGGCTGTATTCATTAGCGTTATCAATTGAAAAATATAGTTTGTCAGCTTTATAAGCACTAACCATTGCTGCCGTTGAGTTTGACTGAACCATTTTCAACTTGTCCATATGTCGGACACGAATTTTGGGTTGGATAGTAATAGCAGGTAAATTGGTTTTATCACTTACATAACTTATATGATCCACGAAAGATGGAAACATGTGCTCAAAAATTGTATTCCATAAAACATATTGCATAAAACTATCGTCCGACTTACTAACATGCTCACAAGTTTTTCTAAAGGCCTCTAATTTTAAGCGTATATTTGAATATTCATCGATATTAAATCCAAATAGATCACTTGACCCAACAGGGCTTATTAAAAAATCGTGCTCGTCTATATAACTAGAAATCTCAACAACTAAATCTATTAACGCATCATCATCGCCATCAATTGGAGTAAAGTGATTTACAACTAGAACTGTTATTGCAATCGATGGAATATAAATGCCATCAACAACAGCTTTTAATGCCGTCCAAGCCTTCAAATATCTGATACACCTTCGCAATTGTGAAAGTTCCGTCTTATCATATTTTGAGACGGCACCATCAAACCAATTTTGAAAAGATTTAGGATCACTATCAACCCATCCATCATTTTGATTGGCTAATTTACATGTATTTGTATCAGCATCGTAAAAATAAAGTGGAATATCAATATGAAAAGATGAAAGGTAACTTATTCTTTCACAGTTCGTCTTGCAATCCTCTAGCTTGGCCTCTTTATTAAACTGAACAAACTGGTTGAGAATTGCCCTATTAAGTTCTTTTGATTCTAGAGCACTTAAACCCTCATCTTCTGCGTTGCACAATATGTACAAACCAACATCTATATCAAACTCCTCACCTTTTCTAACAGGTCTTATCAAAGTATGATTTTTATATGAGCCTTGTAGCCAGTGTTTTACTGGAGTGTCGAAAACCCTACTTAACTCGGGCTTGATATATGAAAGCAAGTTATCTTTTTTATTTTGAGCATCTTCTAATTGCTCAGGACTGAGCGTTAGCCTACTAGAGAGTGTTTCATTTTGACTATCTTCGTAAAACATTTTCGAGCACAACCCCATACCCAAACCCTTAGCAAAATGAATAAGAATTAGTGTATTCGAAATCGCTCATATCAGGCACAGACAATTTAATGTTTTTAAATCACTGACAAAAACCGTCAAAAGATTTGACGCCTGAATTGGGCATCGAACTAAAATATCAAGAATTCCCCACGAAGATATTGAGGTAAAATGTCTTTCTTGGTGCTGAGTGATGTGTCACTTGATTTTTGAAGTTGGAATTTTAGACGTAAAAAAAGCCTACCAATTGGTAAGCTCTTAATTTACTTGGTGCCGGGGGGGGGAATCGAACCCCCATGAAGTTGCCCTCGCTGGATTTTGAGTCCAGTGCGTCTACCAATTCCGCCACCCCGGCAGCGAAAGAACGAGATTATAACAAACACTGGCGTTTATGCGAACTACTGAATTTGATTTTTTATTGCCTGAAGAACTCATTGCCCAATTTCCTACCAAAGAGCGCACAGCAAGTAGATTGCTAAGGCTTAATGGAAACAATGGGTTAATTAGCGATAAACACTTTATTGATATCTGCCAATTTATCGAGGCTGGCGACTTGCTGATTTTTAACAATACTAAAGTCATTAAGGCGCGCCTTGCAGGGCAAAAAGAATCCGGCGGTGCGATTGAAGCCCTGATTGAACGCATTATTGATGAGCACCATGTGTTGGCTCACGTACGCGCATCCAAATCACCGAAGCCGGGCACGCGATTAATGTTTGCAAATGCTTTTGAGGCTGAAGTGGAAGCCCGTCAAGATGACTTATTTTTGCTTCATATTGATTCAACGCGCCCTATTTTAGAATTGCTAGACGAATACGGCGCACTGCCACTGCCCCCTTATATCACGCATGCCGCAGATGAGTTTGATGATGAGCGCTACCAAACTGTTTTCGCAAAAGACCCAGGCGCGGTTGCCGCACCAACCGCTGGCCTTCACTTTGATGACGACGTGATTAATCGCTTAAAAGCAAAAGGCGTGAATATCGCTTATGTAACACTCCACGTTGGCGCGGGTACTTTCCAGCCCGTGCGCGTTGATAATATCAACGAACATAAAATGCACTCCGAGCTTTACTCAGTGCCCGCTGAAACCCTCGCTCTTATTAAATCGACACAAACCGCCGGCAAAAAAGTGACCGCCATCGGCACCACAGCACTCCGAGCACTTGAGAGTGCAGCACGCTCTGGAGAGCTAATAGCTGGCAACGGCGAAACAGATATTTTTATTACGCCAGGTTACAAATTTAAAGTAGTGGATAGATTGCTCACTAACTTTCACTTACCAAAAAGCACCCTGCTCATGCTGGTATCAGCCTTTGCTGGCTTAGCAAATATACAAAAGGCCTACCAACACGCTATAGAAAAAAAATATCGCTTCTTTAGTTATGGTGATGCCATGCTGATCGAGCGAAGTGATGATGCTGGGAACTCTTAACAAGATACAATGCCTACCTAAAAGTATGTTTAACGCAAAACAAGAAAGTCTTTGATGAAAATCACAAAATCACTCTCAAGCCTTAGCCTAGCATTAGTTCTATTTGCCGCCTCCCAAGTGCAAGCAGCTGTTTTGCCCGAAGCGCAAACAGTGACAAAAATTTCATTGGCAAAAAAACCAACCTCCAAACCAATGTCAATTGCTTACGTGCCGTTTTATCAACGATATTATGTTGCGGATGGCGGCCTTGCACCCACGCCAGGTGAAAACGAAGCACCTGTTTCAAAATCACAAATTCATGTTTACAGCGCCGAAGGCCAATACCTGCAATCCGCAAAACCTGGCTTTGATAACCGCTCAATTTACTTTAACCAAGCCACCAAACAACTCGAGACGGTGACGTACAACATTTCGAGCAATGCTGGCTTTTCACCCAACACGGGCATTTTCTCTTTAGACCTTGATGATAAAGGCAACCTCACTGAAACTTCTAAAGATGTTTCAGGGTTTAACGCGGCGTTTGGTGATGCATCAACTATTCCAACGCACAATCCTGAAACCAACCTTTACTATGCAAAACAAGGTCGCAGTAATTTGGTATGGGTGATTGATTTAAATAAAGATGAAAAAATCGAAGAAATCAAACTTGATCTCAAAACAGCGGGCGTTCAGTTTGATGATATTACTGATTACTATGCAGCTTACACGGGAGTTATGGGCGAAGAACTCGCCGTGCTAGACGTGGATCACAAAGCTGTCTTGGTATTCGATATTAAAGGGAAGTTTGTAGGCAAAAGTGCACTGCCAAACACTCTGAAGTTACGCTCTCAAAACCACATCGCTGGCTTAGGCTATACGAACGGCTTGTTCTTTGTGTACCACGAACCAGAAGGTGAATTTGGTACGTTTTACGGCTTCAAAGTGTCAGACCTTGCCAAATAAGATGCCCAAGTAACATTTTAAAAAGTATCAGCCATAAAAAAACCGCCCGAAGGCGGTTTTTTATTTAAATAATACTACTTAATTAAGTATTTATTTACCTAACGCACCAGCTAGCTTGCCTGATACCAAACCAAACACAGCGCCTAAAACAGCTGAAACAGCTACTAGCAAGACTGGATTAGTAAGGTCAGTCGCTGTGACGCTACCTGCGTTAGCTGTTTGCAATGCATAAGCAGCTGTTGCCGCATAGCCGTACACATTAGCTGGAACACAAGAAAGAAGACCAACGTTTGCAACAATGACTAGGAAAAAGACTGTGGCTGCAATGTACACTGCTGGACCTACTGGAGCAGCTAAACCTAATGGGTTTAAACCAACCAAGTACAAGGCAACACCAGCTAAAACAGCACCATAAACCATGCCTGCAATAGTTTTTTGTAATGCAGCGTTATCACCGCCAGTATGGAAGAAACTACCCCAAGCGATAAAACCAGCCCAAACTAAAACGGAACCAGCTAATGGACCTAATGCCAAGAACGCCCATAAACCACCAAGTAAACCGATACTTACAGATAGTGCAGTTACTTTAGACATACTTATCTCCTCTAGTTGTACTTCTATTTTTGCTTCTAGTTAAAATTAAAAAATAGAACAGCTATAGCGACAGGTGCAAAAGCTTTGATTCGTTGAAGTGCTGATGCACCATCAAAACCGCTGACTGTGATACTAGTACGAAAAAGTAACTGATGTAAACCATTTGCACTAAAAAAGTGCTGAGAAAATCTGTGAAAATAGACGCTATTGCCTGTAACTCCAATAACGGCGCCATGTTACGACGACTGAATTAGGATACTGAGGCTGACCTAAACTACCATTATATCGACCTAAAGCACGGTATAAATCGCCATGTTCGATGTCCAAATAGTGTCTTAAGATCGTACAACCGTAACGTAAATTGAGCCTCAAATGAAACAAATCATGCTCTGGCGTGCCGATAGCACTCACCCAAAACGGCATCACTTGCATAAAGCCTCGCGCACCCACTGAAGAAACTGCGTACTTCTTAAAGCCGCTTTCCACTTGAATTAAAGCCAACACCAACTGAGGATCTAAGCCAGCACGCGTGGCTTCATAGTGAACTGTACGCAAGAAATCTTCACGCATCGCTTGGTCTGGGATACGCTTTTTAAGACGTTCAGACATGATATCCAACCATTTTTTAGCCTCAATTTCATCGGCAAAAAAAAGCTCAGGTGCAGCGGCATCACTGATTGATTTTTGCATCAGGGCTTTGACGCTATTAGAGAGGGGCTCCTCTTGCTGAGCTCCTGCAAAAGCAATATGACTAACTAAAAAAAACTGAGAAATAAGGCAAAGATACAAAAGGGCTTTTGCATGATTGCCCTACCCGATTAACAGAGTGTTTTGGTAATAAATCCAAGCACTTCATCCAATGGGATCGATTGTGCTTCGGTTGAAGTACGCGCTTGGTACTCAACTTGATTTTCTTTCAAACCTCGGTCACCAATGACAATCCGATGTGGAATTCCAATCAACTCCATCTCCGCAAACATCACACCTGGGCGCTCGCCGCGGTCATCCAGTAACACATCCACGCCAGACGCTAACAAGTCGTTATAAAGTTTAGTTGCTGCTTCTTTTACCGCATCGCTCTTATCCATGCCAATTGGCGCAATCGCCACTTGGAAAGGCGCCAGGCTGGTTGGAAATACGATCCCGCGTTCATCATTACCTTGCTCAATCGCCGCACCCACAATACGTGATACGCCAATACCGTAACAGCCCATTTCCATCACTTGGGTTTGGCCTTGCTCATCTAGGTAAGTCGCATTCATTGCTTGTGCGTATTTAGTGCGCAATTGGAAAATATGACCCACTTCAATCCCGCGACATAATGCCAACACGCCCTTACCATCAGGGCTGGCATCGCCATCAATCACATTACGAATGTCAGCGACTAAACTAGGTTCTGGCAAATCACGCCCAAAGTTCACGCCTGATAAATGTAATTTTGGTTGGTTTGCGCCGCAAATAAAATCGCTCATTGCAGCCACTGTGCGGTCAGCAATCACAGTCACATGCGCGCCCACTTTGACAGGGCCGATAAAACCAGGAGGACAATCATTTAAGTTTGCACGCACTTCTTCAGCCGTTGCAAAACGGAAATCTGCCATGCCATCTAACTTACCCACTTTAATTTCATTTAAGCTGTGGTCGCCACGCAGCAAAAGCAAGTAGAACTTATCATTCGCCATTAAAGCAATTGATTTTACGGTACGTTGCAAACTCACGCCAAGCAACTCTGCGACTGCTTCGCAAGTCGTTTGCTTAGGGGTTTCTACCAGTTTCATTTCTTCACTAACCGCCGCACGTGGTGTGCTTGGCGCTAAAGCTTCAGCCAATTCCACGTTCGCTGCGTAATCTGAATTTGGGCAATACGCCAAACCATCTTCACCAGAGTCAGCGAGCACATGAAATTCATGTGAACCATCACCTCCAATCGCGCCAGTATCAGCGCGCACTGCGCGGAACTCCAAGCCCAAGCGGGTAAACACGTTTGAATAAGCTTGATACATACGCTCATAAGTTTGCTCAAGCGAGGCTAAATTGGTATGGAAAGAATAGGCATCTTTCATCATAAATTCGCGCGCGCGCATCACCCCAAAACGTGGGCGAATCTCATCACGGAATTTGGTTTGTACTTGGTAAAAATTAAGCGGCAATTGCTTGTAGCTCTTAATCTCACGACGGGCAATATCAGTAATCACCTCTTCATGCGTTGGACCAAAACAAAACTCACGCTCATGACGGTCTTCAATCTTTAACATTTGTGGGCCAAATACCGCCCAGCGGCCTGTCTCTTCCCACAACTCTTTTGGTTGAACGGCTGGCATCAACAGCTCAAGCGCACCTGCCTTATTCATCTCATCTCTCACCACTGCTTCCACTTTGCGTAACACACGCAAACCAAGCGGCATCCATGTGTAAAGGCCTGAACCTAAACGCTTGATAAACCCAGCACGCAACATTAAGCGATGGCTATCAAGCTCCGCTTCTTGAGGGGCTTCTTTCTGGGTGGCAATAAAAAACTGTGAGGCGCGCATAAAGATTTCTTTTTAAGTAACAAGTGACAAGGGGTGGAATTTTATAGCGAAATCAACTTAACGTCAGCCTAATTAAAGGTTTCAATAGTTTTTCGTGCCAAACACAAATCTGCCCAAGCCTTGGCTTTGTCTTGAGTGTGATGAAGTAAGTGAGATGGTGGATAACTGACCACAAGCGCCACGCCTTGGTATTGATAGACTTTACCCCGCAAGGCATCGAGGGGCTCATTTGAATCAAGTAAATTTTGGGCAGATTTTTCTCCAAAAGCGAAGATCAATTTTGGCTGAATGAGGGCGATTTGGCGGCTGAAAAAATCTAGCTCAGTTAATTGAGTGAGATACACATTTTTGCCGCGCTGAAGCTGAATGGCAATGAGCATTTTATCGAGCAATACGCCTACATCGCCTTCAGTAGATACATCTCCCACAAACACCCAATCGGCATTTTGGTCACCCGAGCCAATGACGTGTTCTTTGAGTGCATCCCAATCCATATTGGCAATATCTGGCATAGCCGTTTCTTGAGGTGCTACTCTCTCAAGGTCATCAACCAGCACTTCTTCAACTTTGAGCTCAATCTTTGGTTCAGCATCCACTTCGGCTTGAATTGGCGCAGCAACTAGAGCATCAATAGGAAGCGCCGAAGTCACATTTAAGCGCCAAACAGGCAAAAGTTCTAATTCACTCATCATATCTTCACGGGTCAGACTCATAGCGCCACTCCCATTAATACGGCATTTTCGCGACCGTTGTGCGCTGGGTAGTAGCCAGGCCGCACCCCCATTTCGTTAAAACCTATGCTTTCATAAAGCGTGATGGCGGAAACATTAGAAGGGCGGACTTCTAAAAACATATTGAGGCCGCCTTTTTCACGGCCGATTTGCATCATGTGGTTAAGTAAATATCGCCCCCAGCCCTTGCCTTTCCAACTTGGTGAAACACTAATGTTGAGCAGGTGCGCTTCATCGAGCACCATCATTAGGATGGCGTAGCCAACCAAAGCATTATCAATCTCTAGCACCAAGCAGGTATAGCGAGAATTAATAGAGTCTTTGAAATTACCCGCCGTCCAAGGGAATGGGAAGTTCACCGTTTCGATTTGCATCACAGCATCTAAATCCGATGCTTGCATCTCTCTAAAGCTGACGCTGGCTGACTTGAGCTGCGCGTTCATGTTAGCGGTTTACCCGTTCGCTCATTTTGAGCGCCACTTTGTTGCGGATATAAATTGGTGCGGCTTCATGTGCGGGCCTTGCTAAGCCCGCTTCAAAAGTTGACAAAGCAAGTTCGGCGATCGATGAGGCGGTTGGGTGTGAGTGATGATCTGGCGCTGGCATTTCACGTAATTGCTCGCCATATACAGCTTGCAATACCTCGGGATAAACCAACCAACCTGTGCCTAAGCCCACCCAATCCCCACCAGCAACTTTGGGCGCATCTTCAGGTTTGAATAGCGCTGGCGCGCTGACCTCAATCCATTCGCCCTTATTTTTTTCATAAGCTGCGTGGTAGATTTCTCCCATACGCGCATCAAGGCAGGCAATTACTTTTTCTGCGCCGCTTTGTTGAGCTAAGGCCTGCAATGTGCTCACCGCGACCACTGGTAAATTAGCACCGAATGCCAAACCCTGGGCCACGCCGCAAGCAATACGCAAGCCAGTAAATGAGCCTGGGCCCGCCCCAAAAGCAATACCATCAATTGTTTTTAACTCAATTTTAGCTTCATCGAGCAACTCCCGCAGGGTTGGCAAAATCTGCTGTGAGTGCGTTTGCCCCGCATGAATATCACGCGACAATACACGACCATTTAGCCACAAGGCTAAAGACAAAAACTCAGTGGAGGTATCGATGGCTAAGATTTGCATACAGAATTGAAAGGTTAATCAGCCTCTATTTTGCCATAACCTAGCCGTGTTCGATTGGCTTTGATTTCACCGCGTTGGCTTTTACTCGCCAAGCGTCTTTTTTGCGATCCCAATGTTGGGCGAGTTGGTCTTCTAATTTCAGGTGCTTTTGCTACGCTATTCACTAAGGCAAGAAGTCGCTCAATCGCATCTTGCTTATTAAGCTCTTGGCTACGGTATTGCTGCGCTTTAATGATGATAATGCCCTCTGAGGTAATGCGAGAATCGCGGAGCGCCATAAGGCGCAATTGATGCGGCAATGAGAGCGATGAGGCGCGAATATCAAAGCGTAAATGAATTGCACTTGAAACTTTGTTTACATTTTGTCCACCTGCACCCTGCGCGCGCATCGCAGTGAGCACGTATTCACTTTCTGGAATGAGAATGGGGCTTGGTTTCATAAAGAGATTTTAGCTCAAAGCATCGCCGACTGATAAAATAAGCGCAACTTTCATGAATGACAAATATGGCCCTTAGCCCGAAAAAATTACTGCACACCAAATGGACGGCAACAACACCACAAAACCGTGAAAAACATTTTATTGTGGTGCGCGTCAAGCAAGATGAAGCGGACACGCAAATCGTCACCGAAGTCACGTTAGAGGCAGTAATGAGCAAGCGCCAGCAGACTTCACATTGGCGGGATTTATCAGACGAAACTCGTTGGAAAGCTGGCTGGCTTTAGTCGGTTCAAAATGCATCCCGAAGATCTTAAAAAGCTTGTCACGATGGAAATGCCATTCGGCAAACACAAAGGCCGCATTATTGCGGACTTGCCAGGCAATTACCTCAATTGGTTTGCACGTGAGGGATTTCCACCGGGAGAGATTGGCCGTTTACTGCAACTCATGCAGGAAATAGACCACAACGGCTTATCGGACTTACTTAAGCCACTTCGTCAGCGTTAGTTTTAATGATTAATGTTTTCAAAAAACGCCTGCACATCAGCCAAAAATCGCGTGCGCTTGAAGGGCGGCAAACTCTGCCAAATACGGCGTCCATAAGGCTTAGAAATCAAACGGGGGTCGCAAATCATCAATACCCCGCTATCGGCCTCATCACGAATTAATCGCCCTGCGCCCTGCTTGAGGGTAATCACCGCATAAGGCAATTGGTATTCCATGAAGGCATTTTTGCCTTCTTCATTCATCTTATCGATACGCGCAGCTAGCACAGGATCATCTGGTGGGGCAAAAGGCAGTTTGTCGATAATCACGCATGACAGCGCTTCGCCGCGAACATCCACGCCCTCCCAAAAACTTTGGCTTCCCACCAGCACAGCATTGCCACGTTTACGAAATCGCTCTAACAATTCGCTACGTGAGCTTTCACCTTGCATCATCAATGGATATTCAATGCCATTTTGTTCAAATGCTTCTTTGAATAAAGCGTGAATTTCGCGCATGGCTCTTAATGAAGTACAAAGCACAAAAGCACGTCCACCGCTGGCTTGGATGACAGGTAAAGCCACTGCCGCAACGGCAGCTGAATAGCCAGGGCTGTTCGGCTCAGGCATATTTTCTGGCACATAAAAAAGTGCCTGTTTGCCGTAATCAAACGGACTTTCCCAATAGCCTGTGTTGGCATTACTTAAGCCCATTTGGCCGATGTAATGACTGAAATCACTTTTTACCGCGAGTGTTGCTGAAGTAAAAATCCAAGCACGTGGCGAGGCATTAAGCTGCTTACCAAACCCTTCAGCGACTGATAAAGGTGTAGCGTGAAGTTGTACGCTTTGTGTAAAGACTTCCACCCATCGTACTAAGTTGGCATTTTCAGCGGCAAGCCAGCGTTGCAATTGCACCATGAGACCCGCTCCACGTTGCCAACAATTTTCAAGTGCAGGGTCACGCGGCGCTTGAGTCTCAAGCACATTGGTCAAAGCTTGGAGCTTGGCTTGCATCTCTGCGTAAGCAGAATCAAAACTTTTTAAAGCGAGTGCCTTTTGCACTGGCATACGAGAGCCTTCATAAGCGAATACTAGCCTAAAATCTCGCACGGATTTTTCTAAAGCATTGGCGGCTTCTTGCAAGGCGGGGCAATCTTTAGCAGTAGTAATGTATTCTGCTTCAGCATCGCGCGCCAACTCTAAAAGTTGACTGGTCGAGACATCCTCACCAAAGAAAAGCCCAGCGACTTCAGGCAATTGATGCGCTTCGTCAAAAATAACGGTATTAGCTGAAGGCAGTAACTCGGACAC
Organism: uncultured Methylophilaceae bacterium; assembly: GCA_903870165.1. Lineage (GTDB taxonomy): Bacteria > Pseudomonadota > Gammaproteobacteria > Burkholderiales > Methylophilaceae > Methylopumilus_A. The sequence goes on along the minus strand of CAIQBW010000017.1, from coordinate 60,001 downwards.
GCCTTCATCTCGAAGCATGACATCTGCAAAAAATAGATGATGGTTCACCACAACCACATCAGCAGCTAAAGCGCGTTTACGGGCATCCATCACAAAACAATCTTTGTAAAAGTTACACTCTTGCCCCATGCAATTATCACGGGTCGAAGTGACGCTAGGCCAAATGGTTGCGTTCTCTGGGACTTCAATTAACTCAGCTTTGTCGCCTGTTTTGCTGTTTTCAACAAAATTACGAATCACGTGAACATAATTAGCATCCTCACGCGAAACAAAACGGCCCTCATTAGCTGAGCGTTCTAAGTGGAAATGGCACACGTAATTAGCGCGACCTTTAAGCATTTCAACCGTCACAGGCACTTTTAGCGCATCGCGCACGGCAGGTAAGTCACGGTGGAATAATTGATCCTGTAGCGTTTTGGTCCCCGTTGAAACAATGACTTTGCCACCAGAAAGTAAGGCTGGAACTAGATAAGCAAAAGTTTTGCCTGTGCCCGTGCCTGCTTCAGCAACTAATTGTTTATTTTCTTGAATGGCAGTTTCAATGGCCAAGGCCATTTCTAGCTGCTGTTGTCGCGTGCGATATCCAGGGATGCCCTCAGCAAGTGGCCCTTTTTCAGAAAAGATAAAATTGAGTTTTGAATCTGACGCCGACAAAGCTAACTTTCAAAAAAATGTACTGAAAAAAATGCATCGCAAAAGCGAGTCGCAATTGTAATGCTTTTATATTGTTATCTACGTACGTCATGACTTATTTTTCATTCTTTAAAGCGTACAATTAAACCTATCACGAATTAAACACTAGGACTGCCATGCAATATCGCAATATCCCCAATACGAATTTAAACGTTTCTGCCATCTGCTTGGGTACCATGACCTATGGAGACCAAAATACGCAAGCCGAAGCTTTCGACCAGCTCGATTATGCGATGGCGCAAGGCATTAACTTTATCGACACGGCGGAAATGTACCCTGTGCCACCAAAAGCAGACACCTATACTAAAACAGAAACGATTATTGGCAATTGGCTCAAAAATCAGCCCAGGGACAAAATTGTTTTAGGTGGAAAAGTTGCTGGCCCAAGACGCGGTATGGATTGGATACGTGGCGGCCCGCCATGTTTGGACCGCAATAATATCCGAGAAGCGATTGAGGGCTCACTCAAGCGCATGAAAACTGACTACATTGATATTTACCAATTACACTGGCCTGAACGCAACGTCCCGATGTTTGGACAATACTTATTCGACCCTGCCAATGAGTATGTGTCAGGAAAAATGGGTGAGGGTGAACGCAAAGAATGGGTAACGATTCGCAACCAATTAGAAACCTTGGCAGAATTAGTAAAAGAAGGAAAGGTTCGCTACATCGGACTATCCAACGAACAGCCATGGGGTTTGATGGAGTTCTTACGTATCGCCAAAGAATATGATTTGCCTCGTGTAGCCACGGTTCAAAACTGTTACAACTTACTCAATCGCGGCATGGAGTTCGGCATGTCCGAAGTGCTTTTCCGCGAAAATGTTGGCTTACTTGCTTATTCGCCTTTGGCATTTGGACATTTGACTGGCAAGTATATTGATGACCCTGCAGCGCCTGGTCGTGTGACCATGTTTTTGGGTTACGCACAGCGCTACAAAAAACCGAATGTCACGCCAGCAAGCAAAGCTTATGCTGAACTGGCCCGCGCTCATGGATTAACACCGACGCAGCTAGCTTTATCATTTGTGTATCACCGTTGGTTTGTCACCAGCACGATTATTGGCGCAACCAATATGAACCAGCTTAAAGAAAATATTGCGGCTTGGGATACGCAACTATCACCAGAAGTGATGTTGGAAATTGAAGACCTACATTTGCGGATGATGAATCCCGCACCTTAAGATTTAGGACGACTTGGAAAAAACTGCAAAGGCTGAGGTGGCGGCATTTGCAGTACTGGTTTTCGTATCTTCCCCATCACATGCATTTCACAAGGCTTGCAGTCGAACTTCAACGTGAATCTATCGTTGCCATTAATTAAGGTCATTGGTTCAGCGGTGACGGTGCCTTGAACACCAATCACCCCCTTCGCCTCCTTAGGACACATGCCATGACTAAAACGTAGACAATGCTTAGTGATCATAAGCGGCACTTCATCTAACTCTTGGTTCGCCTCATACGCTGCCGCAATCATTTTGACACCATGCTTCTCATAGAAAGCGCGCGCTTTTTTGTTATAAACATTCGCCAAATAACTCAACGTATCTTCAGGATAAATTGCTGGGGGATTAGTTGGCATGCGTTTTTCAGGACGCTGATAGCTGGCAATCCGCACTTCTGTCAGTTGTTCAATGGCATCGCGTCTAAGCGCATTAATGTTAGATGCCGGCACAAACCAAGCTTGCGATAAGTCTAAAGAAATCGCATTCACGACAAAATCCGTACTGCCTAATTTTGCTAGATTCTCACGCAAACTAACTTCGGCTTTTTCTGCTTGTTGCGCGACTTGCTTTTCTACTTGGCAAAGGGCCGTTGCGCAAAATCCATCGCTATCCGTCACACTGAACGCAAAGCCATCTGGCGTTTCATAAAAATGCATATCCACAGGGATTTTTCGCGTAGCGGAATCCTTCTCCAGCAAGCGCATAAATGCGTGGTCACGATTACGATAAAGCGTCATGCCACGGCGCATATCTTCGGGCATTTCATTTGGGGTTAGTCGCTGACCTTCAACCGTATTAATGCGCATGCCAACGAGCTCTTTATGTACATCAAAGAAACACAAGCCGTCACCGTTATGAAGCTCAATGTGGCTATCCACTTCAAAAAAGTCTTTAGCCACTTTAGTCACCTTACCCACTTCTTCACCAGAGAATTTAGGGGTATCAAACGCACCAATATCGGCTTGACGTCCATTGACGAAATAATCAGTGGCACTGCGGTTAAAGGTTTTTTCAGGCTGCGGTGTAAATGTAAAGTTGGTGAGGCCTGATGAGGTTTTTGCGTACTCAGGCATATCGAGCAAGATGTCATCCAATAGCTGGCGATAGTGCGCCGTGGCATTTTTCACATAAGACAAATCTTTATAGCGCCCTTCAATTTTGAATGAGCTAATCCCCGCGCCAATCAAAGCACGCAAATTGGCACTTTGGTCATTATCTTTCATGGACAAATAATGCTTGTCGTTACCAATTACGCGACCTTGGGCATCTTCTAATCGATAAGGTAAACGGCACTCTTGAGAGCACTCACCACGGTTAGCGCTTCGTCCTGTATGCGCATGACTGATAAAACATTGTCCACTAAACGCGACACATAAAGCGCCGTGAACGAAAAACTCTAAATGACAGGTGGTTGCATCCGCGATTTGCTGAATAGTCTTTAAATCTAACTCTCTCGCCAACACGATTTGCGAGAAGCCAACTTGGTCTAAAAACTTAGCTTTTTCAACCGTGCGAATATCGGTTTGCGTGCTGGCGTGCAATTGAATCGCTGGCAAATCCATTTCCATCAGACCCATATCTTGCACAATCAGCGCATCTACGCCCGCATCGTAAAGCTGATAAACAATCTCGCGCGCACCTGCTAACTCATTGTCATGGAAAATGGTATTAAGCGTCACGAACACTTCAGCGTTAAACCGATGTGCGTGTGTGACCAATCTTGCGATATCTTCTACTGTATTTGGCGCTTTGGCACGTGCGCCATAGGCTGGGCCGCCAATATAGACCGCATCCGCGCCATGATTAATGGCTTCAATGCCGAAGTCAGCATTTTTAGCTGGGGCAAGCAATTCAAGATGGCGGCGAGAAGTTTTCATGTAATAAGCGCTAGAAACAATGCTCGCACTATAGCATTTATCGGGTTTAGCTTCAGCTATGTGATTTTCAAAAGTAGCTGTATAAACGTAGGCTAAAATAGCAGTTTTAATAGGAAAAATTTAATGTAGGCATTATAATATGCCAATGATAAATTTGAGAAAAATCTCATTAGCCGCAACATTCTGCTTATTCCTGGGCGGGGCCAATTACGCCTTGGCATTTGATTTACCATTCCTCTCACAAACGAGTGATGAGGCTTCAACCACTCCAAAAACTGCCCCAGAAAATGAGTCCAGCAGCTCATGGGCGAGCACTGCGCAAGAAATTATTTTGCGAGCACTTAGCCAAACCGGGGTGAAGTACAAATACGGTGGCATTAACCCTGACTCTGGTTTTGATTGCAGTGGTTTTGTGCGCTATGTGTTTCAAGAAGCCGCTAATTTAACCTTGCCACATGGCGCAAGTGCCATGAGCCAAGTTGGTAAAAAAGTCAGCGAGACAGAGTTACAACCAGGCGACTTGGTATTTTTTAACACCATGAAATCTGTGTATTCCCATGTGGGTATTTATGTGGGCAATAATCGCTTCATTCACGCACCAAGTGCAGGCAGTAGCATAAGCGTTGCAGATATGAATGATAGCTACTGGTCAAAAAGATTTACTGGTGCCCGCCGTGTTGATGCGAAAGAGCTTGCTAACACGGACATTGCAAACCTGCCTAACAAATCACCAACCAAATAAATTATTCTGGTTTACGGTCGCTATGTCCCAGTGGTCTTTCAGGATCAATCACATCACGAACCAATTGTTTAAGCTCTTTAGACTCAGGGAAGCGCCCTACTTCTTTCCGAGAAAAAATCACAGCACCATTTAGGCGCACTTCAAAAATACCGCCAGTACCAGGAACTAGCGCAAGACTTGTGATGTCTGTGTTGAAGGTGGTTAAAAGCTCTTGTGCCATCCATGTGGCACGTAATAACCAATGACATTGGGTGCAATATTCGATTTCAAGCTTATTAATGTGTGCGCTCATGTGACCTTTATGGACTAGAAAGTAACTGAAGATATGTTATTTCAATTGGTTTAAACAGCGCAACACGATATTATCTTAACCATCATTTTTAATTTCCCTTTAGGGAATGAGCCATTTAAAAGTCAGTGAAGGAATTTTTATTTCATGCGTACAAAATTTGAAAAAATCAGCTTAGTTGTCATTGGTGCCGTTTTAGGCGTGACACTTAGCCTTAACTATCCAGCGGTAGCGGAAAAAGAAGCCAAGCCACAATTGCCGCTAGATGAATTACGCACCTTTGCTGAAGTTTACGGCAAAATTAAAAGTGATTATGTTGAGACAGTTGAAGACAAGAAACTGATTAACGAAGCCATCAATGGGATGTTAACAGGCTTAGACCCACACTCATCATTTTTGGATGTGGAAGGCTTCAAAGACCTTCAAGCAGGCACACAGGGCGAGTTTGGCGGGCTTGGGATTGAAGTTGGCATGGAAGATGGCTTAGTCAAAGTCATCTCTCCTATTGAAGACTCACCTGCATTCAAAGCTGGTGTTAAAACTGGCGACCTCATTATGCAATTGGATGACAAGTTAGTTAAAGGCATGACACTCAATGATGCAGTCAAAATCATGCGCGGCAAACCAAACACCGCAATCAAACTTACTATTTTGCGTAAAGGCGAAAACAAACCGCTTTACATCACTTTGGTTCGTGCGATTATCAAAACACAAAGTGTTAAATACAAATTACCTGAGCCAGGCTACGCATACTTACGTGTAACGCAATTCCAAGAACACTCAGCTGAAGATTTAGCAAAAGCAATTAAAGCACTTCGAGAGCAAAATAAAGGCCCATTGAAAGGCTTGGTATTGGATTTACGTAACAATCCAGGCGGCTTAATTACTGCAGCTGTGGGCATTACTTCAGCGTTTGTTCCTAAAGACGCGCTTGTTGTTTACACAGAGGGTCGAACAGAAGACGCAAAAATGCGCTTAACTGCAAACGCTTCTAACTACGCTCGTGGTGGTGAAGCTGGAGACTTCTTAAAAGACTTGCCTGCCGATATTAAGACAGTGCCAATGGTGGTGTTGATTAACGGCGGTTCAGCTTCTGCCTCAGAAATTGTTTCTGGCGCATTGCAAGACCACAAACGCGCAGTGATTATGGGTACGCAAAGCTTTGGTAAAGGCTCTGTGCAAACTATCTTACCGATGAATAACGGCACAGCAATTAAACTCACCACAGCGCGTTACTTTACCCCTAACGGTCGCTCTATCCAGGCGAAAGGGATTGTGCCTGACATCGTTGTAGAAGATGCTACAGTGAACACGGCTGAGCAAGGCATGAACTTACGTGAGGCTGACTTAAGCAATCACTTGTCCAATCCTAAAGAAGCCGAAGCGCCAGCGAAAGAAACGCCAAAACCGCCTACGGTGAAAAAAGACGACAAACAATCGACAGACAAAACGCCTGTGGAAGCTGGTACAAAAACCGACTACCAATTTATGCAAGCAGTTAACTTGCTTAAAGGCATCGACATCTTGGCGCCAAGCAAGAAGTAATCAATATTAATGAGGGTAAGACTAACTTACCCTCATTAATAGCAGTATCAAAACGCTGTAACTATTAAAAAAACTGGTGTGAATATATGCTTGATCGACTCATTATCGAATTCGACAAAGGCCTTAAAACCTTAGCGGCTAATGCCCATAGTGTTCGCCCGCATCCAGACCAAAACATTCAACAAACTGCCGAATTAAGCGCAGATGAAAAACGTCATGCCGCTGCTTTAATGCGTATTAACCATTGCGGTGAAGTATGTGCCCAAGCGCTTTATAACGGCCAAGCACTGACGGCTAAAAACCCGCAGACCGTGCGTGCTTTAGAGCAAGCATCAAAAGAAGAAACGGAACATTTGGCTTGGTGCGAAAGACGTATCCATGAGCTTGGTGGACGCACTAGCTTGTTTAACCCAATTTGGTACGCAAGCTCATTTACATTAGGTGCCGTCGCTGGCGCTTTAGGCGACAAATGGAATCTAGGCTTTTTAGCTGAAACAGAACGCCAAGTGGGCGCCCATCTCAATCGCCATTTAGATGAGTTACCAGCAGCAGACGATAAAAGTCGTGCCATCTTAGAACAAATGAAAACCGACGAAGCAGAACATGCGGCCACAGCCATTCATTTAGGCGGTGCAGATTTACCAAGCCCAGTAAAAGCCGCCATGCAAGGCTTGTCTAAAGTAATGACTTCAACCACTTACCATTTATAAATCACTCACAAAAACAGAAAGTGCAAATAAAGACACATGAAGAAATTTAGCGAAATTTTAGCCACGTTAGAAAACAGTGAACATATTCAAAAAATCGAATTGGCTAAAGCTGATGGGTCAAATGCAGGCGTGATTGAAAACAAACCGGGCAGCCAAGGCTCGGTAAAGGTGTATCACCATTTATTCAAAAAATGGGGCAGCATTAATAAAGATGCGGCAAAAGATGGGCTAAAAATTTATGCAGAACACACGCTAGATGCGGAAGAAAATCCAGGCAAGCACCCAAATATCGACCGACTATTTGAAGTGATTGAAACAGGCGACGTGCTGTCTGTTTCAATCATCGAAGCAACAAACTAAAAACTATTCAGCCTCTTTAATCTCAAAGCTGTGGCTCATTTCCGCAGCTTTTCCAAGCATAATTGAGGCTGAACAATACTTCTCGGCAGACAGATTCACTGCACGCTCGACCTGCACAGGATTAAGATTCTTACCTGTCACAACAAAGTGTGCGTGAATTTTAGTAAACACTTTGGGAATTTCATCCGCACGTTCAGCTGTAATTTCAGCAACGCAATTAGTAATAGGTTGACGTGATTTTTTAAGAATCGTCACCACATCGATAGAAGAGCAACCGCCCATCCCAACGAGCAACATTTCCATTGGACGCATCCCTAGATTGCGACCGCCTATCTCTGGTGAGCCATCCATAATGACGGCATGACTACTTTCCGTCTCGCCCATAAAACAGACGTCTTCAACCCATTTCACTCTTACTTTCATTGCACTGCCTTTGCCAAAAATTTAATAAGTGATTTCTATTTAATGCCAAGCAATTCAACATCAAAAATCAGAGTCGCATTAGGTGGAATCACACCGCCTGCACCGTGAGCGCCATAACCCATGTCTGGTGGGATAATTAAAGTACGTTTACCGCCCACTTTCATCCCAGCAAAGCCCTCATCCCAACCTTGAATCACTTGACCACCACCTAAGAAAAACACAAAAGGCTCATGACGGTCGAGCGAACTATCAAATTTAGTTCCCTTACCATCTGCTTTACTTGGGTCGTACAACCAACCTGTGTAATGCACGGTCACATTAAACCCCGCTTCGGCTTCGCGGCCTTCACCAAGCACTGTGTCTTTTTTGATGAGTTCTGTTACGTTTTGTGTCATTGCAGTTTCCTTAGTGGATGTTTTTGAATCGGCCTTACAGCCAGTCATTGCGAGCATGGCAATCATCAAAGCGCTTGCCATTAACATACTTTTTTTCATGCTGTGCTCCAAAATAAAAATCTTAAATATCATACCCGACTTGCGAGGTGCTTCTCAACGAAAGCAGGATTTATTCTTGTTGGTATATCCAGTTTAACAAAGCATCTTGAGCTGGCTTAGTGGCGTCAGCCTTTAGTCCATTCGCCATAAACACCACCGACCAATAGCGGCCTTTGGCGTCCAATAGATATCCAGCAATACTACGGACATTTTCAAGCGAGCCCGTTTTAAGATGCGCGCGACCATATAGTCCACCATCTTTACGCTTACTTAATGAACCATCCACCCCATAGATAGGCAATGAAGCAGTAAGTTCAGCCATCACAGGGCTATGAAAAGCATCGCACAATAATGCACCTAAATGGGACGCGCTAATCCGCTCTTGTCGTGAGAGCCCTGCGCCGTTTTCTAATACCAACTCACTAAAATTAAAGCCTTTGCCTTGCAACCAAGTTTTCAGCACTTGCTCGCTTTGAAGGGTTGAGGCAACTTGGTTTGCATCATTCACACGACTCAAACTTAAATACAAAGCACGGGCCATCACATTGTTACTAGTTTTGTTCATCTCTCTTAGCATCTCAGCTAAGGTTGGCGAAGTATGCTCAGTCAGTAAAACAGCATTTTCTGGCACACCAGCCAAACGAATTTCGGTTTTTTCCAACTGCGTCCAACGACCGCCCGCCTGCTCCCAAGCGCTATAAAACAGAGCCCCAACATATTCAGCACCTTGCCAATTCACGTCGAAATACTTATCGCCACAACTCACAGGATATTCACCACGCACGCTCAGCACTCGGCCTTCACGCTTGATTTGCAGACTATTTTTCCAATCGCCACAATCGCCGGGAATTGGCTTAATATCAAAGCGCTTAATCAGCGATTTCCAATTTGGATAAATCACGACCATCACTTTCTCGTTGGTCGGAATCAACTGTAAACGAATGGCTTGCTGGTTCACCATTAAAGCTTCAGCTGGGGCGTTGTAAGCACGATAAGGCTTGCCATCAAAGCTCGCCGAATCAAAACGTTGTAGTGCATAAGCGCTATTATCCAAAAGGATTTCACAGCAAATTTCATTCAAATTGAATTTTTGCTGTAGCTCGCTTGCCACTTCAGCTAAATGCGGAGTATTTAAGGCAGGATCACCTGAACCTTTCACCCAAATCCCGCCTTGCAGCTTGCCTTGTTCCGGCAGATTTAATCCATAAAACTGAGTTTGCCAGCGATACGATGGGCCAAGCAAATCAAGTGCAGCGTAGCTGGTAACAAGCTTCATCACCGATGCAGGATTGCGCGGCACATCAGATTGATAGCTCAATAATGCTTGTGGTGCGTCGACACGCTGAACATGAATGCTGACATTTTCTAGCGGCACATTTTCAGCCTGAAGTGCTTGAATAACAGGCGCAGGCAATTGCACATTTTGCGCAAAAACAAGCTCACAAAAAATCGCCAATACAACGGCAAGAATTAAACGCATGCCAACACCACTTGTTTGGTTGTTTTCAGCATAAAATCGATTTCTTTTTGGCTAATGATATATGGCGGCATCCAATAAACGGTATTGCCAATTGGCCTAAGCAACAAGCCTTCAGTCAATGCCTGCTGATAAAAATGCTGTTGGAATTTCGGATTTGTTGTTTGTGTATCAAACGCCCAAATCATGCCTTGATTTCGAACATTGGCAATTGGCAAATCATTCCATGTGCTGATTTGGGAATTGATATAAACCTTTTTTTCTTGATTGTTTGCAAGCACTTCGTCCTGTTCAAAAATTGCCAATGTTGCTAAAGCAGCACTGCATGCCAAAGCATTACCTGTATAACTATGCGAATGTAAAAAACCTCGCGCGACACTATCGTCGTAAAAAGCTTGGTAAATCTCATCGGATGTGACAGTGACCGACAATGGCAAATAGCCGCCCGTGATGCCTTTTGAAAGACAAATAAAATCTGGCGTTATATTGGCCTGCTCACAAGCAAACATCGTCCCTGTACGACCAAAACCAACGGCAATTTCATCAGCAATTAAATGGACTTGATATTGCGTGCAGATCTCTCGTGCACGTTTTAGATAAATTGGGTGATACATCCCCATGCCAGCAGCGCACTGAATAAGAGGCTCAATAATAAAAGCAGCAATATCAGCATGATGTTGTATTAAGTAAGCTTCTAAAAAATCAGCACACCGACGCGCGTAATCTTCCGCGCTTTCACCAGCCTCAGCCAAACGCGCATCCGGCGATGGCATTTGCACACTTTGGCGTAACAGGGGCGCATATGTATCTTTGAAAATAGCGACATCAGTCACCGACAAAGCACCGATGGTTTCACCGTGATAACTATTTTGCAGACTTAAAAACTGATTCTTTTTTGGCTGGCCAACGTTGCGCCAATAATGAAAACTCATCTTAAGCGCAATTTCAGTGGAGGAAGCACCATCCGAGGCATAAAAGCAATGTCCTAAGCCCGTTAACGCACCTAACTTTTCAGACAATTGCACGACAGGCTCATGCGTAAAGCCTGCCAACATCACATGCTCTAATGTATTTAACTGCTTAACAATCGCAGCTTTGATGCGGGGCTCGTTATGCCCAAACAAATTCACCCACCAAGAGCTCACGCCATCCAAATAACGCTTACCCTCAAAGTCTTCTAGCCAAACACCTTCTCCGCTTGCAATGGGCAATAGCGGTAAAGTTTCGTGCGCCTTCATCTGTGTGCATGGATGCCACACGGACTTTAAGCTACGACTGAGCAAATCTTTATTTTTCACTAATGTAATACCTGTGATGCAGTCACTGCTGGCGCAATAAACTGACTACTTTGCACGCCAATATCCCATACGGCCTCTTTGCTGGCCAATTGCAACATATTGCCAAAGGCAATCTTGAGTTCGGCATTAAAAGCAATTTGCGCATTAATACCATCCTTAGCACTAAACTCAAGTACAAACTGTGTCGTGTTATCGGTCAACACCTTGCAAGCAATTGCTAGCATAGGTGTCGCTAACCTAGCGGTGCGATTGGACTGATATTGGGTGCTGAAGTCTAAATTTTCGTTCGAAGTTTTCATTAAGGCTTCAGGCGTAATCGTCGAGGCTGACATGAGCTTCGTGCCAACTGCATCCAAGCCTCCCTGTGCATTCATGACAAGCACTTGCATAGATGAATCAACTTCCACCTGGCTGCCTTGCAGCCATGCAGAAATAGACTTAGCGATGCGACGTGTAATCCAAATCGCTAGCTCGGTATTGTCGGACAAACCCACTTTAAACAACATGCGGTCTTGCTCAATATCGAACGCTAAGTTTAGTTGTTCAATCACTGCTGGCTTTTCGCCTGTTTGCCCGACAATCTCAGTCACTATATATCCTTAAAAACAACCAACCCTTGATGCGCTTATTATCGCTGATTGCGTAAAAATTGCTGATAGATTTTATTTCGCAATTTTAAAAAAAATTCATTCCCACTCTTGAAATGCCAAACCATAGCCCCAAAGTATTAGCAGTCGACGGACAGGAGTGCTAAAATGCACCCCAAGATTTTTGTTATTTGTTTTTTTATTCAATTATTAAGGAGTTCATTTATGAAAATTCGTCCCTTACACGATCGCGTGATTGTTAAGCGTTTAGAAGAAGTGCGCACAACGGCATCTGGCATCGTTATTCCAGACACAGCGACTGAAAAACCAGACCAAGGCGAAGTGATCGCAGTAGGCCCGGGTAAAAAAGACGACAACGGCAAAGTGATTACACTTGACGTTAAAGTAGGTGACAAAGTGTTGTTCGGCAAATATGCCGGCCAAACCGTCAAAATCGACGGCAATGAATTCTTGGTGATGACTGAGTCAGACCTAATGGGTGTAATCGAGGCTTAATGGCTTCAACCCTTGTTTTGTATCAAAGAATTTTTAGTAATTAAAGTAAGTAATTTAGGAGATTTAAGATGGCTGCTAAAGATGTAAGATTTGGTGATGACGTTCGCCAAAAAATGGTTAACGGTGTAAATATTCTAGCTAACGCAGTGCGCGTAACTTTAGGCCCTAAAGGCCGTAACGTAGTTTTGGAGCGTTCATATGGCTCTCCAACCATCACTAAAGATGGTGTGTCTGTTGCTAAAGAAATCGAACTGAAAGACAAGTTCGAAAACATGGGCGCACAATTAGTTAAAGAAGTTGCAAGCAAAACTAACGACATCGCTGGTGACGGCACAACAACTGCAACAGTATTAGCACAAGCAATCATCCGCGAAGGCATGAAATCTGTTGCTGCTGGCATGAACCCAATGGACTTGAAACGTGGTATTGATAAAGCAGTTGAAGCTGCTGTTGCTGACTTAAAATCACAATCAAAACCATGTACAACCAGCAAAGAAATTGCTCAAGTTGGTGCTATCTCAGCTAACTCAGATGCTTCAGTTGGCCAAATTATTGCTGACGCAATGGACAAAGTGGGCAAAGAAGGCGTGATTACTGTTGAAGACGGTTCAGGCTTACAAAACGAATTAGACGTGGTTGAGGGTATGCAATTCGACCGTGGTTACTTATCACCATACTTCATCAACAACCAAGAGCGTCAAATCGCATTGATGGACAACCCATTCGTGCTTTTATACGACAAAAAAATCTCAAACATCCGTGATTTACTGCCAGCACTTGAACAAGTCGCTAAAGCAGGTCGCCCATTATTGATTATTGCTGAAGACATCGACGGCGAAGCATTAGCAACATTGGTGGTGAACAACATTCGCGGCATCTTAAAAACATGTGCAGTGAAAGCACCTGGTTTCGGTGACCGTCGCAAAGCCATGTTGGAAGATATCGCAATCTTGACTGGCGGTACTGTGATTGCTGAAGAGTTAGGTTTGAAACTTGAAAATATCAAGCTAGAAGACCTAGGTCAAGCTAAACGTATCGAAGTAGGTAAAGAAAACACTATCATCATTGATGGTGCTGGCAACGAAGACAACATCAAAGCACGTATCGACCAAGTGAAGAAACAAGCTGAAGATGCAACAAGCGACTATGACCGTGAAAAATTGCAAGAACGCGTCGCAAAACTTGCTGGTGGCGTTGCTGTGATTAAAGTTGGCGCGACCACTGAAATCGAAATGAAAGAAAAGAAAGCACGTGTTGAAGATGCATTACACGCAACACGCGCAGCGGTTGAAGAAGGTATTGTTGCTGGTGGTGGGGTAGCGTTGATTCGCGCTCGTGACGCAATTGCTAAAGTAAAAGGCGATAACCACGACCAAGACGCTGGCGTGAAGATTGTATTGCGCGCTGTTGAAGAGCCACTACGTCAAATCGTTCAAAACGCTGGCTGTGAGCCATCAGTCGTTGTAAATAACGTAGCTGCTGGCAAAGGCAACTATGGCTACAACGCTGCTAACGAAACATACGGCGACATGGTTGAAATGGGCGTATTAGATCCAACTAAAGTAACGCGTTCTGCATTGCAAAACGCAGCTTCAGTGGCTGGCTTAATGCTTACAACAGATTGCATGATTGCTGAACTACCTAAAGAAGATGCTCCAGCAATGGGTGGCGGTGATATGGGCGGTATGGGTGGCATGGGCGGCATGATGTAATCCTTGCTAATCCATTAGCCAAAAGCTGTAAATCAAGAAGCCCCGCAAGGGGCTTTTTGTTTATGTATCAAAGACAAAAAAAACCCCAACCAAGGGGATCGGCTGGGGCAAAATGCCTAGGTTAGGCTCCACGCTCAGGGAGGAAAGCGTGGGACAGCGACTTGATTACTCACTGAACAATCAACATCACCATCGTGCTAATAGAGACCAGCAATACTTGAGTAAAGTTCCAGACTATTTAATCTCGTTTAAGTTGTTCTCGAAGTAGCAATGACCTGCGATAATCTTAATATGACAACATCAAACGCATCTCAAGACTCACTCCTTAGCGGGCTCAACGATAAGCAATTAGAAGCGGTGACTTTACCACACCAATCTGCACTGATTTTAGCAGGTGCAGGGAGTGGTAAAACACGTGTACTCACCACTCGGATTGCTTGGCTCATTCAAACAGGTCAAGTTTCCCCTACTGGTTTATTGGCAGTAACGTTTACCAATAAAGCGGCTAAAGAGATGCTCACACGACTTACCGCGATGTTGCCTATTAATACTCGCGGTATGTGGGTTGGCACTTTCCACGGTCTTTGCAATCGCTTACTAAGGGCGCACCACCTTGAAGCTTTGTTACCTGCTACTTTCCAGATTCTAGATTCTGCCGATCAGCTTTCAGCGATTAAACGCCTGATGAAGGTGATGAATGTGGATGATGAAAAGTTTCCACCTAAACAGGTGATGGGCTACATCAACAGCTGTAAAGAAGAAGGCCTGCGAGCACAAAGCGTGGATGCTTACGATCCGCATTCACAAAGGATGCGTGAGATTTTTGAGGAATACGACAGGCAGTGTCAAAAAGAAGGTGTGGTAGATTTTGCGGAGTTGTTATTACGTTGTTATGAGCTTTTAAGCCGTGATACCAATATTCGCCAGCATTACCAAGAGCGCTTTAAATACATCTTAGTCGATGAGTTTCAAGACACCAACAAACTGCAATATATGTGGCTCAAGCTATTTGCTGGCATGGGCAGTGAGGAGCCAAACAACTGCATTTTTGCAGTGGGCGATGATGATCAATCCATCTACGCTTTCCGAGGTGCACGCGTGGGCAATATGAGTGATTTCGAAGTGGACTTTAAGGTACAAAACATCGTCAAACTCGAAGAGAACTACCGCTCTCACAGCAATATTTTGGATGCGGCCAATGCGATTATCAGCAACAACAAAAACCGTTTAGGTAAGAATTTATGGACGTCCGCTGGCGCTGGCGAACCAGTGAGGGTTTACCAAGCTTACAACGACATTGATGAAGCGAGCTTTATTGTTGATGAAGTCAAAATGCTACACAACGATGGCTGGGCGCTGAATGATATCGCCCTGCTCTACCGATCCAATGCGCAATCTCGCATCATTGAACATGCTTTATTCTCAAACAGTATTCCATACCGTGTATATGGGGGCCTGCGCTTTTTTGAACGAGCCGAAATCAAACACGCAATGGCGTATTTACGCCTAATTAACAATCCAGAAGATGATGTCGCTTTATTACGCGTGATTAATTTCCCAACTCGCGGCATTGGTACTCGCAGCTTGGAACAACTTCAAGAGTCCGCCCGTGCGCAAGATTGCAGCCTATGGCAAGCAGCCATCAATAAAGTTGGCAATGGCCGACCAGGTAAAGGCCTAGAGGGCTTTGTCGCACTAATTAAGCAAATGCAAGACGATGCAAAAGGCTTAACACTCACTGAAATGACTGAGATTGCCACCACGATGTCGGGACTCAAGAATTTCTATCAGCTAGAAAAAGAAGGCGAAGATCGTATCGCTAACTTGGACGAACTCATTAATGCCGCTGTTAGTTTTATGAACAACAATAGTGATGCGTTAGAAGATAACAGCAATGGCCTGACCGAGTTCTTAACACATGCAAGCCTCGAAGCAGGCGAACACCAAGCCGACGTCGGTGCAGATGCACTTCAACTGATGACCGTCCATGCTGCCAAAGGCTTGGAATTTAAAGCAGTTTTTATCAGCGGACTGGAAGAAGGTTTATGTCCCCATGAAAACAGTTTGTACGAGAATAACGGCCTGGAGGAAGAGCGTCGTTTGATGTATGTGGCGGTGACTCGCGCACGACAACGCCTCTATCTAAGCCATGCACAAAGTCGCATGCTACATGGACAAATTCGCTACGGCATTGCATCTCGCTTTTTAGATGAGATTCCTGATGCATTATTAAAACGCTTAAATAGTAAACAAGCGCCTAAGCCAAGCATGGCTAGCCACTATGACAATAACTATCAAAGTACCCCATCAGCAAGTAGTAGCGAACAAAAATCTGCCATGCCTTGGAAGATAGGCCAAGCTGTTTCACATGCCAAGTTTGGTCAAGGGGTTGTGGTGAGTTATGAAGGTAATGCTAGCGACATGCGCATCCAAATTAACTTTGGGCGCGAGGGGCTTAAATGGCTGGCGATGGAATATGCAAAACTAGAGAAAGCCTAGAGAAAACTAAGCTGCTCTAGTTTGGCATGAAAGCTTTAAAATTAATGCTTAGCTAACGAAATCTTCGCCTTTTTTGTAATACATAGACAAGAAGCTGAAATATTGGATTGAAAACAAGAACGCTGTTGCCATGAGTGATACAAACATAATGAGCAACATACCCAAGAATGCCGCAAGCCCTTTTGCAAATATCGCAATCAGACCAATCACTAAACCTAGCACCAACATCACACCAACAACAGCCAGGGTCAACGTGACCCAAGCAGTAATTAAAGCGGTAATGTTATGCAAAGCCGCCCAAACGCTGTGACCAATTGACTTAAAAACAGAATATTGATGATATGAAATCAACAATGGAGAATACCAAGTAGCTAACAACAGCGGGACTTGCAACACCAACAATTTAAGCATCAACCACCAAAAACCAATCGGCATCACTTCTTTATCCATTTGCTGGATATCTAGGGATTGAATATCAGTCTCAGTCAAACCAATCATAATCAAACGATATATAAAAAAAGCCACCCCTAAAAACACCAACTGTTTAACGTGAGGTTTAACTCTGTGGAGGACTTCGCTTACTGGTGTTATTCTCTCAGCGTGGGTTTCACGGCAAACACCAATGACCAACGAAGTGAAAATTGGCCAGCTAAAAGTGAGCACCAAGCCAAGGAGCCCAACAAAAAATAAAATGATAATGGAGCCGTGTGCTTGATTAATCTGCTCGATAATTCCAAGCAATAAAATAGGGAGGAATTGGAAAAAAACAAGGTACAAAGAGGATAAGGCCATCCATTTAGCAGGATGTTGTTTAAACAACTCCAAACTATCAGCTACCCAACTAAAACCAAGCTTTACTTTTGATCTAAACGTCATAATTTTCCCAATTTTAAATCCATCAAATCCACATAGCTGAGATTTCAGCCTGATGTGTGATACTCCATTGTAATATTTTCTGGAAATGCTGCGGGTCTTTCGCATGCGTCAATTCACCCGCTTGCGGATAATGTTTATCCTTTAAGCGCGACAACCAGAATCTCAACGCGGCAACCGACAACATACTTGGCCAGGCAGCGTGCTCTGCTTCTGTAAAAGGCCTTACCAAATGATAAGCCTTGAGCAATGCACCAACACGCTGGTCATCCAAAGATCCATCAGCATTCACACACCAATCATTCACAGCAATCGCAACATCGTATAAATATGCGCCACGACAAGCATAATAAAAATCAATCACGCCGCCAATTTTATCGCCATCAAACAACACATTATCTCGGAACAAATCCGCGTGAATAACCCCCTGCGGCAATGCGTGAATATCCAAATCAGCTTGGCGTTGCATGGTCTGCATCAACATTGCCTGATCGTCCGCATTCAATAATTCGAACACACTTTTAGCGGTAGCTTCACGCCATAACACATCACGTGAATCATGAGTGCTCCCTGTGAAGCTAGCACCAGCCATATGCATATTAGCGAGAACACGGCCAAGTTCAGCACATTGTGTGACTGATGGCTCACTGATATCACGACCGCGCAAACGAGTCACTAAAGCGGCTGGTTTACCATTCAAATCATCTAATAACACACCATCCGAACGCATTACTGGATGTGGGCATGGCACGCCACGCTCGGCCAAGTGCTTCATCAAATTCAAAAAATATGGAAGTTCTTCGGCACTATGCTCTTCAAACAGCGTGAGCACATAGCGACCTGTTGTCGTGGTTACAAAATAATTGGTATTAGAAATGCCTGAGGCAATGCCTTGTAGCTCAAGTAATTGACCTAATGGGTAAGCACTGAGCCAAGGGGTTAATTCATCAACAGAGACGGTGGTAAATACGGACATAACAGCTTTGCGTTAAATGCTTTAAATTAAACAGGTGCATTTGTTGATATAAAACGCACCATGTCGCATGAAATTAGAATCTAAAAATCACCCATTTAGGAATCACTAAAGGTGCTGCAGGGCCATCATATCTTGACCAACCGCCCTCTTGATCTTGTTTCATCAAGTAATATGGCTTGCCATTCGCTGGGGTGACTTTTTGCATATAGAGTTCACCATGTACTCGGTATTCTTCAACCGTGGTTTCACCTTTTTTAACAATTGTAACTTCGGGCTCATCATTTGGATTTGCCTCAATCACACCTGGTGGCGGCAATGCTTCAGGCAATGGCTCTACATCAGCAGGCACTGGCTTTTTATCCGCCGCTTGGGCAGTGAAGCTAGCAATTGGCAACGCCAACAAGACAAGCAAAAACAAATGATGAAGACGCATATTATTCCCGCGTTTAATGATTAAAAATTCAGACAATTTCATTCTATCAAAAACCCGTGCTTGTCGGTAAAGCGTTTTAACACTACAAGTAAAGCTGTGTCTTGCGTTCTGCGGCAGAAAGTTCAAAGCCACGCGTTTCATAATGCTTAAATATGGCCGCAACTACTTCATGCGGATCATCAATCAATTGAATCAGGTCCATGTCTTCAACTTCAATCATCCCTTCTGTGATTAAAGTCTGACGGAACCAATCGACCAACCCACCCCAGAATTTTGAGCCCACGAGAATAATTGGAATGCGGCGAGATTTACCGGTCTGCACTAAGGTCATTGCTTCCAAAAGTTCGTCGAGCGTGCCAAAACCACCCGGCATGACCACATAAGCCGATGCGTACTTCACAAACATCACTTTACGCATAAAGAAATGTTTAAAATCCAAAGAGATTTCTTGGTAAGGATTTGTCGTTTGCTCGTGAGGCAACTTAATATTTAGCCCAACACTAGGCGAGAGCCCAGGGTAAGCACCTTTATTGGCTGCTTCCATAATGCCAGGACCGCCCCCTGAAATTACGCTAAACCCCGCATCAGAAACCAAGCGTGCAATTTCTTCGGCAAGCTTGTAATAAGGATGTTCTGGCTTGGTACGCGCGCTACCAAAAATAGAAACAGCCGGTGTGATTTCTTTCAGGCTTTCCGTAGCATCGACGAATTCTGCCATAATCTCGAATGCGTGCCATGATTCATGCGCCGTTTGATTATTTCCCTGAAAATCAGGATCAGCGATTTTTGGTACTTTTTTTGCAACAGACATAATGTAGACCCAAATATGAAAACATTGTTGTTAGTGGATGGTTCATCCTACCTTTATCGTGCGTTTCACGCCATGCCAGATTTACGAAACCGGCAGAACGAACCCACGGGCGCGATTCAAGGCGTACTCAATATGTTAAGGCGCTTGCACAAAGAATACCCAGCTGATTATAGCGCGTGTATTTTTGATGCAAAAGGTAAAACCTTCCGTGACGATATTTACCCTGAATACAAAGCCAATCGGGCTTCTATGCCTGATGACTTACGCGCTCAAGTTGCGCCGCTTCATGAAGCGATTAAAGCCATGGGATGGCCGCTGATTGTGGAAGAAGGCGTTGAGGCTGATGACGTCATCGGCGCACTTGCCAAACAGGCTGAACGTGAGGGCGTTCGCGTGATTATTTCGACTGGAGACAAGGACATTGCTCAGTTGGTGAATGATCATGTCACCATTGTGAACACCATGAGCAATGAAGTGCTCGACATTGCAGGCGTCACCAACAAATTTGGCCTCCCCCCCGAACGTATTGTGGATTACTTGATTTTAATTGGCGACACTTCAGACAATGTACCCGGCGTTGAAAAAGTGGGGCCTAAAACTGCTGTTAAATGGCTTACACAATACGGCACGCTAGAAAATATTATTGCTAACGCAGACAACATTACAGGTGTAGTTGGCGAGAATTTACGCAAAGCGCTTCCGTGGCTACCAACAGCGCGGGAGTTGATTACTATTCGATGTGATGTTGGCATTCAAGAGTCCTTAAGCGACCTCGCTCCACGGGCGATGGACAAAAACAAACTCGCTGAGTTATTCGAACGCTTTGATTTTAAGTCTTGGCGGCGCGAATTAGATAGCATGGGTGGTGAACCGATTAGCACGACATCCCTTATCATGCCGACGAGTAGCGATGATTCATTCGCGCCTACTAGCGAGTCAATCACATCAACACCAACAGAAACAGTTATTGACTTCACCCCGGTGACATCACGCAACTATGCCACGATACTAAATGAATCTGATTTAGACCTTTGGCTGAATAAAATTAGCCAAGCACCCTTGGTTTGTTTTGATACCGAAACCACCTCGCTAGACCCAATGAATGCAAAAATTGTTGGCATGTCCTTTAGCATTGAAGCTGGTTCAGGTGCTTACTTGCCACTGACGCACGATTATTTTGACGCGCCAGAACAACTTAATTTTGCTGCTACCTTAGCGAGAGTTAAGCCCATCTTAGAAAACCCAGCCATTCAAAAAGTTGGGCAAAACCTAAAATATGACCAGCATGTATTAGCCAATCATGATATTCAATTAAAAGGGATTGCACACGACACTTTGTTGCAATCTTATGTATTTGAGTCACATAAAACGCACAATATGGATGACCTCGCCATGCGTCATCTTGGCATCAAAACCATTAGTTTTGATGAGGTTGCAGGCAAAGGCGCAAAGCAAGTTGGCTTTAATCAAGTGACCGTAGAGGTCGCAGCAGAGTACGCGGCTGAAGATGCAGATATTACATTGCAACTGCACCAAGCGATGTATCCAGTCGTGCAGGCTGACGATAAGCTCAGCTTCATTTACAACGAAATTGAAATGCCATCACGCGAAGTGCTATTTACCATAGAACGAAATGGCGTTCTGATAGACCAAGGCATGCTGAACCGTCAAAGCAACGAAATTGGTATGAAGCTAATGGACTTAGAAAAACAAGCATTTGAACTTGCTGGGCAACCTTTTAACTTAGGCTCACCGAAGCAATTACAAGAAATTTTGTTCGGCAAACTGGGTATAAAACCAACAAAAAAAACACCCTCTGGCGCACCGTCAACCGATGAAGATGTATTGCAAGAATTAGCTCTCGATTACCCACTACCCAAGGTGTTGCTAGAATATCGAGGTTTGGCAAAATTAAAATCGACGTACACCGACAAATTGCCAAAGATGATTAACACGCAAACAGGTCGTGTACATACGAATTACAACCAAGCCGTCGCCATAACTGGCCGTCTAGCAAGTTCAGATCCGAACTTACAAAACATCCCAGTTCGCACGGCAGAAGGTCGCCGTATTCGCGAAGCCTTTGTCGCTCCAGCTGGCAGCGTGATTGTTTCTGCAGACTATTCACAGATTGAGCTACGCATCATGGCGCATCTCTCACAAGATGAAGGCATGCTTAGTGCGTTTGCTAATAACGAAGATATTCACCGCGCCACCGCCGCTGAGATTTTTGGTTGTGATCGCGAAGCCGTGACCAACGAACAACGTCGCTATGCGAAAGTCATTAATTTTGGTTTGATTTACGGCATGAGCGCATTTGGTTTAGCGCAAAATCTCAACATTGACCGTAGTGCCGCTCAAAGCTATATCGAGCGATATTTTGCTCGCTATCCAGGCGTAAGAGCTTACATGCAAGACACCCGCGAAGTCGCGAAACAAAAGGGCTATGTAGAAACCTATTTTGGCAGACGCTTATGGGTGCCGGAAATCAATAGCAGTAACGGCATGAGGCGCGCAGGCGCTGAACGTGCCGCCATCAATGCGCCTATGCAAGGCACTGCAGCTGACCTCATTAAACTTGCGATGATTGCCGTACAAAATTGGATTGCTGCACAACAGCTCAATACAAAACTCATCATGCAAGTGCACGATGAATTGGTATTGGAAGTGCCGGATGCTGAACTTGATTTAGTCCAAACAATGTTGCCGCAACTCATGCAAAATGTTGCAAAACTTGATGTCCCTTTGCTTGCCGAAGTTGGCGTGGGTAGCAATTGGGAAGCGGCACATTAATGATGGCTAAAAACATTCCAAACATTGGCATTTACGTGATTGGCGATGAGATTCTCTCAGGTAAACGCCAAGATGCACACTTAAGCAAAGCAATTGAAATATTAAAAGCACGAGGCTTGCAATTGAGCTGGGCAGAATACCTTGGTGATGTTCCTGATCGTTTGGTCAGTTCATTTAAGCGCAGTCTTGCGACGAACGATATCGTGTTCTCATTCGGTGGCATCGGCGCAACACCTGACGACTTTACTCGCCAAGCGGCAGCTATGGCGCTGAATGTCCCGATAGCTCGACATGCCGGTGCAGTCGCTGAAATTGAAACGCAATTTGGAGACGCCGCGTATCCTAAACGCGTACTCATGGCAGACTTTCCAAAAGGCGCTGATTTAATTCCTAACCCAGTTAATCGCGTTGCAGGATTTAGCGTCAAACAGCATTACTTTATGCCTGGCTTTCCGCAAATGTCACATCCGATGATGGAATGGGTGCTAGATACGCATTACCAACATCTTTTCAACCAAATCATCATTAGCGAATCATCCATCTTGGTCATGGATGCGGGCGAGAGTAATTTATTAGACTTGATGAATGCATTCACAGAAAAGTACCCAACACTTAAATTGTTTAGCCTACCGCGTTTGGACGAGCGACGCACCATAGAGCTAGGCATGAAGGGCGATGCAGACTTGGTCACCCAAGCAATGACAGAGATAAAAGTTAAGATAAATGAATTATCTTACGTTTGGTCAGAACTTCCAAAATAAGCCATCAAGAGAAAAACCGCTAAGCTGTTCAAAAAATAAGCAAATTTTGGTTTTAAGAAGCACGAATTGCGTATAAAATAGGCAACTTTCCCGCAAAATTTGAAATCACTCGTGCAAATCGGTCCATATAAATTGCGTAACAACCTAGTCGTCGCCCCTATGGCGGGCGTGACAGATAGGCCTTTCCGCATGCTTTGCAAAAAGCTAGGCGCGGGCTATGCCGTTTCTGAGATGGTGACATCAAACTCACTACTTTACGGAAGCGCAAAGACTTTGCGACGCGCGAATCACGAAGGCGAAGTAGAGCCGATTTCTGTGCAAATCGCAGGTGCTGACCCAAAAATGTTAGCTGACGCCGCGAGATACAACGTAGATCATGGCGCACAAGTCATCGACATCAACATGGGTTGCCCTGCCAAAAAAATCTGTAACGTAATGGCAGGTTCAGCGCTATTGAAAGATGAACCCCTCGTCTCACAAATTCTCAAAGCCGTAGTCGCTGCAGTTGATGTGCCAGTCACACTCAAAATTCGTACGGGCTGGGATAAACAAAATCGCAATGCCGTGGCAGTGGCCAGAATGGCCGAAGATATTGGTGTTCAAGCGCTTGCTATGCATGGTCGGACGCGCGCTTGTGCCTACATGGGCGAGGCGGAGTACGACACCATCGCGGAAGTAAAACAATCGATTAAAATTCCATTGATTGCTAATGGTGACATCACGACCCCTGAAAAGGCCAAATTCGTACTTGAATATACCGGGGCTGATGGCGTGATGATTGGTCGTGCAGCACAGGGGCGTCCTTGGATTTTCCGGGAAATTGAACATTACTTAGCCACTGGTGAGCATATGCCTGCTCCAGAGGTTGAGGAAATTCGTAGCGTGATGCTAGGCCATCTGCACGATTTATATGAATTTTACGGCGATTTAACTGGCATGCGCGTTGCTCGCAAGCATATCTCTTGGTATACAAAAGGCTTAAAAGACTCAGCCAATTTCAGGCATGCCATGAATCAACTGCAAACGATTGATGAGCAATTGAACGCCATTAACGATTTCTTTAACCATCTGCAGACTCAAGACACGCGCATTCAATATGCAACAGATGAGGCAGATGCTAACGGTGAGGTGCTTGCAGCATGAGTTCAGCTTGTGAACTAGCCTTAAGCGTAGAGCGTGCGCTCAATGAATATTTCAAGGATTTGGACGGTCAACCGCCACATGCTGTATATGACATGGTGCTTGGTTGTATTGAGAAACCAATGATTGAGCACATTATGAAACGTGCTGGAGGCAACCAAAGTAAAGCCGCTGAAATCTTGGGTCTAAACCGCAACACCCTCAGAAAGAAATTACAGCAATACAATATTGAATAAGCGCATTAAGCGCATTCATCCTTCAACCCAATCACTTTTATCGAAATCTATCATCATGGCAGTCATTAAAAGAGCACTTATCAGCGTTTCAGACAAACAAGGCATTATTGAGTTTGCAAAAAACTTGCAAAACTTTGGTGTAGAAATTTTATCTACCGGCGGTACCGCAAAACTATTTCGTGAAAATAATATTCCAGTAGTCGAGGTAAGCGATTACACAGGCTTTCCAGAAATGTTGGATGGCCGAGTAAAAACCTTACACCCTAAAGTACACGGCGGCATTTTGGGTCGTCGCGACTTGCCTGAACATGTGACGGCTATGCAAGAAGCAAATATTCCTAACATTGACATGGTCGTTGTAAATCTTTATCCATTTCGCGAAACGATTGCTAAACCAAACTGCAGTTTAGAAGACGCAATTGAAAACATCGACATTGGCGGCCCAACAATGGTGCGCGCTGCTGCAAAAAACTACCATCACGTGGCGATTGTAACTGACCCAGCAGATTACGCGGTCATCGCTCGCGAAATGACTTCTACCAAAGGTGCAGTCGGTGCTGAAACCCGGATTATGTTGGCAAAAAAAGCCTTCTCACACACTGCTGAATATGATGGTGCAATTAGTAATTACCTCACCAGCCTCACTGTGACTGGTGAGAAACAAGCATTCCCAGATAAATATTCAACACAGCTAACAAAAGTAATGGACTTACGCTACGGCGAAAATCCTCATCAGGAAGCTGCGTTCTATCGTGATGCAACGGTACCAGCTGGCGCACTTGCAAGCTTCTCACAACTTCAAGGCAAAGAGCTTTCATACAACAACATAGGCGACGCTGATGCAGCTTGGGAATGTGTCAAAACATTCGACGTGCCTGCTTGTGTAATTGTGAAACATGCTAACCCATGCGGTGTAGCGATTGGCGCAACATTGCTAGAAACCTATCAAAAAGCATTTAGTACAGACCCAACCTCTGCATTTGGAGGCATTATCGCTTTCAACCGTGAAATTGATGCGGCAACAGCAGAAGCCGTAGTTAAGCAATTCGTTGAAGTAGTCATTGCACCTGCTGTTTCAGCAGCAGCAAAAGAAATTTTTGCAGCCAAAACAAATGTACGCGTATTAACTGTTGCGCTTGGAAATGAACTAAATAATCTTGAATACAAACGTGTAGGTGGTGGCTTATTAGTTCAGTCTCCAGACTCACTCAACGTCACACCAGCACAATTCAAAATTGTGACTAAAAAACAACCAACACCAAAACAACTAGAAGACTTGCTCTTTGCTTGGCGAGTCGCAAAATTCGTTAAATCGAATGCCATCGTATTCTGCGGTAATGGCATGACGCTTGGCGTGGGCGCTGGTCAAATGAGCCGTGTGGACAGCACTAAAATCGCGGCTATTAAAGCACAAAATGCGAACCTTTCACTGCAAGGCGCGGCAGTCGCTTCTGATGCGTTTTTCCCATTCCGTGATGGCGTCGATGTACTTGCAGAAGCGGGTGCTTCATGTGTGATTCAACCAGGTGGCAGTATGCGCGATGAAGAGGTTATTGCCGCAGCAGACGAACATGGTCTAGCGATGGTGCTGACAGGCTTCCGTCATTTCCGTCATTAATTAAGCATTAGGGTTCAACAATGAAAGTCATGATTATTGGTGGTGGCGGACGTGAACATGCTTTGGCATGGAAGGTCGCTCAAAACAAACAAGTGAGCCGGGTATTTGTGGCGCCTGGCAATGCAGGGACGGCACTCAATCCAGACATGGTGAATGTGCCAATTAATAGCGTCTCTGAATTAGTCGCTTTTGCACAAAACGAACAAATTGCAATGACCATTGTTGGTCCAGAAGCGACGCTTTCTAAAGGAGTAGTCGATGCTTTCCGTGAAGCTGGCCTGAAAATTTTTGGCCCAACCAAAGCGGCGGCTCAACTTGAAAGCTCTAAAGATTTCGCTAAAGCATTCATGATTCGCCACAAGATTCCTACTGCCGCTTACGCAACTTTTACCGATGCCCAAGCTGCTCATGATTATGTAAATGCACAAGGTGCCCCCATTGTGATTAAAGCGGATGGGTTAGCTGCTGGTAAAGGCGTAGTCGTTGCGATGACTTCAGATGAAGCGCATGCTGCAATTGATTCAATGTTGTCAGACAATAAACTTGGCAGTGCAGGTGCACGCGTCGTGATAGAAGAGTTTTTAACTGGTGAAGAAGCAAGTTTTATTGTGATGGTGGATGGTAAAAACATCTTGCCACTTGCAACTAGCCAAGATCACAAACGATTACTTGATGGTGACCAAGGCCCTAATACGGGTGGGATGGGCGCTTATTCACCAGCTCCAGTGGTCACTCCAAGCATTCATGCAAAAGTCATGCGTGAAATCATTAAGCCCACAGTTGAAGGGATGGCGGCTGACGGGATTCCTTATACAGGCTTCTTATATGCTGGCCTCATGATTAGTCCTAATGGCGATGTTAAAACTTTAGAATTCAACTGCCGTATGGGTGACCCCGAAACACAACCAATTTTAATGCGCCTTAAAAGCGACCTAGTCAAACTGGCAGAACATGCGGTTGAAGGCACATTAGATCAAGTTGAAGCCGAGTGGGATAGACGCACAGCGCTTGGCGTTGTTATGGCATCAGCCAATTATCCGGATACTCCACGCACTGGCGATGTCATTACAGGTTTGCCTGCTGGCACAGATGATATGCAAGTCTTCCACGCTGGCACTGCCATGAACGACAACCAAGTCGTGACAAGCGGTGGGCGTGTGTTATGTGTCACCGCGCTGGGTGAAACAGTAAAATATGCACAAAACTGTGCTTACCAAGCGCTTGATGCGATTAAATTTAATGGCGCGCAGTACCGCAAAGACATTGGCTATCGCGCAGTTAAAGGGTAATCAACCTTGAATGCCCGCAGCCTTAGGCATTTTCTAAAATCTGGCGGGGTCATCGCTTACCCAACCGAATCCATATTTGGCTTAGGTTGCGACCCCACCAATCGACAAGCTGTTAAGCGAATCTTGCGCATCAAAGGCCGTCCGCAACGTAAAGGGCTTATTATAGTGGCCGATCGTTTTTCTCAATTAGAGAGATTTGTCGCTCCAATAAGCGCATCCCAATTACAAACGATGCAAGATTCTTGGGGCAATCCTCAGAGACCGTACACATGGATAGTGCCCGCAGCAAAGCATTGCCCAAAATGGTTGACCGGTCACCATCAAAGCATCGCCATCCGTATCAGCAGTCACCCATACACAGCAAAATTATGTAAAGATACTGGCATGGCGTTGGTGTCCACCAGCGCAAACCATAGTGGCCACCAAGCAGCAAAAACAGATCAGCAATGTCGCAAGCTTTTTGGACGCCAAATCCAAGTATTATCAGGCAAAACTGCTGGGGCGAAAAAACCATCCACCATACAAGATTTAATGACTGGGAAAATTCTTAGAAAGTAATCAATGTCTCAACAATCAATCAATCCAAACGCCGTTTACGAATATTTACAGGGGTTACAAAACCGTATCGTTGAGTCTGTTGAACTGATCGATGGTAAGAATTTTTTGAATGATAGCTGGCAGCGCCCAGAAGGTGGTGGTGGCACTTCTTGCATGCTGGAAGAAGGGAATGTATTTGAGCGCGCAGGGATTGGCTTCTCGCATGTAAAAGGAAGCAGATTACCACCTGCGGCAACTGCAGCCCACCCGGAAGCGGCAGGCAGGGCTTGGGAAGCCATGGGCGTTTCTTTAGTTTTTCATCCTCGAAATCCATATATTCCAACGGTGCATATGAACGTGCGTTTCTTCGTTGCAAAAGCGCAAGCAGGAAAAGACGAGCAAGATATTTGGTGGTTTGGAGGCGGGATGGATTTAACGCCTTATTATGGTTATGAAGAAGATGCTGTGCATTTTCACCGCACTTGCCGTGATGCCTTAGCACCTTATGGACAAGATTTATATCCAAGCTTCAAACAGCATTGTGATGAATATTTCCATCTCAAGCACCGCAATGAACCTCGTGGTATTGGTGGGATATTCTTTGATGACTTCAACAAGCTTGGTTTTGAACAAAGTTTTGCCATGCTAAAAGCAGTCGGAGACGCTTTTGTTAGGGCGTACTTACCTATCGTACAACGCCGTAAAGACATCGCATTTGGCGAGCAAGAACGTGATTTCCAAGCTTATCGTCGTGGCCGTTATGTTGAGTTTAATTTGGTATTCGATCGTGGCACTTTATTCGGCTTGCAATCTAATGGCCGAACTGAATCCATTCTGCTTTCCATGCCACCTATCGTGAAATGGCGTTATGATTGGAAACCAGAAGCTGATAGCGCAGAAGCCAAGCTTTATACCGACTTTTTGATTAATAAAAACTGGTTAGGTCTATGACAACCATCGCTAACACCACCATTCATGATTTGCTCGATTTCATTGATGCCAGCCCTAGCCCTTGGCATGTAGTAGAAACCTCAGCAGAGAGACTAAGTAACCTTGGTTTTAAGGTCTTATACGAATCAGAAGCATGGCAGCTTGAAAATGGTGGGCGCTATTTTGTTACTCGCGGTGGCAGTTCCATTATCGCATTCACGATTGGCCACAATCCTCTTCCGACCTCCGGTTTTAATATGATCGGCGCGCATACAGACTCCCCAGGCCTCCGTCTAAAACCACATGCCGCTTTTAGTAGCGATGGATTAATCCGCATTGGCGTTGAAGTGTATGGCGGGCCAATATTAGCAACTTTTGCGGATAGGGATTTAAGCATCGCGGGACGCGTAAATGTTCGCTCAGCGCAGGGATTTGAAACCCGACTAATCAAATTTGAAAAGCCAGTTTTAAGATTACCCAACCTAGCGATTCATATGAACCGCGAAGTCAACGACAAAGGCCTCAAATTTAACAAACAAACTGAATTGCCTTTGTTATTCGGTGAAAGTGCTGATGGCGTAGAGGCTGATACGCAATTTCTAGAAAAAATCGCAAACTTACTCAAGGTAAACGTTAAAGACATCATCAACTTTGATCTCAATGTTTTTGATACCCAAAAAGGTGTTATCTGGGGTGCAAATCAAGAATTTATTGCGAATAGCCAGCTAGACAATCTCGCTTCATGCCATGCCGCATTATCTGCTTTGTTGGCAAATAAAAAACCAAAAAACACAGCCATCTGCGCGTTGTTTGACCATGAAGAAGTGGGCAGTGAGAGTGCAACTGGCGCGAGTGGTAGCTTCTTAGCAGACATCGTTGATCGCATTACCCTTCATTTAAATAAAGAAGAAAAGTTACGCGCTTTAGCTCATAGCTTCTTTATCAGCGCAGATATGGCACATGCTTTTCATCCGAACCATGCAAGCAGTTATGAGCCTTGCCATCATGTGCACATTAACAAAGGCCCTGTGATTAAGATGAACGCTAATCAACGCTACGCAACAGATTCTGAAAGTGCTGCAAGGTTTATTAGGCTGTGTGAGCAAGCTGGTGTACCTTATCAACAGTACGCACATCGCTCTGATTTAGGTTGCGGCAGCACCATAGGACCGATTGTAGCTTCTCGCCTAGGCGTTTCTTCTGTCGATGTTGGTTCGCCCATGTGGGCGATGCATAGTATCCGCGAAAGCGCTGGCGTTTTAGACCACGCTTACATGATTAAAGTATTAACAAGTTATTACTCTTAAAAAATTAAGCCTTGAATAAAAGGGGAATGCACGTGTTAGCCAATCTATTTAAGAAAGTCTTTCGTACCAAATCTGTTTCATCAAAAGAAACTGGCGAACTAAAACGATGCCTAAGTGCTTTCGACCTCACATTACTTGGCGTTGGCGCAATTATCGGCACAGGTATTTTTGTGCTCACGGGCATTGCGGCGGCCAATCAAGCTGGCCCTGCGGTGATATTGTCTTTTATTGTCTCAGGGACTGCATGCGCTTTTGCGGCGCTTGCCTATGCGGAGCTTGCGGCATCAGTCGGTGGCTGTGGTAGCGCGTACGGGTACAGCTATGTAGCGTTTGGCGAGATAGTCGCTTGGATTATTGGTTGGATTTTGTTGCTTGAGTACAGCGTATCGGTTGCAGCAGTTGCTAATGGGTGGTCAGGCTATTTTAACAACGCACTTCATGCAGTTGGTTTAGGCTTACCTGATGTTTTAACCAAATCACCAGAATTAGGTGGAATCATTAATTTGCCAGCCAGTTTAATTATTTTGATTTTAATGGGGATGCTAATTAAAGGAGCCAAACAAAGTGCGCAACTCAACACTGCCATGGTGTTCGTTAAATTACTCGCTATCATCATCTTCGTTGGCGTCGCAATGTTTAACGTACATCCTGAAAACTGGCACCCATTCATGCCTTATGGCTGGTTTAATACTTTGCCAGATGGCAAGACTGTGGGTGTTCTTGCAGGTGCATCTTTAGTTTTCTTCGCTTACGTTGGATTTGATGCAGTTTCAACAGCTGTTGAAGAAGCGAAAGACCCTCAGCGTGATGTTCCGATTGGCATCATTTCATCACTCGCTTTCTGCACGATCATTTACGTAATTGTTGCGGGGTTACTAACAGGCATCGTTCCTTACAACACATTGGGTGTTGACCATCCAGTGGCATTTGCATTGGAGTCTATCGGTTACAACTGGGCCTCCGCACTTGTTTCAACAGGCGTCATTGCTGGCCTCACTACTGTGATGCTCGTCCTTTATTACGGACTCACGCGCATTATTTTAGCCATGAGCCGTGATGGCTTAATCACTCCTTACTTGTCTCACGTAAACCCAAACACGCAAACCCCTATTCGCGTCATCATCATCACAGGATTAATTATGTCTACCGCTGCCGGCCTTGTTCCTCTTGGCGCATTGGCAGAGTTGGTCAATATCGGCACTTTGGCTGCGTTTGTGTTAGTTTGTTTAGGTGTGATTGTATTAAGAAAAAGACAGCCTGATTTACCAAGGCCATTCAAGAACCCGTTCACACCTCTTTTTCCTGCATTAGGGATGTTGTCATGCGGCGCGTTGATGGATTTTTTACCCCAACAAACCTGGACACGCTTCTTGATGTGGCTTGGATTAGGCGTTGTGATTTACTTCGTTTACTCAATCAGACATAGCAAACTTAGTAAGTCTTAAAACAAGGATTTTGACAACAAAAAAGCCAGTCTTTTGAACTGGCTTTTTTTATTCTTACTTAACCTATGGTTGATAGATTAAAGTGACAATACCCAATGAACGATAGTTTTGATATCTTCATCTTTAACTTGTGGGCTGTTTGCTGGCATTGGAATTGGACCCCAAACACCGCTACCGCCTTTTTTAACTTTCTCAACAAGCTTAGCTTCCATGTCTTTGCCTTTGTATTTAGCAGCAACATCTTTGTATGCTGGGCCAACTACTTTTGCTTCAACAGAGTGACATGCTAAACAGCCGCTTTTTTGAGCCAATGCTTTTGCAGCGTCATCTGCACTAGCTTGACCAGCTAGCATCAATGAACCTGCAGCAGCAACTGATAATAATAATGCTTTCATGCTTATCTCCTAATTTCAATTAACTTTGAAAAGCCTATAACTACTGCCACTTATAATCATACTCAATATTTCAAGTATTTTGAAAAGATTTTATACATTTATTAACAATTTGGCATCATGGTTCATGGTGGGCAATTATCTAACGTCACAACCCAAGCTTACGTTGACATCCAAAAACCTAACAAACACTATTTGCTTTCGTTCAAGGCTTCCAAGCTATATTCAGTCACCATCGTATGCGTCTCATTTGGATAAATCGTGACGCTATTTTCCATCGCATTAGCTGACTCAACACAAATCATCTTGCGCCATTCATTCTTAGCGCCCATATCAGCCATTTGTTCGGCCTTTTCACCCCAAGGCGTCCAAATAATCGTGGTATGACTACAGGATTTCGTCACACGAATTTTGCGTGAATAAGCAACATCATGAATCACAATATCACGACGACTATTTATAAACACACGGTCGAACTCACTATTAAACTTGACTGGGCCATGTTGAATGTTGCGTTCGTAACCCGCCACTTTGTCGGAGAACACTAGATTTTCCAACCCTGTGACCTGAACACCCTCAACATCACTCACATTAAAATAGGTATGGAATGCCTCACCAATCATAAATGGATGACTCGCTAAATTAGTGGTCATCATTTCCAAGCGCAAAGTCTCGCCAATATTAATAGCCAACACAAAACGATAGTCGTAAGACAATTGTTTTCTAGTAACGTCCGTATGGGTCATTTCAAGCAATATACGCGTTGCACCATTTGCTAAGGTACTTGTTTGCAGAACCTTCCAAGGAATAACTCGTGCAAAACCATGCGGGCAATAACTACTATCAGTTGGGTGAGCGCCAAACCAAGGCCAACAAATAGGAATACCACCTCGAATCGAACGCCCTTTGGTGAAGCGCGCATTACTTGAAAGCCACAACACAGGTTGTGTAGCCGCTTTGGGTTGCCAATGCATTACATGACCGCCTTGCATCGCAATGGTGGCAGTTGCATGGTTATTTTCTATGGATAAAAACTGCAAGCCATGTTCGTCTTCGTACTGAACAATGCCAACACCCACCCCTAGTTTATTTTTAGCTGCTGACGTATGAATCATAACTACCCTTATTTCTTCTCGATTTGCGACACATCACGAACTGCGCCTTTTGCTGCAGAGGTGCTCATCGCTGCATAAGCACGAAGGGCTGGTGAAACAACACGCTCGCGGCTTGCTGGCTTCCAAGCTTTCGCTCCTTTAGCTTCCATCGCAGCACGACGTTTCGCTAAAGTTGCATCATCTATTTTGAGATTAATCGTACGGTTTGGAATATCAATTTCAATGGTATCGCCCTCTTCAACCAAACCAATAGCACCTCCTTCAGCGGCCTCCGGCGAGGCATGTCCGATACTCAAGCCTGATGTGCCGCCAGAGAATCGACCGTCGGTTAGCAAGGCACACTCTTTACCCAAGCCTTTAGACTTAAGGTAAGAGGTTGGGTACAACATCTCTTGCATTCCAGGGCCACCACGTGGACCTTCGTAACGAATTACCACCACATCACCCGCCACGATTTCATCATTTAAAATCGCTGCAACTGAATCATCTTGCGATTCAAAAATACGAGCACGGCCAGTGAATTTCAAAATACTGTCATCCACCCCTGCGGTTTTAACAATACAGCCATCTAGGGCAATATTGCCATAAAGCACTGCTAAGCCGCCATCTTGCGAATAAGCATGGGATTTATCACGGATACAGCCTTCAGTTCTATCTGTATCTAACGCAGGCCAAAGCATGGATTGACTAAACGCGATGGTCGTTGCGACCCCCCCCGGCGCGGCCAAAAACAATTTTTTCGCTTCTTCGTTGCCAGATTTCATCACATCCCATTGGTCTAAAGCATCACCCATCGTTGGCGCATGTACCACAGGCGTATCACGGTGAATCACGCCAGCACGGTCAAGCTCACCCAAAATGCCCATTACACCACCCGCACGGTGTACGTCCTCCATGTGGTATTTTGGTGTTGCCGGCGCTACTTTACATACACATGGCACGCCACGAGAAATACGATCAATGTCTTTCATGGTGAAATCCACACCAGCTTCATGCGCTGCGGCCAATAAATGTAATACCGTGTTCGTCGAACCGCCCATCGCCACATCTAAACTCATAGCGTTTTCAAACGCTTTAAAGTTTGCAATTGAGCGAGGCAATACGCTTGCATCATCTTGTTCGTAATAACGCTTAGTGATGTCCACAATTAAGCGACCAGCGTTTAAGAATAATTGTTTACGTGCAGCGTGAGTAGCAAGCGTAGAGCCGTTGCCAGGCAAGCTTAAACCTAGCGCTTCAGTCAAACAGTTCATTGAGTTAGCAGTAAACATGCCTGAGCAAGAACCACAAGTCGGGCAAGCGGAGCGCTCAATTGCTTCAGACTCTGCATCAGAGACCTTGCTGTCAGCCGCCGCCACCATAGCATCAACTAAATCTAGCTTGTGGGCATTACCTTGCCAGTTAACTTTACCTGCTTCCATAGGGCCGCCCGAAACAAACACCACAGGAATATTCAAACGCAATGCCGCCATCAACATACCCGGCGTAATTTTGTCACAGTTAGAAATACACACCAGCGCATCCGCACAGTGGGCATTCACCATATACTCAACGCTATCGGCAATCAGGTCTCGACTAGGAAGACTGTAAAGCATACCGCTGTGGCCCATCGCGATACCATCATCAACAGCAATCGTATTAAACTCTTTTGCAACACCACCTGCTTTTTCAATTTCGCGGGCAACTAACTGCCCCATGTCTTTTAAGTGAACATGCCCTGGTACAAACTGAGTGAAAGAGTTCGCAACAGCGATAATTGGCTTATCAAAATCACCCTCCTTCATCCCAGTTGCGCGCCAAAGTGCGCGAGCGCCCGCCATATTGCGGCCGTGAGTGGTGGTTCGTGAACGATATACAGGCATGACAGCATCCAACAGAATTCAAAAATGTAATTTTAAACTACCCAGCCCCAATAGGCATCAGTTATATGGCCTTAAAAAGCATATGGGAATCAAATCTCAGCCACGCAACTTCTCCTTAGATGTAAAATAGGCGCAATCCATTTATTTAGGTTGTCTGCAACGCATGTTTACACACCCGCAATTTGACCCGATAGCTATCCATCTTGGCCCGATAGGCATTCATTGGTACGGCCTTATGTATTTGGCTGGGTTTATGGCATTCTTAACGCTTGGAAAATGGCGTGCAGCTCATCAGACGTGGCGGGGCTGGTCAGTTGAAATGGTGGATGATGCTTTATTTTTTGGTGCGTTGGGCGTCATTTTTGGTGGTCGTCTTGGCTATGTTGTCTTTTACCAAGCGAGTTACTATATCGAGCACCCTCTAGAAATACTTTACGTGTGGCAAGGTGGCATGAGCTTTCACGGCGGCTTTTTAGGTGTATTGGTTGCCATGGTGTTTTTTGGTCGTAAGTATCAAAAATCTTGGTTAGGCATTATGGACTTTGTCGCACCGCTTGTACCGATAGGCTTGGGTGCTGGCCGCATGGGCAACTTCATTAATGGTGAACTTTGGGGTCGTGCAACCAATGCAAACTGGGGAATGATTTTTCCGCGCGTCGATAACACACCGCGGCACCCATCACAGCTTTATGAGTTCGGCCTTGAAGGCGTTTTATTGTTTTTAATTTTATGGATATACTCCAGCAAGCATCGTGAAACAGGCACCGTTTCAGCGGTGTTCTTAATTGGCTACGGCAGTTTCAGATTCCTAGCAGAGTTCACACGTCAACCTGATGCAAATTTAGGAATCTTGAGTTTAGGCCTGAGCATGGGTCAGTGGCTCAGCTTGCCAATGGTAGTGATTGGTTTAGCGATGTATTTTTATCACCAACACAAAGCGCAAGCATTAAAACCGTTTTAAGTTAAAACTGTTTTACTCGGTGACTCGCTTTATGCCGAGAGACTTCTGGTGAGCGCAACTTAGCATGTTTAGTGGTTTGGCCGTGGGTACGCTCACGCCAAAGCTTGAACGAACTCAGCTTTAATTGGCTGCGCATTAGCTTAATCACGCCATCTTGATTAAGGCCAAACTGCAATTCAATGGCTTCAAATGGCGTTCTGTCTTCCCAAGCCATTTCAATCACACGCGAAACATCAGCAGCACTTAGCAGCATCTTTTAACGCCCGTCCATTTTTTATCCTGCCACTCTTTAAAAAAAGCTTCTTTACTGAGTGGTAGCTCAGCCTCGTCCTTTGGACAAGACTGATGATGCTCCGCATAATGTTGCAAATAGCGCTCATAAGCATCGTCACCAGATAGTTGACGTACTCTTGCCCAAAGATTTTTAAGTATTTTCATCAAGGCTTAAATTTCCGCAATACCCAACTCAGCTCTTGCACGCGCCATCAGTGCTGGCTCATCTTTTAATACATACCCTTTTTCAAGCATTCTGGTCATATATTGTTTATTGTACAAAAACGCTACGATTAACTGCCATAGGCCAAAAGTACACAAAGTAAAAAGAAAATGAAGTGCAGCAACCCCTAACTCACCACGAATTAACGGCACCCACCAACC
Source organism: uncultured Methylophilaceae bacterium (assembly GCA_903870165.1). GTDB lineage: Bacteria > Pseudomonadota > Gammaproteobacteria > Burkholderiales > Methylophilaceae > Methylopumilus_A. The sequence goes on along the minus strand of CAIQBW010000017.1, from coordinate 23,414 downwards.
AAACAATAAATATGTCCAACTAAAACCAAAATAGCCCATACGCGTTAAGCCATTTTTTGGGTTTTGAATAATCACACCTGTTGCCATATAAACAATCCTCTAGTTAAAAATTTAATACTTACTCAATGCATGACTTTTGATAAGCAACTTCGGATGAAGGTAGGACCGCTTTTTTGAAATAAGATTGCACCACAACGCGCAACATATCCAAAACAACCACCCAAAGCACCACCACAAAAAACAAAGTGAGCCAAGCATCTAAATGCTGATTAAAAATGAGTTGCGTTGCAACTGCAGCCTTTTCTGGCGGCAATGTGCCAGCAGCTAACTTCGCTGCCATGTCGTTTGCGGCGGCAAAAAATCCCACGCGAATATCACTGCTTGTAATCTTTTCCCATGCCGCTGTGCTAGTAATTACTATCAGCCATAACAAAGGCAAGCCTGTTACCCATGCAAATTTCAACTTACCTGATTTCACTAGAATTCCAGTACCCACAGACAAGGCAATTGCAGCAAGCATTTGGTTAGCAATCCCAAATAATGGCCATAAAATATTGACGCCACCGTTGGGGTCAATCACGCCGATATACAAGAAATACCCCCAACCAGCGACCACCAGCGCACTGCTGATTAGCACAGAAGGCCACCAAGAAGTAAGCGCCATTTTTGGCCAAACATTACCCAGCATATCCTGCAACATAAACCGACCAACACGCGTTCCAGCATCTAAAGTCGTGAGGATAAAAATCGCTTCAAACATTATCGCAAAGTGATACCACATCGCCAATAAACTCTTGCCGAACAAACTGCCAAAAATACTGGCCATGCCAACCGCCAAGCTAGGTGCCCCACCAGTACGCGCAAACAAAGAGGCTTCGCCCATGTTGCTCGCAAGGATATTCATTTGCTTCACGGTTACTGGGAAACCCCAAGATGAAATCATGGCAACCGCATCTGCGGCCTCCTTACCCACTACTCCTGCTGGACTGTTAATTGCAAAAAATACGCCAGGATCAAGCACAGTGGCTGCTATCAAGGCCATGATAGCAACGAAAGATTCAAGCAACATACCACCGTAACCTATCATGCGAATATCGCGTTCATTGGTGAGCAACTTAGGTGTTGTGCCTGATGAAATCAAAGCGTGGAAGCCAGAAATCGCGCCACAAGCGATAGTAATAAATACAAATGGGAATAGGGTGCCGCCAAAAATTGGGCCCGTGCCATCTATAAACTGTGTCAAAGCTGGCATCTTAATTTGCGGATGGAGAGTTAATATCGCCACGGTAAGCAAAATAATGGTACCAAGCTTCATGAAAGTAGAAAGATAATCCCGCGGGGCAAGTAATAGCCAAACAGGCATAATCGCCGCCGCAAAGCCATAGGCAATGACCCACCAAGCTAGCGTTAAGCCTTCATGGTCGAATAAAACACGTAAGATTGGATGATGATCTATCCAGCCACCACTCATCACCGCTAAGAGGAGCAAAGACACACCTAGCGCTGAAGCTTCTAGCACTTGCCCCACACGAATGTGACGCATATAAAGCCCAACAATCATGGCGATGGGTATGGTTGCCGCGACGGTGGAAGTCGCCCAAGGGCTATGCTTCATGGCGTTAACCACCACCAACCCAAGCACGGCAATCAAAATAATCATAATCGCAAAAGTGCCCACTAGCGCAGCAGCGCCACCAACCGGACCAATTTCATCACGCGCCATCTGGCCCAAGCTACGGCCATTGCGACGTACTGAGAAAAATAGCGTCACCATATCCTGCACACAACCACCAAGCACTGCACCAAAGAGAATCCAAAGGGTACCCGGCAAATAGCCAAACTGCGCGGCAAGCGTAGGGCCAACCAAAGGTCCCGGTCCTGCAATTGCAGCAAAGTGGTGCCCAAATACTATCCATTTATTGGTGGGAATAAAGTCTCGTCCATTGTCCAAGCGCTCAGCAGGCGTTGCGCGAGTTTCATCCACCAACAAAACTTTAGTCGCCAACCAAGCCCCGTAAAAACGATAAGCAATCGCATACACGCAAAGCGCAGCGGTAATAAACCAAAGTGCATTGATGCTTTCACCACGATTAAGCGCAATACCGCCAACGGCACCCGCACCAAGCAAAGCAACCAAGGCCCAAATAAAATTTTTTGTTAATTTATTGCGCATTGTTATCCACTTTTATAAAAACCATTAAAACAACAACCAACCCATCCAGACTGCTGTCACTTGTATCACCAAGCTTGGCACTACTTGCCAAGCAAATACTTTACCACCACTGGCAACCGCAGTTATCGCTTTAGAAATTGCATTAAGTGAAAAAGCGGCCAAAATAGGCAAAGCCGCATCAGTTGCTAAGATTTGATGATTCGCCACAAACGAAGCGACTGATACGGTAGGAGCATGTGCATCAACCAATCCGACAATTGCCGAACCTATTACCAATCCAGCTTGACCAAACCATTGATTGAGCCCCGCTGAAATAATAAGCACGACAGCAATAAGCCCCGCCAGAAAAAATGCGGTCTTTACGCTAAAGGATTGACTCACTTTATTAGCGTCAGAAACAGGATGGTGAAGTGCATTCAAAGTTAAAGCCCCACCACATAGCAAGGTTGCGATGCCGCCAAACATCAATGGCATGATCAATGCCTGTAAAGTTGGCTGACTAATCGTGGCCAAAATTAAGGTGATTTGCAAAATTGTTGAAAAGCTCGATAAAACCGCACCCGCAACAGCAGAACTAAGCAAAGCTGGGGTTTCGCGTGAGCGATGTCCCATCGCACTAATAGTAGCGATACTAGAAATAAAACCTGACACCATCCCCACTAATGGCAAGCCAATACGCCCGCCAATAATGCGAAGAGCCAAATGACCAAAAGCGCCTATCGCCATCACCAAAATGACAACCACCCATAAATTGCGAGGATTTATTGCATGAAACGGACCCATTACAGTATTCGGCATTAAGGGTAGGATAATTAGCGTAGCGCCTGCCAGAATCAAAAAGTCGTTTAGTTCTTCTCGCGTCACCACCCCAAGCACAAAGCCGTGAATTGGCTCTTTGGCTGCGAGCAAAATAGCCGCACAAACAGCAAGGCTGGCAGCTAATATGGGGGTGGTCATCGCTAGCGCGCCCAATATCACCGTAAATAAAAGTGAAATCTCAGTGGTAAGACCCAAGCGCTCATCACGGCGCACATAAAAAGCTACGGCTGCAAACATAGCCACACAAACCAATGCAGCAAAGAGCAACCAGAAGTTCATCCAAGAAGTAATCGCGCCAAGCATTGAGGCAATGGTAAAAGTGCGGATTCCCGCCAATGTGTTATCTGCCTGTCCATTAGGCGTCTGCACGTTATTTTTGCTACGCTCACGCTCAGCCCCAACTAGCAAACCAATGCCAAGCGCCACGCCTAAATTAAGCAATACCGTGTTATCCATCATGTTTATTACCACTTTTTGGAACCTTAAACATACTCATTGAATAGGAGTTTACAACAACCCTCGCACAGCGAAAGAGATTGTCTCATTTTCATCAATAATAAAATGGTCAAGCACAGGCGTTCGTCACCAGGCCAGATGCCTCATAGCCATCATCACCTCCTTTTATGTGTCGTGGAACGCAAATTCATATTAAAATGAAAGCATTATTTAGTTTCAAAAACCCATGCAAAAAATCAAACACTTAGTATTAGGGATTACCGGCGGAATTGCAGCTTATAAAGCGGCAGAATTAGTGCGGGTATTGGTGAAGGAAGGCATTACCGTTCAGGTTGTGATGACTGATGCTGCGTGTCAATTTATTACGCCAATTACGATGCAAGCACTTTCTGGCCGAGCTGTGCATACCAAAATGTGGGATGCGAGCATTGCCAATGGAATGCCACATATTGAGCTAAGCCGTGAGGCAGATGCGATTTTAGTTGCGCCAGCGAGTGCAGACTTTATGGCGAAGTTAGTGCACGGCAATGCAGATGATTTGCTCTCAACCATGTGCTTAGCGCGTAACTGTCCCTTATTGGTTGCACCAGCAATGAATAAGCAAATGTGGGAAAGCCCAGCAACCCAGCGCAACGTGGCTCAGCTATTAAAAGATGGTGTGATGATGTTAGGCCCCGATAGTGGCGTGCAGGCTTGTGGTGAAACGGGCTTAGGTCGGATGCTAGAACCAGAGGATTTATTCGCCAAGTTACTATCAAGCCTGAATGCAGAATTGCCCGCAAAACCTTTCGCTGGTAAGCGCGTATTAATTACCGCAGGTCCAACAATTGAAAAAATAGACCCTGTTCGCGCGATTACCAATTTAAGCTCAGGGAAAATGGGCTATAGCATTGCTGAGGCAGCGATTGAAATGGGGGCTGATGTGACTTTAGTGAGTGGCCCAACCAATTTGGCCGCACCAGACTTAGCAAAGATCATCGCTGTCGAAAGTGGCGCGGAAATGCTCAATGCAGTGATAGCAAACATTAGCAATCAAGATGTTTTCATCAGCGTGGCAGCTGTTGCCGATTACCGCGTGGCAAACCCAAGCGCTGAGAAAATTAAGAAAAGTAATGCTTCGCTCAATATTGAACTCATCCCAAATGAGGATATTTTGGCTAAAGTGGCCGCAATGCCCCATGCGCCATTTTGCGTGGGCTTTGCCGCGGAGAGTGAGAATCTATTAGCGCAGGCTGAAGAAAAGCGCCAACGCAAAAACATTCCGCTAATTGCAGCCAACCTCGCAAGCGAGGCTTTGGGGAAAGATGAAAGCACACTAACGCTTTTAGATGATCAAGGAATACATCCCTTACCTAAATCTAGCAAATCAAAATCTGCAAGGGCGTTGTTAAATCATATTGCAAAAATGCTTTAGAAATTTTTATATGGAAAGTCACTCAAATGAGTTTAAAAGTCGAACTTAAAATTTTAGACAGTCGCTTAAATGAAAATATGCCAGCCTATGCTACAACTGGCTCAGCAGGGCTGGATCTACGCGCATGCATTAACGAAGCCATTACCATCAACCCTGGTGAAACAACGCTCATTCCAACAGGGATGGCGATCCACCTTGCCAATCCTGCTTACGCAGCGATAATCCTACCTCGCTCAGGCTTGGGTCATAAACATGGCATCGTGCTTGGCAACTTGGTTGGGTTGATTGACTCAGACTACCAGGGCCAATTATTTGTTTCTTGCTGGAATCGCAGCCAAGAGGCTTTTGTCATGAACCCTATGGAGCGCATGGCTCAGCTAGTGATCGTGCCAGTTGTACAGGCTAGCTTTAATGTCGTTGATGAATTTAACGCGAGCGAGCGCGGTGAAGGCGGCTTTGGTAGCACAGGCAAACATTAATTAAACTTTCTGCATCCTTTAAAGATGTAGAAAAATAATAGAATTAACTTGAAAAAGATCGCATTTTCATGGTATAAATGCGGTCTTTCGAATTTTGGTATGCAGTATCAGGAGAGTAGTATGGCGCGCGTATGTCAAGTAACCGGCAAAAAGCCGATGGTGGGAAATAACGTTTCTCACGCAAATAACAAAACAAAGCGTCGTTTTTTACCTAACTTGCAAAATCGCAAGTTCTGGGTTGAGAGCGAAAATCGTTGGATCAGTATGCGTATTACTAACGCTGCACTTCGTACTATCGACAAAAATGGCATTGATGCTGTTTTAGCTGATATGCGCGCTGCTGGCGAGAAGATTTAAGGACTCATCATGCGTGAAAAAATCAAATTAGAATCAAGTGCTGGTACAGGTCATTTCTATACCACTACTAAAAACAAACGTACCATGCCAGAAAAAATGGAAATCAAGAAGTTTGATCCAGTTGCTCGCAAGCATGTGCTTTACAAAGAAGCAAAATTAAAATAATTCGAACTTGTTTCGAGTTGTTTGCCCAATAAAAAACCCGCTATCAGCGGGTTTTTTATTGGGCACTCTTTTATCTATCTAATGCAATCCTGGCACTCTAAATCACATCATCCCAATTTCTGACTGATGGCTTGATCACTTCCTCAACAGCAACAGTCTCATCCGTTGCAACAACATCTACTGGATGGGTAGCCAACATACGCACTTCTCTTTGTGGATAAGGCACAACGATGCCATGCTTCTTAAATTTGCGCCAAATATCCAAATATAAGTCTGATTGCAAGCTTGCATAACCCTCTTCAGGATCGGTAATCCAGAAAGCAAGATTCAAGTCGATACCATTCTCACCAAAGCCTTTTATCTGAACTTCAGCAGGCGGCGCTTCCAAGACTCTCACGTGCGCATTTGCAGCGTCTATAACAATAGCCATTGCTGCATCCAAGTCGCTATCATAGCTTACTTGAATTGGCATCGTTATACGTCCTTTACGGTCGGTATATGAGTGGTTAATCACAGCCGTTGCCATCAAAATCTCATGTGGAATGACTACTTCTGTGCCATCGAGCTTACGAAGTATCATGTAACGTAAGCGCAACTCGCTTACAACGCCGTAATGCCCATCTACAGTCACTACATCACCAATATGCACCGAGTCATCAAGCAGAATAGCAAAACCGCTCACATAGTTGCTGGCAATTTTTTGTAAACCAAACCCCAACCCAACACCAAGTGCCCCGCCAAAAACCGACAAAAGAGTAATATCAATACCGACTGCAGACATCGCGATCAATATCGCCATAATTGAAAGCGCAATTCGAATAAGCTTTGATAGAACAACACGAACATTCACATCAATTCTTTCTGCGCGCATCATTTTATTTTCGATGAGACGACTTAATGAAAGTGACACAAACAGCGTAAATAAAATGGTGAGGATTGCTTGAATGATGACTAAAGCGTTGAGATGGGATTTTCCTACTTTAAATGTAATATCTTCTAGAAAATTAAGAATCTGTATCCAAAAACCACTTAAATGGAGGGCCAAAACAATCCAAATAACTCTGGATATAATATGCTCCATTGTGCGCATCCAACTACCCTCAGTGAAGATATAGCGCATACCATAGATAGACAAGCGAATGGCGACCATGGCCCACAGCAAATTCACCGTCAAGACCAATAAGCTAACGTGTTGCCATTGGCTAAGCACATAACTACCGATATAAATAAACACAAGAGAGGACAATGGAAATAGCACGCGATTGAAGCCACCAATACCGACTTTCCAACTATCATACGAATGGGCCATCACATAAGAACGCACTACCCCACTTAGCACCCAAGCAGTTGCAAGACTCGCGCCAATGACAACAAACTGCCAAATCATCACAGCCTTGGGCAAATCCTCAAGTAGCTCAGACCAAATCAAATGCATTTCTGTGTTCATCGTAAAAATATCGCCGCTAATCCAAGGAAAATAAAGAAACCACCGCTGTCAGTCATCGCTGTAATGAGTACGCTTGAACCAACTGCAGGGTCTCGACCAAATTTTGTCATGACTAGAGGAATCATGACTCCCATAACAGCTGCGAGCAAAAGATTGAGCGTCATCGCGGCTGTCATGACAAAACTCAAGGTTGAGTTTTGATAAAGCGCAAATGCAATGACACCTAAAACCCCTCCCCAAATTAGGCCATTGAGCAGACTAACGCCAAGCTCTTTTTTAAGTAAAGATTGCATATTATGTGAAGCAATTTGACCAAGTGCCAAACCTCGAACAATCATTGTGGTTGTTTGATTTCCAGAGTTACCACCGATACCTGCAACAATAGGCATTAATGCTGCCAAAGCGACGGTCTTCTCAATCGAACCTTCAAATAAGCCAATCACACGGGATGCAATCAAGGCTGTAACCAAATTGACGGCCAACCATGTCCAGCGGTTTTGAACAGATTTCCAAACGGAAGAGAACAAATCTTCTTCCTCACGCAAACCCGCCATCGAAAGCATGTCACTTTCAGCTTCTTCACGAATATAATCCATCACCGTATCAACGGTTAACCGGCCAACCAGTTTATTATTTTCATCAACGACAGGTGCAGTTACCAAGTCATACCGCTCGAACGCTTTGGAAGCGTCATCCGCCAAATCTTCTGGATGAAACACAACTGGATCATCCGCCATAATTTCGGCAACACCTAAATCTAGATCTTTGACCACCAAACGTTTTAATGGCAGTACGCCACGAAGAATATCATGTCGATCAACCACAAATAATTTATCGGTATGGTCCGGCAAAGTACCAATCCGACGTAAGTAACGCAGTGCAACCTCGAGGGTAATATCTTCGCGAATAGTTACAATATCGAAGTCCATTAATGCGCCCACTGCATCTTCAGGATAAGCAAGTGCAGACTTTAATCGCTCACGATTTTGGAAGTCCAGGCTATCCAAAAGCTCATTCAGAACATCTGTTGGTAAGTCAGGGGCTAAATCTGCAAGCTCGTCGGTATCTAACTGCTCTGCCGCAGCAAGAAGCTCTTCGCTATCCATGTCCGCAATAAGGGTTTGACGAACCGCATCCGAAACCTCAAGGAGAATTTCACCATCACGTTCCGCTTTAACCAACTCCCATACATCTAAACGTTGCTCTAATGGCAATGCTTCTAGAATATGGGCAACGTCAGCGGGGTGAAGTAGGTCTAGCTTTTTTTGAAGAAGAGCAAGATTTTGCTTGTGAACGATCGATTCAACAAGCGACTGTTTAGGCATATCCAATTCTTGCTTATGGACCAGATCTTCAATAAGCTTGTGCTTATCTAACAAGTGAATCACTTGCTGAAGACTTTCCTGTAAGCTTTCTTTAATTTCTGGGATTTCTGCCATTTCGTTTACTCGCAGAGAATTAGTGATTACTTTAATAAATGCCTAAACGTTCATCGTTACAGCGACTTTTGATGTTATAACATAAGTCGCAATAAGATTTAATAAAACTCGATTACAAGCGCTTAAACATATGCAAAAAGAATACATTTTATATGGCACAAGCGGCTGTCATTTATGCGATGAGGCAGAAACCATCATCAGCACTGCACTAAAAAACCAAAACATTATTTACATGAAACAAGATATTGTTGAGGATGACAATCTGCTTACCCAATACGGTTTAAGAATTCCCGTATTTAAATGCCCCACAACACACCAAGAAGTCGATTGGCCATTTTCTTTGGAAGAAATAAAAGCCTTTATCAGGCAATAAAAAAGCCGGTTAATAACCGGCTTTTTTATTTAGATCACTGGATTTACTCAGCCACAACTGCTTCTGCTGAAGTATCAGGACGATCTACAAGTTCAACTAATGCCATAGGTGCATTATCGCCATTACGGAAACCGCATTTCAAAATACGTAGGTAACCACCTGGACGTGTTGAGTAACGTGGACCTAGTTCATTGAACAATTTACCAACGATATCTCTGTCACGTAGACGGCTAAAAGCCAAACGACGATTTGCCAAAGTTGCATCTTTACCTAAAGTGATCAAAGGCTCAGCAATACGGCGAAGCTCTTTTGCTTTAGGCAAAGTTGTTTTAATAATTTCATGGCGCAACAATGAAGTTGCCATGTTTCGCAACATTGCCTGACGATGGCTGCTGGTACGATTTAGTTTACGATTACTGTTGCGATGACGCATAGTGATATCCTCACACCTTTGCTATTATACTTTTTCCAGGCCAACTGGCGGCCAGTTCTCTAGTTTCATGCCTAAAGTAAGACCTTTAGACGCTAAAACATCTTTAATCTCATTGAGCGATTTACGACCCAAGTTAGGGGCTTTCAACAACTCGTTTTCACTACGTTGGATCAAATCACCAATGTAGTAAATGTTTTCAGCTTTTAAGCAGTTCGCTGAACGAACAGTTAATTCCAAATCATCTACTGGACGTAACAAGATAGGATCAACTTGTGGAACTTGCTTAACTTCAACTTCAGTTGGAGCGCCTTCAAGGTCAGCAAACACTGACAATTGACCAATCAAAATACGAGCAGCATCACGAATCGCTTGTTCTGGCTCCATCACACCGTTAGTTTCAACGTCCATGATAAGTTTATCCAAGTCAGTTCTTTGTTCTACACGTGCACTCTCAACATGATAACTAACCTTGTTGATTGGGCTAAATGAAGCATCAACCATAATGAAACCTAATACACGGTCTTCATCTGTTTTTTGACGAACAGGCACTGGTTGATAACCACGGCCCATTTCAACTTTAACTTCCAAATTCAACTTGCCACCTTTAGTCAGGTGAGCAATCACGTGATTTGGATTGAAGATTTCTGCATCATGACCAGTTTCAAAATCAGCAGCTGTCACTACACCTTCAGATGACTTGCTCAAAGTAAGCACTGTTTCGCTCTTGTTATTGAGCTTTAAAGCAACGCCTTTAAGATTCAACAAGATATCAACAACGTCTTCTTGAACGCCGTCAATCGTTGAATATTCATGAACAACACCATCAATTTTAACTTCTGTAATTGCAAAGCCTGGAATTGAAGATAGCAATACACGGCGTAACGCATTACCCAATGTGTAGCCAAAACCACGTTCCATAGGCTCTAAAGTTACACGTGCGCGCAATGGTGAAATTACTTCAACATCCACAACACGTGGCTTCAAATATTCAGTCGGACTGTTTTGCATAAACTTTCCTTACGGTCCTAAATTAAATTACTTAGAGTAAAGCTCAACAACTAATGATTCATTGATTGTTGCTGGCAATTCATCACGTTGTGGCTTAGCTTTAAATGTACCCTTAAGCGCTTTAACATCAACTTCAATCCACTCTGGGAAACCACGTTGTTCAGCCGCTGCCAATGCGCCTTTAATACGCAATTGATTGACAGATGCTGGCGCAACTTGAACAGTATCACCAGGTTTAACTTGGTATGAAGGGATGTTTACACGTTTACCATTAACTAAGATGCTGTTATGGCGAACGATTTGACGCGCCTCAGTGCGGGAAGCACCTAGACCCATACGGTAAGCCACGTTGTCTAGACGGCATTCCAAAAGTTGTAACAAGTTTTCACCTGTAATACCTTTTTGACGGTCAGCTTCTGCGTAATAGCTACGGAATTGCTTCTCTAAGACACCGTAAATACGACGTAATTTTTGTTTTTCACGCAATTGAACACCGTAGTCAGATAAACGTTGATTACGACGTTGACCATGCTGACCAGGTGGGAAATTACGTTTTTCGATAGCGCATTTGTCTGTGAAACACTTTTCGCCTTTAAGGAAAAGTTTTTCGCCTTCACGGCGACACTGACGGCACTTAGGATCGAGATTTCTAGCCAAGGTATTTCTCCTATTAAATCTTGCTACTTAATTGCGGCGTATTAAATACGGCGCTTTTTAGGTGGACGGCAACCGTTGTGCGGAACTGGCGTCACATCTGAAATGCTAGTAATTTTAAAACCAACAGCGTTCAATGCACGAACTGCTGATTCGCGGCCTGGACCAGGTCCTTTGATACGAACCTCAAGGTTCTTAACACCACATTCTTGAGCTGCTTTACCAGCAGCCTCTGCTGCAACTTGAGCAGCGAATGGAGTACTCTTACGAGAACCTTTGAAACCAGCACCACCAGATGTTGCCCATGAAAGCGCATTACCTTGGCGATCTGTGATCGTAATAATTGTATTGTTAAATGAAGCATGAACGTGGGCGATGCCCTCGGCAATGTTCTTTTTAACTTTCTTGCGTACACGTACGTTAGCTTTAGCCATGTCTACTTATTCCTTACTTGGATTGCTTAATAGGCTTCACTGGACCCTTACGTGTTCGCGCATTTGTTTTTGTGCGCTGACCACGAACTGGCAAACCACGGCGATGACGTACACCACGGTAGCAACCTAAGTCCATTAATCGCTTGATATTCATTGAAACTTCACGACGCAAGTCACCTTCAACTTGAAGCTTAGCTACTTCGTCGCGCAACTTTTCAACTTCCGCATCGTTAAGATCCTTAACTTTTGCAGTCGTTAAAACGCCAGCTGCCGCACAAATTTGCTTTGCAGTATTGCGTCCTACACCGTAAATCGAAGTTAATGCGATTTCAGTGTGCTTATGATTTGGGATGTTTACCCCTGCTATCCGAGCCATGTATCTACTCCAAAATTATGGCGTTGAATTTTCAATTTCGCCAAAAAAGCCCTAAATTTTAACACCTAAGCCAACTTATAACAATTAGCAAAGGATTATTCTCTACTACCTTACAACCACCAATTAACCTTGGCGTTGTTTATGTCTTGGGTCTGTACAAATAACACGTACAACACCACGACGACGAACCACTTTACAATGACGGCATAAAGCCTTTACTGATGCACGAACTCTCATTTTTGCCTCACAAAATCCAAATAATTATGGCTAATACTATTTAGCGCGGAAAATAATCCGTGCTCGCGAAAGATCATACGGGGTCATTTCAACGGTAACTTTGTCACCTGGAAGAATACGAATATAGTGCATACGCATTTTTCCGGAGATATAACCCAAAACGATATGTCCGTTTTCTAACTTAACTCTAAAAGTTGCATTTGGAAGATTTTCTAAAATCTCCCCTTGCATCTCAATTCTGTCTTCTTTTGCCATGTTCTAATGAACTCGCTTCTCTTAAGTTAACTAGCGTGAACCTGCTGCACCGTTTTTGAAATTTGCTTTCTTAAGCAAACCTTCATATTGATGCGACATCAAATGCGCTTGCACTTGCGTCATGAAGTCCATAGTCACCACAACAATAATCAACAGCGATGTACCACCAAAATAAAACGGCACATTAAATTTCAAAATCAAAAACTCTGGCAACAAGCAAACCAATGTAATGTAGATTGCACCAATCAAAGTCAAACGACCCATGATGCGATCAATATATTTAGCAGTCTGTTCGCCAGGACGGATACCAGGAACAAAGGCACCGCTCTTCTTCAAATTGTCTGCAGTTTCCTTAGGGTTAAACACTAAGGCCGTATAGAAGAAACAGAAGAAAATAATCGCGCTGACAAAGAACAAGATGTACAAAGGTTGTCCAGGAGACAATTTAGTACCAATGTCTTTAAGCCACGAGAAGTTCTCGTTACTTCCAAACCAACCTGCCATGGTGGCAGGGAACAAAATAATACTTGAAGCAAAAATTGGTGGAATTACACCAGCCATATTTAGCTTCAATGGCAAATGACTCGTTTGACCACCCATCACTTGGCGACCAACTTGTCTCTTTGCATAATTCACAGTAATTTTTCTTTGGCCCCGTTCAACGAAGACCACAAACGCGGTAACCAAGATGGTTGCAGCAAATAAGAAAATTACGAATACAGGGTTAAATGCACCACTGCTAGCAAGCTCCAATGTCTTAAATACAGCATTTGGTAAACCAGCCACAATGCCAGCAAAAATAATCATAGAAATACCATTACCAATACCACGCTCTGTGATTTGTTCGCCCAACCACATCAAAAACATCGTACCGCTTACCAATGTAACAACAGCCGTCAGTCTAAACATAAATCCCGGATCTAGAACCAAGTTTGCTTGTGACTCTAAGGCAATTGCAATACCCAACGCTTGAAATGTCGCTAACAACACGGTTCCATAACGAGTGTATTTAGTAATTTGTCTTCTACCAGCTTCACCCTCTTTTTTTAATTGTTCCATTTGAGGTGAAACAACTGTCAAAAGCTGCATAATAATCGATGCAGAAATGTAAGGCATGATACCCAGTGCAAACACTGTGAATCTAGAAAGTGCGCCACCTGAGAACATATTGAACATTCCCAAGATGCCGCCGCTTTGCGATTCAAACAATTTAGCTAAGACATCAGCATTAATGCCTGGTACTGGTATATGAGCACCTAAACGATATACAACAAGCGCACCCAACACGAATAACAAGCGACTTTTAAGCTCACTCGTCTTACTTACCGCACTTAAGATACTATCGTTTGCCAACTTATTACTCTACGATCTTGCCGCCAGCAGCTTCAACTGCAGCGCGAGCACCTTTAGTCAACAACAAGCCTTGTACTGAAACAGCACGACTTAAGTCACCAGATAAGTAAACTTTTACTGATTTAACTGTGCCAGGAACAATGTTCGCAGCTTTCAAAGTCAAGATATCGATTACTGGTGCATCAATCAAAAGCAATTCGCTTGTGCGTACACGTGCAGTATCTTTCTTAGTCAATGATCTAAAACCACGTTTTGGTAAACGACGTTGCAAAGGCATTTGACCGCCTTCGAAACCTACCTTATGGAAACCACCTGTACGTGACTTTTGACCTTTATGACCACGACCAGCTGTTTTACCAAGACCAGAACCGATACCACGGCCTACGCGACGCTTAGCGTGCTTACTGCCTTCTGCAGGACTAATAGTATTTAATTTCATTATGCTTCTACCTTCAACAGATAGTGAACGGCGTTAATCATCCCACGGTTAGCAGGAGTGTCTAACACTTCCACTGTGTGATGCATACGACGAAGACCTAAACCAGCTACACAAGCTTTGTGTGAAGCAATTCTTCCGATGGTACTTTTAACCAAAGTTACTTTTACAGTACCAACTGTTTCTTTATTTGCCTTAGCCATATTAGCCTCTAATTTCTTCTACAGATTTGCCACGCTTAGCAGCGATTTCAGCAGGCGTATTCATTGACTGCAAGCCGTTTAGCGTTGCACGAACAACGTTGTAAGGATTCGTAGAACCAATGCATTTTGCTAACACATTAGTAATACCCATCACTTCAAAAATAGCACGCATCGCGCCACCAGCAATAATTCCAGTACCTTCAGATGCAGGTTGAATGAATACTTTAGCTGCGCCATGCACACCTGTCACTGCATGATGCAATGTTCCGTTGTTTAAGCTCACTTTAACCATTCCACGACGCGCTTCATCCATTGCTTTTTGAACAGCAACTGGAACTTCACGCGCTTTACCTTTACCCATACCAACTGCACCATCACCGTCACCAACAACAGTAAGTGCAGCAAAACTCATAATACGACCGCCCTTGACCACTTTGGTCACGCGGTTGACTGTGATCATTTTTTCACGCAAACCATCGGTTTGCTGTTGTTCCATTTCTTTTGCCATCATCAACCCCGTCTATTAGAAGGACAAGCCGTTTTCGCGAGCGGCTTCTGCCAACGCTTTAATACGACCATGGTATTTATAACCAGAACGGTCAAACGCTACTGTAGTAACACCAGCTTTTTTCGCCTTTTCAGCGATACGTTTACCAATAATTGCTGCCGCAGCAACATTGCCGCCATTAGCCAAACTCTTGCGAACTTCAGCTTCTAGCGTAGAAGCACTCGCTAGGACCTTATCACCAGTTTCAGCAATAATTTGTGCGTAGATGTGTCCGTTACTACGGTGTACACAAAGACGGGTTACTTTCAATTCGGCGATTTTGGCACGGGTTTTACGTGCGCGACGCAAGCGTGAATTTACATTGTTCATGGTTTAAACCTTACTTCTTCTTGGTTTCTTTAATAATCACTACTTCATCAGAGTAACGAACACCTTTGCCTTTATAAGGCTCTGGGGCTCTGTAACCACGAATTTGAGCAGCAACCTGACCAACTACTTGTTTATCTACACCCTTAAGAATAACTTCTGTAAGAGTTGGAGTTTCAACAGTAACACCAGCTGGCATCTTGTGATTGATAGGATGTGAGTAACCCAATTCCAAATTCAACGTTGTACCTTGTGCTTGCGCCTTATATCCAACGCCAACTAGAGATAGCTTACGTGTAAATCCTTCGGATACACCTTTCACCATATTTGCAACTAACGCACGCAATGTACCTGACATTGCACGTGAATGCTGACTATCGTTAGCAGCAACAAAAGTGATTGTTTCACCTTCACGCGTTAACGTTACTGCACCTGTAAGTGGGTGCGTTAGCTTACCTAACGGACCGCTTACATTAATACTATCTGGGTTCAAAACTACCTCAACTTTAGCTGGGATAGCGACCGGGTTCTTAGCTACACGAGACATTTTCGCTCCTTAAGCTACTACGCACAGCACTTCACCACCGATACCGGCGGCTGATGCTTTACGATCAGTCATTACACCCTTGGACGTAGACACAATGGTCACGCCGAGGCCGTTCATTACCTTAGGAATATCTTGGCTACCACGATAAACGCGAAGACCAGGACGGCTTACGCGGTCAATCTTCTCGATAACTGGTTGACCAGCATAATACTTAAGGCCAATGTTTAATGTTGGTTTGCCATCAACTGTTTGTACGCCAAACTCATCGATATAACCTTCATCTTTTAATACGCTAGCAATAGCGCACTTCAATTTAGATGAAGGCATAGATACTGTTGGCTTATTTGTGCTTTGCGCATTACGAATGCGGGTTAGCATATCGGCAATCGGATCACTCATACTCATCGTTAAATTCCTCCGTTACCAGCTAGCTTTAGTGACGCCTGGCACTTCGCCACGCATCATCAACTCGCGTAATTTACTACGCGCAATGCCAAATTTACTAAACACACCACGTGGGCGACCAGTTAAAGCACAGCGGTTACGCAGCCTTACTGGACTTGCATTACGTGGCAAACTTTGCAACTTCAAACGTGCTGCACGGCGATCTTCTGGAGATGCATTAACATCGTTAAGCACAGCCATAATTTCAGTACGCTTAGCAGCGTATTTTTCAACCGTTTCGCGACGTTTTTGTTCGCGCTCAATCATACATGTCTTAGCCATGAGATCCTCAGTTTCTAAACGGGAAGCTGAATGCAGTTAAAAGTGCACGCGCTTCTTCATCAGTTTTTGCTGTCGTTGTAATGGTGATGTTCATACCACGCAACGCATCAATTTTGTCATATTCAATTTCAGGGAAAATGATCTGTTCTTTAACGCCCATGTTGTAGTTGCCACGACCATCAAATGATTTAGCAGAAATACCACGGAAGTCACGAATACGAGGGATTGCAACAGTTACTAAGCGATCCAAGAATTCGTACATGCGTTCACGACGTAATGTCACCTTACAACCGACAGGATAATCATCACGAATTTTAAACGCAGCAACTGATTTCTTTGCTTTCGTTACAATTGCTTTTTGACCAGCGATTTTCTCCATATCACCAACCGCATTTTCCATTACCTTTTTGTCGGCAACAGCTTCACCAACACCCATATTGAGTGTGATTTTTTCGATGCGTGGAACTTGCATTGGAGACTTATAACCGAACTGTTCGGTCATAGACTTAACCACTGTATCTTTATAAAAATCTTTTAAACGAGCCATTTGTTTTCTTATGCCTCTCGCGCTTAAGCGTCAACAACTTCACCGCTAGATTTGAATACACGCACTTTGCGTCCATCATCTAACGTTTTGAAGCCAACACGTTCACCCTTTTGGGTAGCAGGATTAAACAAAGCAACATTAGAGATATCAATTGGCATCTCTTTATTGATGATACCGCCAGCCACACCACGCATTGGGTTTGGTTTAGCATGTTTCTTCACCATGTTTGCGCCTTCAACTACAACATGACCTGTATCAAGAATACTCAATACCGTGCCACGTTTACCTTTATCCTTACCTGTATTCAGGATAACTTCGTCACCTTTACGAATTTTATTCATTTAGCAAATCCTTACAAAACTTCTGGCGCTAAAGAAACGATCTTCATGAAACGCTCACCACGTAATTCACGTGTGACCGGTCCGAAAATACGAGTGCCGATAGGCTCTAGCTTGTTATTTAGCAAAACAGCAGCATTGCTGTCGAACTTAACTAAAGAACCGTCTGCACGACGAACACCTTTAGCTGTACGAACAACAACAGCACTATAAACTTCGCCTTTCTTGACGCGACCACGAGGCGCAGCATCTTTAATGCTGACCTTGATAACATCGCCAATACTTGCGTAACGACGCTTTGATCCGCCCAATACCTTGATACACATTACAGAACGTGCACCAGTATTGTCGGCAACATCTAGCCGAGATTGCATTTGAATCATGAGAATAATCTCCAACTTAATCCGTTAAACCAACACCAGCCGCTTGTCATCCACGGCCGACAGCACTACGGTCAGTATTGGGGCACTAGCTAAGGCCGAAGCCATGAGTGCCGAAAAGTCCAACATTATATATTGCATCCGTGAAGGATGCAATATTATTTATACACCTGTAGATTTAGTAACTACTTTACTAACTTTCCAAGTTTTGGTTTTTGAAAGTGGGCGCGTCTCTTCGATCACTACCAAATCACCTTCTTTACATTCATTAGTTTCGTCATGCGCATGAAACTTGTTTGAACGGCGAATAACTTTACCGATCAAAGGGTGCTTCACTTTACGCTCAACTAAAACAGTGACTGTTTTGTCCATCTTGTCACTAACTACTCGACCGCTTAATGTACGGACGACTTTATTTGTTGCTAAATCGTTACTCATAATGACTCCGTTTAAGCTGCCTTAGCAGATGACTTTGATTTTTCCGCAAGAACTGTGCGAACACGTGCTACATCTCTGCGAACTTTACGAATTTGGTCAACTTTGTTGAGTTGTTGTGTTGCTAATTGCATACGCATAGAAAACTGTGCGCGACGCAATTCAATCAACTCAGCATTCAACTCGTCAACAGACTTCGCTCTTAATTCAGTTGCTTTCATCATTAACCCCCGAGATGACGTGTAGCAAAAGTTGTTTCAATTGGCAATTTAGCAGCTGCCAATTTGAACGCTTCACGCGCCAACTCTTCACTCACACCGTCCATTTCATAAAGCATTTTTCCAGGCTGAATTTGTGCAACGTAGTACTCTGTACTACCTTTACCATTACCCATACGAACTTCAGCTGGTTTCTTAGAAATCGGCTGATCAGGAAAAATACGAATCCAAACGCGACCACCACGTTTAATATGACGTGTCATCACGCGACGAGCTGCTTCGATTTGGCGTGCAGTAAGACGACCACGACCAACTGCTTTCAAACCGAATTCGCCAAAACTTACTTTATTACCCGTAGTTGCAATGCCTTTATTACGGCCTTTTTGCATCTTACGGAATTTTTGTCTAGCTGGCTGTAGCATTTTTTGCCCCCGACTTTCTTACTTTCTTTTCTGGTTCTGCGACTGGAGCAACAACTGGTTGTTCACCTTTATTGTCAAACACTTCGCCTTTGAATACCCAAACTTTGATACCGATAATACCGTATGTTGTCAAAGCTTCTGCAACACCATAGTCAATATCAGCACGTAAAGTATGAAGTGGCACACGGCCTTCGCGATACCATTCAGTACGAGCGATTTCAATACCGTTTAAACGGCCTGAGCTCATAATCTTGATACCTTGAGCGCCTAAACGCATTGCGTTTTGCATCGCACGCTTCATCGCACGACGGAACATCACACGCTTTTCTAATTGCTGAGCAATACTCTGTGCAATCAATGTAGCGTCGATTTCAGGCTTACGCACTTCTTCGATATTCAAATGAACAGGAACACCCATTAAACCTTGAATGCTAGAGCGTAAAGTTTCAATGTCTTCACCCTTCTTACCAATCACGATACCTGGACGTGCGCTGTAGATAGTGATTTTTGCGTTCTTTGCAGGACGCTCAATCACGATCTTGCTTACAGCAGCGTGTGCTAGCTTCTTATTAAGGAACTCACGAACCTTAATGTCGCTATTCAACATTGCTGGGAAATTTTTGCTGTTGGCATACCAACGTGATGTCCAGTTTTTTTGGACGCTCAGACGGAAACCAATTGGATGAATTTTCTGACCCATAACGATTCCTTTAGTTACCTACTGTCACGTTAATGTGACAAGTTGGTTTGGTAATGCGACCAGCGCGACCTTTAGCACGAGCACGGATACGCTTAAGCACGATACCTTTATCAACGTAGATTGAAGTAACCTTCAACTCATCGATATCAGCACCATTGTTGTGTTCAGCGTTAGCAATTGCTGACTCAAGCACTTTCTTGATAATTTCTGCACCCTTCTTAGGTGAGAATTGCAAGATGTTAAGCGCATTATCAACTTTCTTACCGCGCACTAAATCCGCTACTAAGCGAGCTTTCTGTGGAGAAAGATGTACACCTTTTAATACTGCAGATACTTGCATCATCATCTCCTACTTCTTAGCTTTCTTATCGGCTGCATGACCTTTGAATGTGCGTGTTAAAGCAAATTCGCCGAGCTTGTGGCCAACCATGTTTTCTGAAATCAACACAGGTACGTGTTGCTTGCCGTTATGAACTGCAATAGTCAAACCAATGAAGTCAGGCAAAATTGTAGAACGACGTGACCAAGTTTTAATTGGTTTACGATCGCGCGTTTCAGCAGCTTTCTCTACTTTTTTAGCCAAGTGACCATCGATAAATGGACCTTTTTTAATTGAACGTGCCATATTGATTACCTCTTATTCGCAGGACGGCGTGAAACACGCATATTGTCAGTGCGCTTGTTGCTACGAGTGCGATAACCCTTGGTTGGAGTACCCCATGGGCTCACTGGATTCATACCAGCAGCTGTTTTACCCTCACCACCACCGTGTGGGTGATCTACCGGGTTCATCACAACACCGCGAACTGTAGGACGCACACCACGCCAGCGCATTGCACCAGCTTTACCGATAGAGCGCAATGAATGTTCTTCATTACCCACTTCGCCAAGCGTTGCTTTGCAATCAACGTGTACACGGCGAACTTCGCCTGAACGTAAACGCAATTGAGCGTAGCTACCTTCACGTGCCAATAATTGCACTGAAGTACCAGCTGAACGAGCTAACTGTGCACCTTTACCAGGTTGCAATTCAATACAATGAATCGTGCTACCTACTGGGATATTGCGCAATGGCAATGCGTTACCTACTTTAATAGGCGCATCTGAACCACTAATCAATTGTGCACCTGCAGCTACACCACGTGGGGCGATGATATAACGACGTTCACCGTCGGCATAACATAACAACGCAATGTGAGCGCTACGATTTGGATCGTATTCAATATTCTCAACCTTTGCTGGAATACCATCTTTATTGCGACGGAAATCTACCAAACGGTAATGTTGCTTATGACCGCCACCTTGGTGACGGATTGTAATATGGCCGTTGTTATTACGACCCGCATTTTTGCTTTGCTTCTCCAGCAGCGGCGCATAAGGCTTGCCCTTATATAGATCAGGTGTTACCACCTTTACTACGGCGCGCCGACCTGGTGAAGTTGGCTTGACTTTAATCAGTGCCATGATTTCTCCTATTCGCCCGCTGCAAAATTAATTTCTTGGCCTGGTTTCAAGCTTACATAAGCTTTCTTCCAGTCTTTACGGCGACCCATAATGCGGCCAGCACGTTTCTCTTTACCCTTAACGTTAGCTACCGTTACGGATTGCACTTCAACTTTAAATACAAGCTCAACTGCCGCCTTGATTTCAGGCTTAGTTGCATCTGTACGTACTTTGAATGCAATTTGCTGATTTTGATCAGCAATACGAGTTGCCTTTTCAGTAATTTGCGGAGCCAAAATAACTTGCAGTAAACGATCTTGGATTTTTACTAAATTTAGATTCGCGCTCATGCTAGCATCTCCTCAAGCTTCTTCACTGCAGCTTTTGTTGCAACCACATTCGGGAAGCGAACCAAGCTGACAGGATCAACGTATTGAGCTTCGACAACTAACACGTTAGGAATGTTACGTGCTGATAGATATAAGTTTTCATCAAAGCCATCTACCAACAATAAAACACCATCAGCAAAACCTAAACCCTTGATCTTTTCTACAAGATTTTTAGTTTTAGGCGTATCAACACTAAACTCTTCAATCACTGATAAGCGTGTTTGACGCACAAGCTCAGAAAGAATTGCACACATACCAGCACGGTAAGCCTTACGGTTTACTTTGTGGCTGAAATTCTCATCAGGACTATTAGGGAATGCACGACCACCTCCACGCCAGATTGGGCTTGAGCTCATACCTGAACGTGCACGACCAGTACCTTTTTGGTTCCATGGTTTGTGTGTAGTGTGGCTTACGTTACCGCGACCCAATTGAGCACGAGTGGCAGTGCGGGCATTAGCTTGGTAGGCAACAACAACTTGATGCACCAAAGCTTCATTAAATTCGCGTGCAAAGGTTACATCTGAAAGCTCAACAGCTGACTTAGTAACTTTACCGCTCTTGTCGATTAATTTGATTTCCATTATTTGGCCGCCTTATTAGAAGACTTGGCTTTAACAGCTGGACGTACAACTACATCACCGCCCTTAGAGCCTGGAATAGCACCTTTAATCAACAATAGGTTGCGTTCAACGTCAACTCGAACCACTTGTAGGTTTTGTGTTGTAACTTGAACAGCGCCCAAATGACCAGGCATACGCTTACCAGGGAATACTCGACCTGGATCCTGCGCCATACCAATAGAGCCTGGAACATTGTGTGATCTAGAGTTACCGTGTGAAGCACGGTTTGATGAGAAGTGATGACGCTTGATTGCGCCAGCAAATCCTTTACCAAGAGATGTGCCGGTCACATCGACCATTTGACCTTCTTGGAAAATATCAACAGTAATGTTTGCGCCAGCTGTGTAGTTAGCTAAAACATCATCTGTCACTGAGAATTCGTGGATACCAGCACCTGCAGCAGAGCCAGACTTAGCATAATGCCCAGTCAAAGCTTTGTTGATACGGCTAGCGCGACGTTCGCCGAAAGCAACTTGAAGGCCTGTATAGCCATCAGTAGCAATCGTCTTAATCTGTGTCACACGGTTAGGCACAACCTCTAGCACTGTAACAGGGACGCTTGCGCCATCCTCTGTAAACAGGCGTGTCATACCAACCTTGCGACCAATAAGCCCTAAGCTCATGATCGATTCCTTATATTTAGTTAAAAAGCCGATTACAATTGACCGACTTCTCTGAAAGAGCGCGGATTATACCGAACTCTCGTTTACATTACAACTTTAAATCTACTACCAAATTTCTACAGCTTGATCTCTACATCAACACCAGCTGGTAAATCTAACTTCATTAATGCATCAACTGTTTTATCAGTTGGGTCAACAATATCCATTAAACGTTGGTGAGTGCGGATTTCGAATTGGTCGCGTGATGTTTTGTTCACGTGTGGTGAACGTAAAATATCAAAACGCTCAATACGAGTTGGCAATGGAACTGGACCTTTTACAACAGCGCCAGTACGCTTTGCTGTTTCTACGATTTCTTGAGCAGATTGATCAATCAAACGATAATCAAATGCTTTCAAGCGAATACGGATTTTTTGACTTTGCATTTTTACTGCCTTTCTAAAGAGCGAAACGGCGGGACAAGTCCCGCCATTTGATTTAACTACAAATTAAATTACAGATTATTCAATAATCTTAGCAACAACACCCGCACCAACAGTACGACCACCTTCACGAATCGCGAAGCGTAAACCATCTTCCATCGCAATCGGTGCAATCAATGTAACTGTGATTGATACGTTATCACCTGGCATCACCAT
>CAIQBW010000016.1 GCA_903870165.1 uncultured Methylophilaceae bacterium | reverse complement strand
GCTGAACTGTGTGATTACATCCACTACTACAATCACGATCGTATCAAAGAAAAATTAAAGGGACTGAGTCCGGTGCAATACCGAAATCAATCCCTTATGGTAACCTAACTAAACTGTCCAACTTTAATGGGTCAGTTCATTTTTATTGGGTTTTTTTACCTAGTTATGCCCGCTTCGGCATATTTTTATCTAAGTAATTATAGATCGTCTCCTGTAAGACTTTGGTGTTTTGGTGGTTTTTTGAACGGTGTAGGCCTCTTGATGATTAGTTTCAGGCCTCAGTTAGCTGCTAGTGTCTCAGAGTTTTTCACATATACATTGGTCAATGTTCTCATCGTGGCTGGCTACTCAATGCGTATTCAGTCCTTACGGATGGAAATTAAACGCGGCCTGTCGAATTATGTGTTGATTGGCTTTATTTTTTCCTTCGGGGCTATTTATGAGGTATGCGTAGCCTTTGGTGATTCAATTCAACCTAGAGTCATATTCTCCTTGTTTTCCATCTCTCTTGTGTTGTTCAATTTAGCAATTACAGGAAAAAAGTATGTAGATTATTTTGGTCTCAAAAGAATGGGCTATATCAGTTTCTTTTATGGGGCTCTGGGTTTAACGATCAGTGTGAAGTTAATACTCTTGCTTCTAGGGTATGAGAGTTATGACATTTTAAGAAATTCACCAGTGAATTCGGTGATGACAATTATAGGAATGTTAGCGGTCATTTACTCAAACCTTGGATATGTTGCTGTGGTGCTAGCGAAGGTAGAAAAAGACTACCAAAAGACGCTCAATGAGAATATTGAAATGAGTACTGCCCTAGAAAAGCGTAACTCAACCATTAAAGATTTGATGCGTATGCAAGCTTTCTCAACAGTGGGAACCTACGGATCAACTGTTGTTCATGAGGCCTTACAGCCGCTTACTGCTTTGCGTTTTGGCCTTGAAAATCTTGAAACATATATACTAAAGAATAACGATGATCCCGATGTAAAAGAGCGATTATCCGCTGTTAGAAAACCAGCTGATAAAGCCATTGGGGTTATCGAGAATCTGCGTAATTTTATGGTTGAGAGAAATGTAGATGTTAAGTCTGTTGATATCCAATTCACTCTAGAGGAGGTGATTGCGCTCGTTCATCCGAGAATGATAGCCCTTGGGGTAGATATTTCTATTGAGTCGACCATATCAAATTCTGCTGTACTTGCAGATCAGCATCAATTGGAACGCGTCTTTTTTAACATAATTAATAATGCATTAGACGCTATTGATAAATGTGCCATTGCTGGGGATGTGCGCCAAATTTTGATTAAACTCAATCATGTTCAGCAAAAGCAATTTGTCTTGATTAAAATTATTGACTCAGGCCCAGGCATCCCTGAAGGAGAGGAGTCTAGAATATTCGAGTGGTTGGAGACGAAATCTGGTGGTATGGGAATTGGTTTGTCCTTATGTCGAATGCTTGTTGAGAGCTGGCAGGGCTCGATCAGCGCCTATTCCGCAAAACCAGAGTTGGATGGTCTTTCTGGCGCAGTCTTTGAACTTAAGCTAAAGAGTGCGAAAAAATGAACTTAGCGCGAGAAACAGTTTATTTGGTCGATGACGATGAGCAAATTCTTTCTGGAATGGCGACGTTTTTGCGCGATAAACATTTTGAGGTTCGTACCTTCTCTGATCCGCTAGAGTTTTTAAAATCCTTTTCTGCTGCCCACTCATCGGTCATTGTGTTAGATATGCACATGCCAACCTTAAGTGGGCTGGATATCCAAAGCAAGCTGTCTGAGATTGGAAATCATTCACCAATCTTCTTTTTGAGTGGCGAGAGTAAGTCTCAACAGATTATTGATGCACTTAAAGGTGGGGCTTGTGAGTTTTTTCTTAAACCAGTATCGCCAAAAATTCTGCTGAATGCATTAAATCGTGTTTTTGAGGATAAGCGTAATAATGAGCGGGCGATTACAGATGAGTTGCATCGGAATGCTTTACTCAGGCTATTAACGCCAATTGAACATCAAATCCTTCAATTTTTCTTGCTCGGTCATCCTAACAAAATGGTTGCTGAGGCAATGAATTTAAAAGCCGATACTATAAAAAAAAGACGTGCGCATATTTATGAAGAATTACAGGTTGTAAACCTCCCCGAGCTGCTTGATCATTACTCCAACATCTCCAAACGCTAACTTGCTGTAATTATTATGACTTTAGCAGTGAGTTCATCCCTAATTGGGGGTGTTCTGAGCATTTTTTTTCATATTTAATACTTCTACTTTTTGATGTAGAGGGCATGACCATGCAGTCTGCTTGGACGCTTGATGAAATTGATTTAAAAAGGCAGTTCATTAAAGTGAGTAAGCCGGAATCATTGGTTTCTAAAACGATCTTTGTTTTAGATTTGATCGATGCAAAATTACATCAAAATACTTTATTGGTCACTTGTAAAGAATGTGTATGGATGATTGATGTTGAGAGCGGAGTGCGTCGGAGAGTCTCGGAAAAAGCATTAAGTGGATTGGATCAGCTTTCAGATTTGGCAAACTTTGCTCATGTTGAATTGCCAGAATTTTTGAAAAAGAAATAGATCTAAAAGTTTACGGAATAAAAAAGCCGTGTGTCCTCGGACCACGGCTTTTTTATTGCGACTATATGGCGCGCCCGGCGGGAGTCG
This sequence comes from uncultured Methylophilaceae bacterium, assembly GCA_903870165.1. GTDB lineage: Bacteria > Pseudomonadota > Gammaproteobacteria > Burkholderiales > Methylophilaceae > Methylopumilus_A. The sequence goes on along the minus strand of CAIQBW010000016.1, from coordinate 115,747 downwards.
AACCCACGACCCTTGGCTTCGGAAACCAATACTCTATCCAGCTGAGCTACGGGCGCATGTTGTAAAAGACTGCGGATTATAGCAAATGGACTAGTGATTGTCCGATTGTGAGACATTGCGCTTTTAACCACATCACCTTATCAGTATAATTCACCTACAAAATTTTATTTTTCTTGGATTGGATACATAGTCATGAGTGAACACGAGTTTCCCCCTACTCCGGTGAGCCAAGTTGTTGTGGCGATTTTAGGTGGTATTTTTGCGCCTACGTTAGTCATTGTCCTAATTGCTAAATTATTTATGACGGTTGATTCAACCCATGCGCCAGAAGATCCAAAATTGGCTGCGACTCAGATTGAAGAGCGTATTAAGCCAGTTGCACAAGTGGCAGTTGCAGAGGTGGAAACAGGCCCTCATGTGAATAAAAGTGGTGAAGAAGTTGTGAAGGCGGTTTGTTCAGCATGTCACGCTGTTGGTGCTTTAGGTTCTCCAAAGATTGGTGACAAATCAGCTTGGGGTCCACGTATTGCACAAGGTTACGAAACTTTGGTAAAACATGCGATTGCGGGCATTCGTGCGATGCCTGCGCGTGGCGGCAATGCTGAGTTGACTGATGGCGAGGTCGCTAATGCCGTCGCTTACATGGCTAATCAAGGTGGCGCTAGCTTTAAGGCGCCTAAATAATCTGTTTTATTCAAATTGGGTGGCCATTGTGGGCGATGCTCATGATGGCTATTCGTTCATAATATGGCTACCTACGCCGTTGGTGACATTCAAGGTTGTTTTTACTCCTTTCAGTCTCTGCTGAAAAAAATCCAATTTAATCCTGCTAGCGATAAGTTGTGGCTGGTCGGGGATTTAATCAATCGCGGAGCTGGCTCCCTAGAAGTGTTACGCTGGATTTTTGACCACCAGTCTTCTGTCGTAACTGTGCTTGGCAATCATGATTTGCATACACTTGTCGTCGCTGAAGGGTTTTTGAATCCGCACCGCAGCGATACGATTCAAGCCTTATTAGATGCGCCTGATGCTGATGAATTGCTGAAATGGTTGCGCCACCAGCCTTTATTGCACTTTGAGCATGACCATTTAATGGTGCATGCAGGGCTGTTGCCACAATGGACCGCAAAAAAAGCAGAATCGTTGGCTCAAGAAGTGCATCAAGCTTTATGTGCGGAGAATTATTCTGAATTTCTCAGGCATATGTACGGTAATCAACCCGTTCAGTGGGATGACGCTCTAACTGGCTGGGATAGGTTGCGTGTCATTACCAATGCGATGACCCGTTTGCGGATTTGTTCACAAGCAGGTGAGATGGAGTTTAAATTCAAGGGCGAATTGGTAAATCGTCCTGAAGGCTATTGCCCCTGGTTTGAAGTCTCTGGCAGGGCTTCTGTAGATACACCAATTATCTTCGGGCATTGGTCTGCGCTCGGCTTGCATGTTACAAATAACATATATGCTTTAGATACAGGTTGCTTGTGGGGTGGCGCTTTAACTGCGCTTCGCTTGGATGATAAAGCGATTCTCCAAGTGCCATGTCATGTGGATGATGCGCCCATCAACATACAATTTGCTAATTAGTCTTCGGGATGTCCAAAGCCAAGTTGGGTAGCAATGGCATGGCGTGCTGTAATCGTTAAGCCTCTTCGCTCATGTCCATGTGGCAATATCTTACTTAAAAAAGTCAGCACTACTCTAGGATTGCTAACGGAGACAATCTGCCAAATAGATTCGACTAATGTCGTTTCGCCAGCAAACGCCATCGCTGTGTTAGCGCTTCCATCGGTATTTGGATAGTAAATTGTAAAAGGCCAAATAGTTGCGGACGCGTTTATAGGGGCTTGCATTAAGCTCCCTTTGAATGGCAATAGGGTGGTGCCATCGGTTGTTGTGCCTTCTGGGAAATAACACAAGCAATCCCCACGCTTTAAGCTTGAAGTGGCTTCTTCAATTACGCGAACGGCGTCTTTCTTTTGCTCGCGTTCAATAAATAGGGTGTTACATTTTTTTGCGAGCCAGCCAAATATCGGCCAACTTTTAAGGTCGGATTTTGCAATAAAACGCACTGCACGAACACTATTGAGGGCATGAATGTCTATCCATGAAATATGGTTGCCTATAAACATGGTGTTGACTGCATCATGGTCAGGCAGAGTGCCGACAAGGATGACTTCAATATTTAAGATCTTGAGTAGTTTTCTAGACCAGTGGCTAACAATCCAATTGCGCTGTCTAGCGGTGGCTGAAGGCATAATCATTATGCCTAAAAAACCACCGTAAACAGTATGAAGCAGAATCCGAAGAATTCGGACTAAGCGAACGACAAAAGATGAATGTTGATTGTTACTTAAAAAAATGGGCAGCATAACGCCTGTTTATTCGTGAAAGAGGCAGCATGACGAGCATATCTGCGCTATTAAAATCTGGGTCCCAAGCTGGCTCACCACAAATGTATGCGCCTAAACGTAAATAGCCTTTAATGAGTGGGGGGCAATCTACTTCCACGTCCTTTTGTAAAGCTTCCATTGGCAAAGGACAATGAGGGAATGTGCGATACTCTGGCGGTGATAAGTATTTCTCTTGCAAACTATTATAAAGACTGGCGGCCATATGTCCACCGTCTGCCATTGGTACGCTTGCGCAACCAATCATGTACTCATAGTTGTTAGCTTGCATGTATTTTGCAAGGCCAGCCCAAAGCATCGTAATCGTGCCGCCATTACGATAATCGCGATGAACACAAGCACGGCCTACTTCAACCATTCGTGGAAATAAGTGCTGCAAGCGGCTAAGGTCGAACTCGCCTGCTGAATAATAACCGCCAGCCTCGTTGGCCATTGTTGGATTAAGAATTCGGTAAGTGCCCACTACGCGGTGGTTAACGCTTTCACGAATTAATAAGTGGTCACAGTATGCGTCAAATCCGTCTTGATCCAGCCCCTCATCGCTCTGAATGTTTGCGCCCATTTCTTCTGCAAACACTTTGTAGCGTAAGCGTTGTGCTTCAGCGATCTCACTTGGATTACGAGCAAAGCTGATATATAGCTCATGAGCGAGAATCTGCTGTTGCTCGGGGGCAGTTGTCTCGTTTGCGTTTTGAAGAACTTTTGAGGCTTCTTGTTTGAGCATCTCAAACTCCTGTTAGATAGGTTTTTAACAGGAGAAACTTTAAGAAATTTTTATGACAAAACGGTGACTGTATTTTGACGTTTCGATGAAACTGTATTGAATACAGTTTCATCTAATGTGAAGAGATTAATGGCTAACGCGCGTAACGCCGCCATTTTCAATTAAACGGACGTTATCACCGGGTGAAAATTTTTCGGTGGCTTCTTGCACAATTGCAACCAGGCTGCCGTTATCTAGCTTTACCGTAATCTCTAATGCATCTTTTCTAGTTGCAATTTCTTCAATCGCCGATCCAGCGAGCCCGCCAGCAACGGCGCCAATCACGGCTGCGATTGCAGAGCCTTTGCCATCGCCAACAGAACTGCCTGCGACGCCACCAATGACAGCCCCTGTTGCAGTGCCAATCGGCGTTTTTGTACCTTCTAGTTTGACAGTACGCACAGACTCAACCACCCCTTTGCGGATTGTTTGAATTTTGCGCGCCTCGTCTCTGCTGTATACGTCGCCTGAATTTGAGCTTGCGCAGGCATTAAGTAAGCCTGCAATCATTAGGATAAAAGCGGTTTTAAGTAAATGTTGATGATTCATGATTGAGCCTCTTTTTTATGGTTAAACACTTTCATCAAGTTTGGTTTGGTCAACTAAAGCTTGAGTGTAAATTTGTTCGATCTCTGTTTTTGTCGGTTTGTGGTTTTGACCACCACGACTCGCGATTTTGATTGCGCCCATGACGGAAGCTAATCTGCCACAAGTTGGCCAATCCCATTCGCGTGCAATACAATATAACAAACCAGCGCGGTAAGCATCGCCACAACCAGTCGGGTCTACAACATCATCTGCTTTAACGGGAGGGATGTCAAAGCGTTGACCGTCTGCGTAAATATGTGAGCCGCTTGCTCCTAAAGTCACAATCATGGCTTTTACGTTTGAGGCGAGGGTTTCAAGATCTAAGCCTGTTTTTTCTTGTAGCATTTGTGCTTCGTAATCGTTGACTGCCAAGTAGTCAGCCATTTCAATAAAGCCTAACAACTCTTCACCATTAAACATTGGCAAGCCTTGGCCTGGGTCAAATAAGAATGGGATGCCCGCATCAAAACATTCTTTGGCGTGCTTAAACATACCTTCGCGACCATCTGGCGCGATGATGGCAAGACTTACGCCTTTCGCATCATTGACGCTATTTTGGTAAGACTCATTCATTGCGCCTGGATGAAAGGCGGTGATTTGATTGTCGTCAGTGTCTGTGGTGATAAACGCTTGTGCGGTAAAGCTGTTGGTAATTTTTTTGATGTGCGTACTACTGATGTTGTTGCTATCGAGCCAAGCCATATAAGCGCCAAAATCTTCGCCAACGGTTGCCATAATCAATGGATTATCTTCAAGCAATCTCAAATTGTAGGCGATATTGCCAGCAGTACCGCCAAACTCACGGCGCATTTCTGGCACTAAAAAAGCCACATTTAGCATGTGAATTTTTTCAGGCAGGATGTGATGTTTGAATTTGTCAGGAAACACCATGATGGTGTCAAAAGCCAGTGAGCCGCAGATAAGGGTTTGCATGAGATTAAAGCTTCAATGAAGTAAAAGCGACATTATCCCGATAGGGCTGCAGTAGGGCAAGGCGGAGAATGCCTTACGACATTTTTCAGATAAGCTATTTACGGGTTTTTGGTGCGGTGTCTATTAAGATTTTTGCCGCTTTTTTTGCGTACTTCACAGCACCAGAGCCGCGTTTCATTTGCTCTGCTTGCATTGCACCTTCAATTAGGAGTGAAAGTTGGAGCGATAAGCCATCTGCATCGGCAATGCCTGCTTCTGTTGCAAGGCCTGCAATAAAGTTGCGAAACTCTTTGGCGTGGTCGGCAGAAAGTTTATGGACGGCACTCTCTTCGTTAGGAAACTCAGCTGAGGCTTTAATGAATGCCATGCCTCTGAAATCAGGCGAGGTCACCCACTCCTCAACGAAGTCAAAAAGTTTTTGGATTTTTTCCGCAGGTTGTTTGCTATTACGGGTTAAGTTGTCATTAAGCCAAGTTTGAAAATCTTGATGGCCTTGTTGTAAGACTTCTAAAATCAAATCCTCTTTAGACTTGAAATATTTATATAGCGTCATTTTTGTAGTGCCAGCTACAGCAACAATGGTGTCGACACCGGTCGAGTTGATACCACGGGTTTGAAATAAATCCGTAGCGACGTGTAGTATTTTTTTCCGAAGAGCAGACATGATGATTGTCTTTTTGCCTAAAAGTTAAACTTTAGCACAAAAATGGAGGTGGTGGTATTTACCGATGTGTAACTAATTATTTTTAGAGTAAGTAGATATTTATTTATTTATCAATGAAATTAACAACTAAAACAAAAGCCATTACTTAATTGTGGTTTTTATTTATACTGGACTGTATAAATTTAGTTGGTGGAATTTTTCATAAGCATTGGGGTGTAATTACAGCGTATTTTTTGTAAATAATGCTGCGCAATCAGCTGGTCATGTAAGTTGGTTGGGACTTGTCCGCCTACTACGTTTTCGAGATAGATTTTTTTGTCCGCATCAGGAATTTGTAAGGCTTCAATATATTGGCATTCTCCACCACGCATAGTTTCGATAGAAGCATACATGTCTGCCGTCTCTTTAGGGTTTTCCGCAACATCTTTATCATTTTTGCCGTTGGTTTGTTCAAGCATAGAGCTGGCGGCAATATTTTGAGCGGGATTAGATTTTGGATATGTGTAAATCAAAGTGCCGATGGTAATAGCACCAACAAAAATAGCGAGCGCGCTGTAAATGGTCGTTTTTTTTAGCTGAATTGCTTCGCGTTCACATTGAGCGGATATTAGTGCATTGGCCACTTGCTTTGCATGAATGAACGATGCGCATTCAGAACTTTCAATGCGGTCTTTTAATGCACTTTTTGCAATAAATATCAATTGTTCTGCGAGTATTTCTGGAATTGCCGCACCAGCTTCTTTTGCTTGCTGGCTTAAATAATTGAGCAGTAAATAGGGCGTGTCTTTTTGCGTGGATTCTTGTTTAAGTGCAGTAAGGATTTGCGGGGCCTCTAACCAATCTGACAATATGTCGAAGAGGCTCAATAGTTTAGCCTCAGGCGTTGCGCCTGATTTTTCGAGCATCTTGATTAGCCATTCGGAATTGAGGATTTGCATAAGGTTTTGCTTAAAACGGTTTAACTTCAACCAAAATAATAATCGCAATCAGCGCTAAAACAGGCGCTTCATTAAACCAGCGATAGTAGACATGGCTATGGCGATTACGGTCATGTTTGAAGTCTAATAAAAGCTTGCCGCAGTAAATGTGGTAAGCCACCAAGCCGGCCACAATGGCGACTTTAGTATGCAACCATCCGCCAGTAATGCCATAGCCCAGCCACAACCAAAGCCCAAAGACTATGGTTAAGATGCCTCCTGGCGTCATAATGCCGTAAAATAATTTGCGCTCCATGATTTTGAAGCGCTCATGACTGATTTTGTCATCAGACATCGCGTGATAAACAAAAAGCCGGGGTAAATAAAACATACCAGCAAACCATGTGACCATAAAAATAATATGCCAGGCTTTTACCCACAACATTATTGCGATTCCTTCTTTGAAAGCGTCTCGTCTAGCAGTTTATGTAAACTTATAAAATCCAGTTTGCCAATGGTTTTACCAATCACGCGACCTTGTTGGTCAATGATAAATGAAGTCGGGGTAAGGCTGACGTTGTCAAAAATTTGGCTGATTTTGGCATCGCTATCGTGAATAACAGGAAATGGCAGAGTGTTCTTTTTTGCAAAATTAAGTACTTGATTGGGCGGGTCGTCCGCAATTGAAACAGCAATAATTTCCAAGCCCTTTTCATGGTATTGCTGATAAGTGCTTACTAAGTCTGGCATTTCTTCAATACACCCAGGGCAGTAAGTTGCCCAAAAGTTGACCACTACCATTTTGCCTTTTAGGCTCGCCATGGAAATTGTTTTGCCTTCGATACTCGTGAAGGACACATTTGGTGCTTGTTTTTTATCATTCAAATTCAAAAACAAAAACGTGAGTAAAGCTGCCACCATTAGTGGAACAAATATTTTTGCTGGAAAATTGAATATTGGCTTCATGTTTAAAATCTGGGCCTTGATAATTGTAGTTTTGCTATTTTATATTTCCTACATTGTGCGTTTTTTTCATAAGGTTGTCATCAGTCGCTTGCCGATTAACCACAATCTCGCCACCGTTTAATGCAGTGCACTGCCATGATATAATCATCCCTTTAATTTGACGTGAACACTCATGGCCAGCCGCTTACGCGAAATTCCATACAATTACACCTCATTCTCAGACCGGGAAATCGTGATTCGATTTTTGGGTGAAGATATCTGGAATGTTTTAAACGAGCTACGCGGAGAGCGTAAAACAGGGCGTTCAGCTCGCATGCTGTTTGAAGTGCTTGGCGATTTGTGGGTCGTAACACGCAATCCTTATTTGCAAGATGACTTGCTTGCAAGCAAAAAGCGCAGAAATGAGCTCATCAATGCATTGAATCATCGTATTCACACCATTCATGAGCGCTCTCAAGATAATCCTCTCGTTTTAAAACTCATTGTGGCAGCGCGTGAAGCGGTGGCTGCTTTTGAGGAGGACTTCAAACAAACTGAAGCTTTACGAAAAAAAGCCTTAGTTAAGCTTGGCAAAATTACACGCAAGGACAATATCCAATTTGATGGCTTGGCACGTGTTTCTCACGTGACTGATGCAACTGATTGGCGCGTTGAGTATCCATTTGTCGTGGTAAATCCAGACACTGAAATTGAAGTGGCTGCGATTGTGAAAGCTTGTATCGAGCTTGGTTTAACAATCATTCCACGCGGAGGTGGTACTGGATATACTGGCGGCGCAGTCCCGCTCACTAAGCTTTCTGCGGTGATTAATACTGAAAAATTAGACACGATTAGTCGTGTCGAAATGCGCACTTTGCCAGGCGTTAGCCGCCAAGTGCCAACGTTACATTGTGGTGCTGGTGTAGTAACACGTCGTGCCATGGAAGCTGCTACAGAAGCGGGTCTTGAGTTTGCATGTGATCCAACTTCTGCTGATGCGTGTTGTATCGGTGGCAATGTGGCGATGAATGCGGGCGGTAAAAAGGCCGTACTTTGGGGCACGGCGCTGGATATTCTGGCTTCATGGCGCATGGTAACGCCAGATGCAAACTGGCTTGAGGTTGAGCGTTTAGATCATAACCTCGGAAAAATTCACGATATTGATGTCGCGCGATTCCGTATTAGCCGTTTTGATATTGATGGCAAAACATTAATTGGCGAGCCGGAAATTTTAGAAATCCCAGGCCCTAGCTTCCGTAAGGTGGGCTTAGGTAAAGACGTGACAGATAAATTCTTATCTGGCCTGCCGGGTATTCAAAAAGAAGGTTGTGATGGCTTAATTACATCCGCAACATTCATTCTTCATCGCATGCCTAAACATGTGCGTACAGTTTGTTTAGAGTTCTTCGGTCATGTGGCCCTCGCTGTGCCTGCGATTGTTGAGATTAAAGATTATTTAGATGCCACAGAGTCAACCTTGCTTGCAGGCTTGGAGCATATGGATGAGCGCTACATTAAAGCGGTAGGTTACGCGACTAAAGCGAACCGCTCAGAGCGTCCAAAAATGTTGTTGATTGCTGATATTGCTAGTGATGATGAAGACGCAGTGGGCGAAGCAGCATCGCATATCGTTCGTCTAGCTAATTCCCGTGGCGGTGAAGGTTTTGTGGCTGTTTCACCTGAAGCGCGTAAAAAGTTCTGGCTAGATCGAGCACGTACAGCGGCGATTGCTAAGCATACTAATGCGTTCAAGATTAACGAAGACGTAGTGATTCCATTGCCACGCTTGGGTGATTATTCAGACGGCATCGAGCGCATCAATATTGAGCTTTCTATCAACAACAAATTGAAGTTGGTGGATGCGCTTGAGTCATTCTTACAAGGTGATTTGCCTTTGTATGAAGATGATGACACGCAAGTGGATCAAGAGTTGTTGTTGGCAAAAAAAGCGCAATCTATCCAATTGCTGCAAGACGTTAAAGCTCATTGGCTAAAAGTCTTGAATAGTCTTGATTTGCCAACAAGTAGCTTGGGTCAGGAATTCGCAAACCTCGCGGTAGAGAATGTATTCCGTGCCGTGCAAGAGCACCAGGTACGTATCTCTTGGAAGCGCGAGCTTAAAAAGCCATTGCAATTAATTTTCAGTGGCCGTGAATACCAAAATATTTTGGCCCGATGTGATGAAATTCATCAACAAGTACTTAAAGGGCGGGTGTTTGTTGCTTTGCATATGCATGCGGGTGACGGCAATGTTCATACCAATATCCCTGTCAATTCAGATGACTATGAAATGATGCATTCAGCGCACGTTGCTGTTGCACGTATTATGAAGTTGGCTGGCGATTTGGATGGGGTGATTTCTGGAGAGCATGGTATTGGCATCACAAAAATGGCATTCTTGGATGAGAAAACCATTTCAACCTTTGCTGCTTATAAGCAAAAGGTTGACCCTGAAGGTCGCTTTAATAAAGGTAAGTTGATGGCGGGTTCAGGCTTGGAAAGAGCCTATACACCTAGCTTTGGGTTGCTTGAGCAAGAGTCCATTATCATGGAGCAATCCGCGATTGGCGGTATTGCTGATTCAATTAGCGACTGTTTGCGTTGCGGTAAATGTAAGCCCGTTTGTACTACGCATGTTCCACGTGCTAACTTGCTTTATAGCCCACGTAACAAGATTTTAGGTACCTCATTATTGATTGAAGCTTTTCTTTACGAGGAGCAAACCCGTCGCGGTATTTCACTCAAGCATTTTGATGAATTTAACGATGTAGCGGATCATTGCACGGTTTGTCATAAATGTTATAACCCTTGCCCTGTGGATATCGATTTTGGTGATGTGTCTATTGCGATGCGTAATTTCTTGCGTGAGCAAGGCAAAAAACATTTCAATCCTGGCACTTCGCTGGCCATGACTTTCCTCAATATCAAAGATCCTGCAACGATTAAATTGATGCGCGGCTTGATGGTTGGTGTTGGTTACAAAGTCCAAAGACTTGGCCACACGGTCCTCAATAAGCTTGGCCTGTTAACTGGCTTTAAGAAAAGGCCACCATCAACCTTAGGTAAGCCTGAAATCAAAGCTCAGGTGGTGCACTTCTTGAATCGTCCAATGCCAAAGGCTATGCCAACGAAGACCTCTCGCGCCTTACTAGGCATTGAAGATGACAAGATGGTGCCAGTGATTCGCGATCCTAAAAAAATGGGTGAAGAGGGTGATGCCGTCTTTTACTTCCCTGGTTGTGGTTCAGAGCGTTTGTTCTCAACGGTTGGTTTAGCAACACAAGCGATGCTTTATGAAGTGGGTGCGACGACGGTATTGCCACCAGGCTATCTATGCTGCGGATATCCGCAAACGGCGAGTGGCAATCATGATAAGGGTCAGCAAATTACCGCTGAAAACCGGGTACAGTTCCACCGTATAGCCAATACCTTAAACTATCTTGATATTAAGACGGTGATTGTTTCGTGTGGTACTTGTATGGACCAATTGCAAAAGTACGAGTTTGAGAAGATATTCCCTGGATGCAGATTATTGGACATCCACGAATATCTCATGGAAAAAGGCATGAAGCTGGAAGGCGTGACGGGGACGCGTTATATGTACCACGACCCTTGCCATAGCCCGATGAAGACTTATGCGCCTCTTAAAGTGACTAACGCGTTGATGGGACAAGATGTAGCCTTGAATGAGCGTTGCTGTGGAGAGTCCGGCACTTTCGCGGTAAGCCGTCCGGATATTGCAACGCAAGTAAAAATGCGTAAACAGGAAGAGCTGGAAAAAGGCATGACTAAGCTTGGTTTAACGCCAGGTGCACCAGAGCAAGATGTGAAGATTTTGACCTCTTGCCCAAGCTGCTTGCAAGGCTTATCTCGTTACGGTGAAGATACGGGCATTAAGTCTGACTACATCGTGGTGGAAATGGCCAAGCATTTGCTTGGTGAGAACTGGATGCAAGACTATGTTGAAAAGGCAAATAACGGTGGGATTGAAAAAGTCCTGTTGTAACTGATTTGTCTTAAATAAAAAAAGCGCGTGTCTGTGAAGATTACGCGCTTTTTTATTGCCAATAATTCGATTATTGAAACAGCGTTGTTTGTTTATTCACGATTCTAGATTTAGGAAACACAGCTTTAAAAGTACTGCCTTTGCCGAACTCGCTAGTGATTTCTAATCGACCTTGGTGGCGGCTAAGTATGTGTTTAACGATAGAAAGGCCTAAGCCTGTACCGCCTGTTTCTCTGCTACGACTGCGGTCAACACGGTAAAAGCGTTCGGTCAGTCTATCAATATGTTGCTGTTCAATGCCTAGGCCAGTATCTGTAACACTAAAAACTGCTTGTTGATTGCTTTCTTCCCACATCATTTTGATGCTACCACCATCTGGCGTGTAGCGAATAGCGTTGCTTACTAAGTTACCAAACGCACTATGCAGCTCTTGATTAGAGCCAATTAACGCAAGCGTTGGATCTGCTTCTAGCGTGATGGTGTGACGACCATTACTGAGGCTATTTGATTCATTTAATATGGTGTTAAGAAGTGCTGGCACATCCAGCTCAGCTTCATCAGGGGCGGTCGCGCCACTTTCTAGCTGAGAAAGCGCGAGTAAGTCTTCAATCAGCAAACGCATACGGCTAGTTTGTTCTTGCATCATACCAAAGTAACTTTTAAGGTTCTCTGGAACAGCGCCATCCATATCGCTCAGCGTTTCTAAAAAGCCCCCCACGACAGTGAGCGGGGTTCTGAGCTCATGTGAAACGTTAGCAATAAAGTCTCGGCGCATGTGCTCTAGCTTTTCTACTTGGCTAATATCGCGACTGACGAGTAGTTTTTGATTGCTTCCAAAGGCGACGAGTTGGATTTCTAAGGTAACGTCAGATTTAATCCAAGATTTCAGCTTGATTGGGTCAATATCAACGTGATGTTTTAGATATTGGATGAATTCTGTGTTGCGGAGTAAATAAACAATCGGTTGGTTAATGTCTTGCTTGAGTGATAGTCCTAATTGATGCTCTGCTGGTTTGTTACACCATTCAATTTTGTTGTCATCATCTAAGAGCACTACCCCGTCAGGTAGCGCACTGGCAGCATGTCTAAAACGGTCTAGAGCTGAACTAAGTTGAATTTTGCTGCGGTTGTGACGACGTTGCTCGTGATAGATGGTAGCAAAAACATCCTCCCAAGCGCCGTTGCCAAGCGGCATGGAGTTGAGATCAGGTTTTTTATACCAAGCGAGAAGTTTGTCTAGCCAAAATAAGTGATGGAATAGGTAGAGCGTGATACCAACAGAAAAGGTGATCAGTGCAGTTTCAGCGTCATTCGCTGCCCAGACAATTAGGCAGATGAAAGTAAGACTGATAATCAGCCAAAATGCTCTCCAGCGGATATCTTGCAAGACTATTCAATCATAAAAAAGAAGGGCTTGCGTATTATGAGCTATTGCGATGAAAAACGGTAGCCAACACCACGCACTGTTTGAATTAAATCTTCATGTCCCGTTTGTTCAAGGGCAAGACGTAAACGGCGAATATGAACATCCACGGTGCGGTCTTCAACAAATACTCGGTCGCCCCAAACACGATCTAATACTTGGCTGCGAGAGTGAACGCGTTCTGGGTTGGACATTAAGTAGTGCAATAACTTAAATTCCGTTGGGCCAAGTTCAATCGTTTTTTTGTTGCCAGTCACGCGGTGCGTGGTTGGGTCTAAGCGTAAGCCGTGTGACTCAATGGGATCGTCAGTCATTTGTGGAGAGCGACGACGGAGAACTGCCTTGATGCGAGCATTAAGTTCACGCGGGCTAAAAGGCTTAGTGACGTAATCGTCCGCACCCACTTCTAGGCCTCGGATTTTGTCGACTTCCTCCCCACGTGCGGTGAGCATGATGATAGGAATAGTTTTCGAGAGTTCATCTGCTTTAAGTTTGCGGGCAAATTCGATTCCGCCCATGCCAGGTAACATCCAATCCAGAATAATTAAATCTGGCAAGGCGTCTCGCATCAGCAATTGTGCTTGCTCAACTGAAAGCGCCCGAATTGGGTTATGGCCTGCTTGCGTTAAGTTAAGTGCAAGTAGCTCTTGAATTGCGGGTTCGTCTTCAACGATTAAAATATTCGCAGCCATAATTTGGTCTCTCATTTATATGATGTTTTATCACAACTGTAGACACTATATGAATTTATTGTGACATTTTAATGACAATTGTGACGCTTATTTTTTTCGTCAAGAATGACGCGCTTTTAGCGAGTGTGGCGCTTAGTGGTATCATTACGCATTATTGAAAGTATTAAAGCAAAAAGGGGTAGTGGTTGAATATTATTGCAAAAAATCTAGATGGTTCAGGCCTCAAAGTCGGTATTGTGCTTTCACGTTTTAATAGTGAGGTTGGTGAAGGCTTATTAAAGGCTTGTGAAAACAAATTGTTGGCTTTAGGTGTTGCAGCCGAGGATATTACTTTGGCAACGGTTCCTGGTGCGCTTGAAACCCCAGTGGTTTTGCAAGAGATGGCGAATAGTGAAAAGTTTGATGCCTTGATTGCGTTAGGCGCGATTATACGTGGTGAGACTTACCATTTCGAGGTGGTGTCAAACGAATCAGCACGCGGTGTTTCAGAAGTGCAATTGCAATATGGTGTGCCAGTAGCCAACGCAATTTTAACAACAGAAAACGATGAGCAAGCCCTTGCGCGTATTGATGTTAAAGGCGCTGAAGCGGCTGAAGTTGCAATTGAAATGGTTAATTTACTGAGAGCAATCTAATTAGGGCAATATGAGCGACAACCAAAAACAAAATCCTAGTAAATCAGCTAAGCCAACAGGCAATCGCCGTAAATCGCGCGAGCTTGCACTAAAAGGCTTGTATCAATATTTATTAAGTCCAAAAGAATTGCGCTTGATTGTTCGTGAAATGGCAGACGAGGCTGATTTTGCCCGTGCTGATGAGGCGTATTTTAGAAGCCTATTGGAAGGTGTGTACGACCAAATTCCTGAATTGGATACACGGATTACCAAGTTCCTAGATAGAGCTATTGAAGAGCTTAGTCCGATTGAGCATGCTATTTTATTGATCTCAGCATACGAATTAATTTTTGATGTGAGCATTCCTTATCGCGTAGCGATTAATGAGGGCGTAGAGCTTGCTAAGTTATATGGTGGCACTGACGGCCATAAATACGTGAATGGTGTATTAGATAAGTTGGCAGCAGAAGCAAGACCTTCTGAAGTAAGTCGGTAAGTTATGATTCGTAAGAAACTTAAAAGCCAAGCAATGCTTGGCTTTTTTTATTGTATAAATCTGATTAAATCTTCACAGCCTCATTAGAAAAGCCATATTCATCTAGACGCAAGCACGAGCCTTGTTCGTACCAGTCACCAAGCACGACGCGCTGGCATTGATGGCCATCAATCTCAATGATGTGCGTGTTTGGTCTGTGGGTGTGTCCGTGGATGAATAATTCTGGATATTCATGTTGGCGCAAAAGAGCGCTCACCGCATCACTATTCACATCCATAATCGCTTCGGATTTATGAGACTTTTCCTGTTCGCTTTGTAAGCGTAGGGCTTCAATTTGTGCTTTTCTAGAGGTGAGTGGATAAGACAAAAATTCCGCCTGCCAAGATGCTGAACGTACTTGCGCTCTAAATGATTGGTAACGGGTATCATCTGTGCAGAGATCATCGCCATGACTGATGAGTATGCGTTTCCCGTAGAGATTTATTTCGCTTGGGTCTGGTAGTAGATTGACGCTGGCTGCTTTTGAGAACTGATCGCCAATTAAGAAGTCTCGATTTCCGTGGATAAGGAATACCTCAGTCCCTGCATCGCCAAGCGCTTTTATTGCTTGGATGATGTCTTTATGGTCTGCATGCAGTAAATCGTCGTCGCCTGCCCAGTATTCAAATAAGTCGCCAAGGATGAATAGTTTTTCGGCGTTGACGGCAGTCTTTTGTAGAAACTGAATAAAAGCTTTGGTGATTGCTGGCCGCGAGGCGCACAAATGCAAATCGGAAATAAATAAGCTGTGGCTTGAATCATTTCCGATCTTGTTCATTTTGGTGCTAATAAGGTCAGAATGCTAATTAGCAAACTTCAGCGCTTTGAATAATCACGCTTTCAACGGGCACATCTTGATGACCATTTTTGCTGCCAGTTTTTACTTTGGCAATTTTATCAATGACTTCAGTGCCAGCCACTACTTTACCAAACACGCAATAGCCGCAACCTTGTGAGGTTGGTGATGTAAAGTTTAAAAAGTCATTGTCTGCGATGTTGATGAAGAATTGGCTACTCGCTGAGTCAGGGGCAGGTGTTCTTGCCATCGCGATGGTATAAGTTTTATTTTTCAAGCCATTGTTCGCTTCATTCTTAATGGTTGGGTTGGTGTTCTTTTGTGACATTTCAGGGGTGAAGCCACCGCCTTGAATCATGAAGCCATCAATCACACGATGAAAAATAGTGTTCGCGTAAAAACCACTTTCAACATATGACAAAAAGTTAGCAACCGTAACTGGTGCTTTTTCTGTATCTAAATCAATCGTAATTTCACCAAAGTTTGTTTGTAATTTAACCACGTTATTTCCTTATCAAGTTAAGTTAAAAGTTTTGAATAGAGCGCATCAGGCTGCACCCTCGTAAATAATTTTCCATTGCTGATTTTCGAAAATCCAATATTGGCGTTTGCGCATTTGGCTATCAAGCGCGCTGCTATGAAAGTCTTGATCGAAGGTCACTAAAGCCATTGGCAGTTCGCTATTAGGGTAGCGTAGAACGCTTAGGTTCGATAATTTGATGTCTACTTTGAGCTTGCTGGCTTGAATGCGCCGCTTTTCTTCAGCCCAATGATTCAGGTCTAAGCTGCCATTAGAAAATGCTTTAGCGTAATGACTCAAGTAGACTTCAGTTTCTTGCGATTCCCAATCTTTGCGCCATGTTTCAACACTATCTAATAGCGCTTGTTTATCCTTTGGTATTTCATTTGGCTTAAGCCATTCCATGCCCTTGCTAACAATTACTGGCACATTGCCTTGTTGCAGAATTGGGGTGAGGGTGTTTAGGTCTTGATTAGAGAGTACTACGCAGCCATCGCTAGATTGCGGAGCGCGACTATAAGTGTCATGTGGTGTGCCATGAAGCCAAATGCCACTGCCAGTTTTACCTTCTCTTCTATCCCACTCATTTGGGTAGCTTAATGGGTAGGCAGCATCGCCGTAAATGTCTGCCAATTTTTGTGTGAGTTTAGGGGCGGTGAAATAAACCCCTAGCGGTGTTCTTTTATCGCCTGCGTATTTCTTTTCGCTCCCATTTTTTCCGATGGTCACGTAAAAGTCCGCGTTGTATTCAAGCTTGCCATTTTCGTTGCGATAAACAAATAAGCGTGATTTGTCCGCGTCCACAACGAAGATATAAGGCTGTGAGCGATCGAGTTGCCAAATGGGTTCTGGAATTAGGATGCCTGAGTTTTTGTCTAGGTAACGCTCAATTCTTTTGCGGGCCTCATCGCGATAGCCAGCTACATCTTCAGAACCGGGATTCGGACTACCAAAGCCTTGAAATTGAAGGCCGCGAGCCATTAGTAAATCACCTTTAACTAAGTGAGCAAGTTTGAAATTAGGCGTTGTAGCAATGACTTGGTCTAAAGTAACTAACGCAGAATCAATTTGACCGGATGAAATATCCATCAGGCTTTTAACGATGAGATCTTCAGTTTTTGTTGAAGCAAGAACGTTAGACTTGGGAAGTAGATTAGCATCTGGACGATTTAAGGCTGTCGCATTCCAAGGCAGGACTGCCACTGCAATAAGCGTAATGGCGGTATAAACCTTAAACTTCAACTTTGGATGATGACTAAAGAGTTTCACAGTGCTAGCAATGGGCCTGAAATTAATGATTGGCTTTTTCTTGCTCAATTAGCCATTTGCCATTGGTGAGAACGAAGACCAAGGTTTTTGAGGTTTTTTGTGAGAGATTTGCAGAGTGATAGCTTTGCTTGAAGCTTGCTCTCGCATGTGTAGTATCATCAAGATGTACGTTGATATTGGAGACAGAAACCTCGATTTTCCCGGGTTTGTTGATGCGCTCACGGCGAGTTGCTTCCCAAGCCTTGCGGCTCTCACCATCTGGCGTTTTGAATGAGGCGCCATAAGCATCTAAGTAGGCATCAACGTTTTTACTAGACCATGCGTTTGCCCATTTATTGACCGCATTGACAACGCTTAGTTGGTCATTACTTGCTGCGTTTTCTTGCTTGGCAGGCTCTGCGGCTTGCGCAGTTACTTTGTTGGCGTAGGCCGAATCAGGTGTTGCTGGTAATGTGGTGGTAGTGATGTGCGCCGGTTTTGCGCTGACAGCTAAACCCGTTTTGCCGCTCGCGCTCAGTAAGTCTTTAATTAACAGTAATTTATTTTGAGCACGCGCGTTGCCAGTATCTAACTGAAGTGCTTTGCCATAAGCCTCAGAAGCCATTTTGGAGTAAATATCCCCTAGGTTTTCGTGGGCTGTTGCGTAGCTCGGATGCGTTTTAATTGCACTCTCAAGTGCTTGCTTGGCTTTGTCAAATTGACCTTGGTCAGCATAAAGCACAGCTAGGTTATTGTATGGCTCAGGTAGGGCTGGAAAGCGTTGAGTGATGTCAGCAAAGGCTTTAATTGCCTCCTCTTTTTTACCTTGTTCTGCAAGCATTACCCCGCGCATAAATAGCGCTTGAACGTCGTTTGGATTGGCATTGATATGGTTATTAATTCGATCCATCGCATTAGACTGCTGGCCTTGACTTGCTTGTTGAGCAATGTCTTTCAGGTCATCAGCAAAACTTAAGCATGAAAAGCTTAGTGCAAGTGCTAGCAGTAAACGAATTGATAAAGCGCGCGATATAACCATTGTGATATACTTTTTCGCAGTTTGATGAGGTGCTTGATTCTATCAAAAACCCCGTCTTTGCTCTACTAATGCAACACAATAAACCATATTTATTTAGTCATTTAAGCGATTATCTTTAGGGCTTATTATTTAAGCCATAAAAAGCACTCAGTTTTAATCAAAATCTCATGCTCAAAATTTACAACACGCTCGCACGCGAAAAACAAATTTTTATTCCGATGGTAGCCGGTAAAGTCAGTATGTACGTCTGCGGAATGACAGTTTATGACTTTTGCCATCTTGGGCATGCACGTGTCATGGTGGTGTTTGATATGGTAAGCCGCTGGTTAAGATCATCGGGCTTGGATGTGACTTACGTCCGTAATATTACTGACATTGATGACAAAATCATTAAGCGCGCAAATGAAAATGGCGAAGATATTAGCGTGCTAACCCAGCGCTTTATTGATGCGATGGATGAAGATTCTGCCTTGCTTGGCGTTTTGCGTCCCGATATCGAACCTCGAGCTACAGCCCATGTGGATGGCATGATAGACATGATTTCTGCTTTGATTTCAAAAGGTCATGCTTATCATGCAGAAAATGGCGACGTTTTTTACTCTGTGAACAGCTTTGCTAAATACGGCAAGCTTTCCGGTAAGTCTTTGGAAGACTTAAGGGCGGGTGAACGTGTTGAGGTGGATACATTCAAACGCGACCCCATGGATTTTGTGCTGTGGAAGTCTGTGAAACCTAACGAGCCGAGCTGGGACTCCCCTTGGGGAAAAGGTCGCCCAGGCTGGCATATTGAGTGCTCCGTGATGGGCGCCTGCCATCTAGGTAAACATTTTGATATTCATGGCGGCGGGCAGGATTTGCAATTCCCGCATCATGAAAATGAAATTGCGCAATCCGAGGCGGCTAACGATTGCACTTTCGTCAACTATTGGATGCATAACGGGTTTGTGCGAGTAGATGATGAAAAAATGTCGAAGTCTTTGGGTAACTTTTTCACTATTCGTGATGTGCTGAAAAAATACGATGCTGAAGTGGTACGTTTCTTCATCCTGCGTGCACATTACCGCAGCCCACTCAATTATTCAGATAAACATTTGGATGATGCTAAGCAAGCATTAACACGTCTCTACACCGCTTTGCGTGGGGCGGATGTCGTAGCTAAAGTGGACGAAACTGCGGCAACTTATGAAGCGTTTAAAGCGGCAATGGATGATGATTTCAATACCCCAGAAGCAGTGGCTGTCCTATTTGATTTAGCCAATACGTTCAATAAATCTGGTGACCTTGCTGCCGCCTCTCAGCTTAAGGGATTGGCAAATATTCTTGGCTTGCTTGAACGTAGTCCTGAGGTATTTATGCAAGGCGGCTCAACAGATGGTTTAGATGTGTCAGCGATTGAAGCAAAAATTACAGCGCGTGTTGAAGCGAAGAAAGCTAAAGATTTTGCTGAGGCGGATCGCATTCGGCAAGAGCTGTCAGCACAAGGGATTGTCTTGGAAGATGGTCCACATGGCACCACTTGGCGCAGTGCTTAATTATTGTTATGGCTAATCTATACTCACTCGCAAAGCCGTTTTTATTTGAGCTTGATGCTGAAAACGCGCATGACATCGCTTTGAAAAGCCTCAAGATCGCTGAAAAGTCTGGCTTGCTGGCATTACTTCCCAAACCAGTTCAATGTCAGCCTAAACAAGTCATGGGGCTTAGCTTTCCTAATCCTGTTGGGCTGGCCGCAGGGCTTGATAAAAACGGTGCAGTGATTGATGGCATGGCGGCATTGGGATTTGGCTTCATTGAAGTTGGCACGATTACGCCGCGCGCCCAGCCTGGCAATCCCAAACCAAGATTGTTTAGAGTAAAAGAGGCAGAAGGAATTATTAATCGTTTTGGTTTTAATAATTTGGGTGTTGATCAACTGATTAAAAACGTTCAAGGGGTTAAGTATCAAGGCATTTTGGGTATCAATATCGGTAAAAACTTTGATACGCCTAACGAGCGTGCTGTGGATGATTACCTTGTTTGTATGCGTAAAGTTTATGCATATGCCAGTTATATTACGGTGAATATTTCTTCCCCGAATACTAAGAATTTACGCCAGTTGCAAGAAAAAGATGCGTTGGATGCATTGCTTGCAACCTTAAAAGCAGAGCAAAAAATATTAGCAGAGCTGCATGGAGTATATGTCCCGATTGCTCTGAAAATTGCACCCGATTTAGATAAAACGCAAATCATAGAAATTGCTGATTTATTAAAAGCGCATCAGTTTGACGGTGTTATTGCCACTAACACTACTTTGGCGAGAGATGCTGTTGAAGGCTTGCCGAACGCGAATGAAACTGGCGGTTTATCTGGAGCGCCGGTGCGTGAAAAATCGACCTTAGTCATTTCTCAGCTCTCAAAACAATTAGCGGGTGAGTTGCCGATTATCGGCGTTGGTGGCATTTTAAGTGGTGCGGATGCCGCTGAAAAAATAGACGCTGGAGCAAGCTTGGTCCAGGTTTACAGTGGCTTGATTTATCGGGGCCCAAGTTTGGTGCGCGATATTTGTAAAGCTTTAGCTTAGATATTTAAATTTATCTGCTTAATCAAATCTTAGCGTAATACGCTCCAGCTCATCGGATCAAAAGGTTTGCTATGATTGCGTAGCTCGTAATACAAGCCAGAGGTATCATTGCCGCCACTGTTCCCTACGCTGGCAATTGTATCCCCACCTTTGACCGTATCGCCCATTTTGCGAAGCAGGGCTTGGTTGTTGCCATAGAGGCTCATATAGCCACCCCCGTGGTCAACGATAATCAAATTACCAAAGCCGCGCATCCAGTCTGCAAATACCACGCGACCATTAGCGACGGATTTCACTTCGTTGCCTTCATTAGATTTGATAAACAAACCTTTCCAAGTTAGTCCCGTATCTTGACGACTATTCCCAAATTTGTTGGTGACTTCGCCACGAACAGGCAAATTGAGTTTGCCTCTTAACGACTCAAAACTTCCACCATCAAAAGCGTTGCTAGGAAGTGAATCATTGGTTGCCAAAGGCCGTTGTGGTGGTGTTTCAGCTTCTGGCTTGTTATTTGGCTCTTTGCTTGATGAGTTGGCTTGGGTCGGCTTTTGCGGCTTGGGTTGTGGCGCTCGGGCTAAGCGCTCCACCAATTGAGATAGGCTTTTTTCATCACGTTTCAGCTTGTCAATTTCGTTGCGTTGGGCGCTAATTTGCGACGATAGCTTTTCTACTACTTTACTATGTGCTTGTTTTTGTGACTCAAGATTTTTACGCTCAGATTCTTGTTTGCCCTTAAGGCTCACTACTTCTTTGAGTGCATTAGCGGTTTCTTCATTGAGCTTAGTCACGCGTTCCAGATTAGACCCCATATTGTTAATAAGCGCCTGGCGAGCACGAGAAATATAGGAAAAATATTGTAATTGCCGTGAAATCGCACTTGGGTCTTGCTCCTCTAAAATGAGTTGCAAGTAGGTTTGTTGGCCGTGCAAATATTGCTGATAAATTTGTTTGCTGAGCTGATTTTTTTGACCTTCTATCGTATTCTCAAGGCCGGTTTTTTCAGACTGTAATTCTTGTAGTGATTCGCTATGTTTCTTTTGCGCTTGTTGCAGTTCGAATAACTTCCGATTGGTTTCGCTGATGGCTTTTTCGCTTTCTTTCAATGCGTCGGTAGCATCGGCATGCGCTTCTTTAGTTTTGCCAAGTTCTTTGGTCAGAGATTCAATGCGCTCATGAATATTGTTGAGTTTCTCTTTTGGTTTTTCTATTTTTTCTTTTGGTTTATCAGCTTTGCTCGTTGCTAAAGCAAGTGGCGAATTCAATGCAATCGTAAGCAAACCGAATGCAACTACAAAGTGGCTAACAGCTTTCAACATATTACTTAATGCTCACTAATGAATGGCCAGTCATTTCAGTAGGCTGTGGCAAGCCCATCATTTGTAGCAAGCTTGGAGCAATGTCAGAGAGTGCGCCAGTTTTTGCGATGTCAGCGTCACGGCCAATGTAGAGCAGTGGTACAAGGTTGGTAGTGTGTTGTGTGTGAGGTTGATTATTCTCGACGTCTTGCATCATTTCTACGTTGCCATGGTCTGCGGTAATAATAATTTCAGCACCAACGCTCTGCGCGGCCGCAACGAGGCGACCTATACAAGCATCAAGCGTCTCCACAGCTTTAATCGCTGCAGGCATAATGCCTGTGTGGCCCACCATGTCGCAGTTTGCATAGTTACAAATAATGGCGGCATATTCTTGACCCAAAATCGCGGCTTCCAATTTATCTGTGAGCTCAAAAGCGCTCATTTCAGGCTGTAAATCATAAGTGGCTACTTTTGGTGAAGGGATAAGAATGCGACTTTCGCCTTCAAAAACTTTTTCCTCGCCACCATTAAAGAAGAACGTCACGTGCGGGTATTTTTCAGTTTCCGCAATGCGAAGTTGTTTGAGGCCTTGATTGGCGATGTATTCGCCGAATGTATTGTGAATGTCATTAGGTGGGAATACTGCGTTCGCATTAACTTCGTTTTTGTCGTACATCGTCAGCGTATAGTAACCGCCGAGTTTAGGAAGTTTGTTGCGTTTGAAGCCTTCAAAGCTAGCGTCCAAAAAGCACGTCGTCATTTGGCGCGCTCGGTCTGAACGGAAATTCATAAATACAATCACATCACCATTATCAACAAACACAGGAGACTCGCCTGGCTTGGTAATCGCTGTTGCTTTAACAAACTCATCATTTTCACCGCGGGCATATGCTGCTTCTAAACCATCTAATGCGGTACTTGCGGTAAAGTCGCCTTTGCCTTCAGTCAGCAAGGTGTAAGCTGGCTCAATACGCTCCCAGCGTTTATCTCTGTCCATCGCGTAGTATCGACCACAAATAGAGGCAATTTTCCCTACGCCTATTTTTTTGATTTGATCTTCTAATGCTAGCAAGTAGAGCTTGGCGCTGACGGGTGGCGTATCGCGACCATCTAAAAACGCATGTACGTAGATTTTACTCAAGCCTTGTTTTGCGGCCATCTTAATCATGGCGTAAATGTGGTCTTGATGGCTGTGTACGCCGCCATCAGATACTAAGCCAAAAATATGCAGGGCTTTGTCTGCATTTTTAGCTTTATTGACAGCCTCTAATAAAACTGGGTTTCGATTAAATTCGCCAGTTTCAATCGAGTTGTTGATGCGTTCGAACTCTTGAAAAACAATACGACCAGCCCCAATATTCAAATGACCGACTTCTGAATTGCCCATTTGTCCAGCAGGTAAGCCTACAAAACTTTCCGAGGCATTAATCAGAGTGTGTGGGTATTGTTGCCAAAGTTTATCCCAATTAGGTTTCTTTGCTTGGGCAATAGCATTATCTGTGATGTCTTCACGATATCCAAAACCATCTAAAATCAACAATACGACGGGGGTGATTTTCATGCGGGGTGCTTTCCCAACGAGTATTCAAGTAATAATGCTATTTTAGTGATTTTTGCTCAATTAATCTGCATTATTTGCCGAATTTATATAGCTGATTTCTTTTTTTATGCCGTCTTTATGTACAATTCAAAGTGTTGTTAAATCATTGCGCGATGCGCTTAATCGTCTAAAAGGCATTTCATGGCTAAAGTTTTGATGTACACCAGTGCGTATTGTCCATATTGCACAAACGCAGAGCGTTTGCTCCACAGTAAAGGTGTGACGGAAATTGAAAAAATTCAGGTAGATACTGCGCCTGAATTAAAAATCGCGATGATGGAAAAAACTGGCCGTCGCACAGTCCCTCAGATTTATATTGGCGAGCGTCATATTGGTGGCTTTGATGATTTGCGTGCATTGGATTTGGCTGGTGGGCTCGATCCGCTATTGGTTGAGTAAAAAATCAAGCAACACAAGCAATTAGTATTGGCATCGGTTAAAATGTCGGCTTTATTCGTTATCAATTAGTAATTATTCACGCAATTCTTTTGAAAAATATTTAGGAAACATCATGGCAACTAAAGATACAGCTGCAGAGCAAACAACTGAGAATCAAGCGCTAGATCAAAACCAAGCGCCTGGTTTTGGCATTGAAAAATTGTACGTAAAAGATTTGTCATTAGAATTGCCTAATGCGCCACAAATCTTTACAGAGCGAGATGCACCTCAAATCGGTATCGAAATTAGCAACTCTGCAAGCAAGCTTGAAGATGGCATATATGAAGTAGTGTTAACTATTACTGTGACTTCAAAAATCGGCGAAAAAACTGCATTCTTAATTGAAGTTGCTCAAGCAGGTATTTTCCAAGTGCGCAATGTGCCAGAAGAGAATCTAGAAATTATTTTCAGCATTACATGCCCAAATATCTTATTCCCATATGCGCGCGAAGTGGTTTCTGACGCTTCAGTACGCGCTGGCTTCCCGCCAGTTGTGCTTAGTCCGATTAATTTTGAAGCGTTGTACGCGCAACAAAAGCAACAACAAGCGCAAGATGAAGCTGCAAAAACAACACACTAAATCTTCACTGGTTATTGTCTTCTTACTGCTGTTGCCAAGTTTGGCAACAGCGGAATATTGCACAGTGAATGTGCCGAAAGCGATTGTTTATGACTCTCCTTCCGCACAAGGTAAAAAGTTGTATCTCCTGAGCCAAGGCTATCCTGTTGAGGTTATCGTGAATCTCGCAGAGTGGGTCAAGGTGCGAGACCAGCAGGGTGGTTTAAGCTGGATAGATGCCAAGCAGTTAAGCACTCAGCGTACTTTATTGATTTCTTCTCCTGTAGAAATTAAAAAAACGCCCGAACTTGGCGGAGTAGTGGTTGCGCGGGTTGAAAAAGATGTGGTGGTGGATTTACTTGAGCCTGCTAAAAATGGGTGGGTGAAAGTAAAGCATCGTGATGGCTTAGTAGGTTTTGTCCAAACCTCAGCTGTTTGGGGCTTGTAAGGGTAAGCAATGAAAATAGCCGTATTAGGTGCAGGTGCTTGGGGAACAGCGTTGGCGATGCACATCAGCCAGCAGCACCAAGTTTGCTTGTGGGCGCGCAAAGCAGCTCATGTTGATGGTATGCGTAAAGTGCGCGCTAACCCAATGTATCTTGGCGATTTTAAATTCCACGACAACCTCAGTGTAGAGTCTGATTTGGGTCTTGCGTTGGATGGTGTCGACTTCATCGTTTCTGTCGTTCCGACTTGCGGTTTCCGTGAAATGTTGCAATCTATCAAAGCGCTTGGTGTTAAGGTGCCGGTCATTTGGGCGAATAAAGGCTTAGAGCCTGTGACGGCAAAGTTGCCTCACGAAGTTGCGCTTGAAGAGCTTGGCCCTAATCAAGCATGGGGTGCATTGTCTGGCCCAAGTTTCGCGGCTGAATTGGTGCGAGGTTTGCCAACTGCTGTTTCTTTGGCAGTCAATGATGCTGAGTTTGCAAAACAAGCAGGCGCTGCACTACATGGTGGTTCACTAAGGGTTTACACAAGCACCGATGTCGCTGGCGTTGCCGTTGGAGGTGCCCTTAAAAACGTGATGGCTATTGCCGCTGGCATTTCTGATGGGATGCAGTTTGGTAACAATGCACGTGCCGCGATGATTACACGTGGTTTGGCTGAAATGACGCGTTTTGGAATGGCGATGGGTGCGCAAAAAGACACATTTATGGGTTTGGCTGGCGCGGGTGATTTAATTCTGACATGTACTGGACAGTACTCACGTAATCGTGAAGTTGGCTTGCAATTAGCCAGTGGTAAACCTTTAGCTGAAATTTTAGCGGCTTTAGGGCATGTGGCTGAAGGTGTTTACACTGCCCGTGAAGTGGTCAAACGGGCGAAAGATTTAGGTGTGGATATGCCGATTACTCATGAGGTTGATCAAGTTCTTTCTCATGGGAAAGCAGCGCGTGATGCGGTGATAGACTTGCTAGGTCGCGAGCAAAAAGAAGAGTCGTTTAGCTAACTTCTTTAGCTTGGTTTTTAAACGCCACCCTCAAACCCTATCTGTCTCCAGGCTTCATAAAGCAACGCCGCTGCTGAGTTCGATAAATTCAAGCTTCGGCTTTTTGGCAGCATGGGCAATCTGACACGATGCTCTGGGCTAAATTCATTCCGTATTTGTTCTGGTAGCCCCCGTGTTTCTGGGCCAAATACAAACACATCATCTTTCTCAAATTTGATATTGCCGTGAAATGTACTGCCTTTAGTTGTAATGGCGAACATGCGTTTTCCATCTAAAGCGGCTTTGCACGCTTGCCAATTATCGTGAATTTGTAAGTTAGCGTATTCGTGATAATCCAAACCAGCTCGTTTGAGTTGCTTATCTTCTAATGAAAATCCAAGGGGCTTAACCAAGTGCAGCTGCGCGCCAGTATTGGCACACAGGCGGATAATGTTGCCAGTATTTGGCGGTATTTCTGGTTCAAATAAGACGATATTAAACATTTATTTTGCGAGCGTTCTTGCGATAAGTCAGCATTCTACATGAGCCGCTTTGTTTATCCTCTCTGCTTTTCTAAATGCGTTGATGCAAATTGTCGAGACGATTTGAACAATACCAAACTCCTTGTGATTGCTGGTTGTGTAGAGCAAGCAAGTGGATGGAAATAATCTTTTTAGAACAAATGATTAAATTTTAACCAATTGTTATTCAATTGTTAGCTCTTTGCTTAACAATGTATAATTGTACTTATTGTTATTAAGTAAAAGCCGGCCATTGATGGAATCAGTAAAAGAAAAAAATTACATTATTACGGCAAAACAACAAATGCGTGCTGCGCAAGGGTTTACTTTTTTTTCTTGCTTGGCAGTGATGTTGTTGCCTCTAGCAATTCCATTATTTATTTGGGTTGCCGCCTCTATTTTTATGTATGCAGCGGCAGCCAATCATCCTAATCCTAAAGTCTGTGAATACATTAAACAATCAGGTTATCGGTTCTATTCGACATTTGCTTTGCTAGTGCTTATGGCGTTCTTTGGTTTTATGATAGGGGAAAAGATAGGCGTATTAAACGTATTATTTTTAGTGTGGGGCATTAGTGTTTTGCTGGTAGTGCCTTTAGGTGTTAGAGATATGTTGCGCGCTTCAAAAGAAGAATGGCAAGACATGAAGATGGAGATTGAAGCATGAGTGAGTTAAATGTGAGCTTGGTTGAAGCATCGAGTATTAAACGTAATCTGGCGCCAGTTGAAACAGAAAAACGCTGGAGTGTGGCACAAATTGTTGGCTTGTATGAACTGCCATTTAGCGATTTAATCCATCGCGCGCAAACGGTTCACCGCGAAAATTTCGATCCTAATGCTGTGCAAGTCAGCACGTTGCTTTCAATTAAAACAGGTGGCTGTTCAGAAGATTGCGGTTATTGCCCACAAGCCGCACGTTATCACACGGATGTGGAAAATGAGCCACTCATGCCTATTGATGAAGTATTAGCTGCAGCGCGAGCAGCCAAGGAAAGCGGTGCAAGTCGTTTCTGTATGGGTGCAGCTTGGCGCAGCCCTAAGCAAAAAGACTTAGAACCTGTGCTTAAAATGATTTCAGAAGTGAAAGCGATGGGCTTACAAACCTGCGCGACTTTGGGAATGTTAAAAGAAGGCCAAGCAGCGCAATTGAAAGATGCTGGGCTTGATTATTACAATCACAACCTAGATACCGCGCCAGAATTCTACGGCGATGTGATTACTACGCGTACTTATCAAGACCGTTTAGATACGCTTGATAGTGTGCGTGAAGCAGATATTAACGTATGTTGTGGTGGCATTATTGGCATGGGTGAGAGCCGTAACCAGCGCGCTGGTCTCATTGCACAACTTGCCAATATGGAGCGTCCACCAGAAAGCGTGCCTATCAATTTGCTAACGCAAGTCGAAGGTACACCATTACACGGTGTTGATGACTTGGATCAGTTTGAATTTATCCGCACGATTGCTGCGGCACGCATTACTATGCCCAAGAGCTTCGTACGTCTTTCAGCTGGACGCCAAAGCATGCACGAGGGTATTCAGGCTTTGTGTTTTATTGCTGGCGCTAATTCAATTTTCTATGGTGAAAAATTGCTCACCACTGGCAATCCTGAGGCGGAAACAGATAAAAAGCTGTTTGCCAAATTAGGTTTGCATCCAATTTAATCATTCGGCCTGGCGTGTAAGCGTCAGGCTAAATTTCGAATGATAGATCAACTTAAAGCAGAACTCGCGGAACGTGCGCAAGCAGGTTTAACGCGTAAGCGTCGCTTGCTTCAAAGCCCTCAAGCCGCATACTTGATCGCAGATGATCAACGCCGGCTCTCATTTGCAAGCAATGATTATCTGGGCTTAGCTAATCACCCTAATTTAATTTCAGCGCTACAGAATGCCGCTAAAGAAGCTGGGGTGGGCGGGGGCGCTTCCCACCTTATTACGGGACATCACCAATTTCATCATGATGCAGAACAAGCATTGGCGAGTTTCATTGGCTTGCCTGCAGGCTTGCTTTTTAGCACGGGCTATATGGCGAATATGGGCGTGGTCGCCGCTTTGCTTGGTCGCAATGATGCGATTTTTGCCGACAAGTTAAATCATGCTTCGTTGAACGATGCGGCTGTTTTGGCGCGTGCTGAATTAAATCGCTATGCTCATCAAGATTTATCTCAATTAGAAAAAATGCTCGCGGCTAGTACTGCGCAAAGAAAACTAGTGATTGTGGATGCTGTATTTAGCATGGATGGCGATATTGCACCTGTGCCTAAATTGCTTGTGCTGTGCGAAAAATATGATGCTTATTTGTTGCTCGATGATGCGCATGGTTTTGGCGTATTAGGTGAGCAAGGTCGAGGCATTTTGAGCCATTTTGATGTGGCTTCGCCGCGTATTATTTATATGGCAACCTTGGGTAAAGCAGCTGGTGTAGCTGGCGCTTTTGTGGCGGGCGATGAAACGATTATCGAATATTTGATTCAGTCGGCCAAAACTTATATTTACACGACGGCAAGCCCACCATCTCTGGCAGCAGCTTTGGTTGCTGCAGTGAATGTGATGAAATCAGATGAAGCACGTCATCAGCATTTGAAAGATTTAATCGCTTATTTCAAAGAAAATTTGAGCTTAAAAAAATGGCAATTAATGCCATCGGATACCGCGATACAACCTATTGTGGTTGGTAGCAATGAAGCGGTGCTCGGACTAAGTGATTATCTCCTGGCGCGGGGTGTTCTGGTGCCAGCCATTCGTCCGCCTACTGTGCCAAAAAATACTGCACGTCTTCGTATTTCATTGTCTGCTGCACATGCTCTAGATGATGTGAAATTGCTGATTCAGTATTTGCATGAAGCAGAGCAGGCCTTGCTCGCATGAGTTTGTATATTGAAAAGCTAGGGCAGGGTGAGCCACTGGTAATGATTCATGGCTGGGGAATGCATAGTGGGATGTGGATGCAAACCCGTGATTTGCTCAGTGAGCATTTTGAGTTGCACATGGTTGATTTGCCAGGCATGGGCCATAGTGAGACCTTGGATGTTTATAACTTGCATAGCGTGGCCGAAAAAATTGCTGAGAAAATGCCTAGCAATGCCTATATGTTAGGTTGGTCTTTAGGTGGATTAATTGCCACCAAAATCGCCTTAATGACGCCTATTAAAAAGCTTATTTTGGTTGGCAGTACGCCATGTTTTGTGGCGCGCGAAAATTGGCAACAAGGCATGCCAAAAGAGGTATTTGAAAGTTTTTTTGCGGGCGCGATGCAAGATTACCAAGGTACGATGAATAAGCTTTTGGCGCTGATTGCCATGGGAAGCGGTAACGCGCGCGCGTCCTCCAGAATGTTGCGTGAGGCACTTGGTCTTCGGCCTGCGCCTAATCAGCAAGGCCTGCTTGGTGCTTTGGATATTTTGCGCACAGGTGATTTGCGTGCTGATTTACCAAGCTTGAAAACGCCCACCTTATTGATTCATGGCGCACACGACAAACTGGCCTCATTGAGTGCGGCCGAATGGACTGTAAAAGCGCTACCAAATGCGGCATTAATTGCACTAGCAAGTGCTGCGCACGAGCCATTTATTTCACATCCTGAATTATTTACTGAAAAAGTGACTGAGTTTTTACAAACATGAGCCAAGCCCCTACTCAGAAAGATATTTATCATTTAGACAAAGCGCGCGTTCGTGCTTCGTTTGACCGTTCGGCCGACACTTACGATGCTGCAGCAGTAATGCAAAAACTAGTGCGTGAAGAAATGCTAAATCGTTTAGATTTGGTGAGCATGCAGCCAGAACATATATTAGACGCTGGTTGTGGCACCGGTCACGCAAGTCAGGCTTTGATGCAAAAGTATCCACAAGCGCAAGTCATTTCACTGGATTTGGCCATGGGTATGTTGAAGAAAACGCAGTCCATGAATATTTCTTTGTCGCAGCGCATCAAACAAACATTAGGCTTTAATAAACAGCATTTGCTGTGTGCGGATATTGAGCAACTCCCTCTGGTAGATGCAAGTCTGGATATGGTGTGGTCTAACCTCGCGATTCAGTGGTGCAACGATTTAGATGCTGCTTTTACAAACATGCACCGCGTGCTCCGTACCGATGGATTGCTGATGTTTAGCACGCTTGGCCCTGACACACTTAAAGAGTTGCGTGCGGCTTCAAGTCTGGATGGCGAGCATGTGCACGTCAGCCGATTTATTGATATGCATGATATTGGCGATGCTTTAGTGCGCGCGGGTTTTGCGGCACCAGTATTAGATGTCGAACGCATTACGCTCACTTACGATGATGCGATGTCAGTGATGCGTGATTTGAAGTCTATTGGTGCCCACAACGCTACTGATGGGCGTAGCCGTGGCTTGCAAGGCAGAGGCTTTTTGAAGCAAATCTCTGAGAATTACGAGCACTTTAGAAAAGATGGCAAATTGCCGGCTACCTTTGAAGTGGTTTATGGACATGCGTGGAAACCTGTCGTCAGACCGAAAACCAAAATCGATTTAGAGGCAGGCTTTGCGCCTGTGACTTTTCATGCAAAAAAATAAGACAGCCTATTTTATTACGGGTACCGATACCGATGTTGGCAAAACCTATATTGCTGGTGCCTTATTGCGTCACTTTGTTCGGCAAGGCTTGCAAACAGTTGGCATGAAGCCAGTCGCGGCTGGTGCTGAAATGGTGAATGGGCGGTTGCTTAATAGTGACGTTGCTGAACTGATTAAAGCGGGCAATGTAGTTGCAGATTTGGCTTTGATTAATCCTTATGTTTTTGCACCTGCCATAGCGCCACACATTGCTTCTGAGCAGGCTGGGGTAAAGGTTTCAATAGACAATATTCAGCAGGCTTTTGATGCTTTGAAAACACAAGCAGAAATAGTGGTGGTTGAAGGTGTAGGCGGTTTTCGTGTGCCGATTAATCACCAAGAAACCATGGCGGATTTAGCTGTAAAACTTAATTTACCTATCATTTTGGTTGTTGGTGTGCGTTTGGGCTGTATTAATCACGCATTGATGACGGCTGGTTCTATTAGAGCAGCTGGGCTTACTTTGGTTGGTTGGGTGGCGAATCGCATTGATCCAGACATGCTAGCCATAGAAGAAAATATCGCGACGTTAAAAGCAATGATTAAAGCGCCTTGTATCGCGGATGTGGCTTGGGGTGAAGAGCCGCAATTTATTGATTTTTAGCTTTACGTTTTTGCTTAAATCGATAGGTCAGCAAAATCATCAATCCAGCGACATTGGGATACCAAATATACCAATGTGACCAAGGAATGCCATCAATACTAAAGTCTGAGAGCGGCCAAAACAGAGGCGTTGAGAAGTAGGCTTTAGCGTGAAATGGAAAGTCTAGCAAAATGTGAAACGGCCAAGCCAGCATGGCGAATGCAATGTCTTTGCGCCAGTAGCTCACGATCCCAATGACAGAAAAACAGATAATGACACTGTGTCCGAAAGCGTAGTTGGTAAATAGCCATGGCGGTAAGGTTTCAAGTGGTGGTTTGCCAAAATGCCAGGTGCCATTGAGCATGTTGAGCAGCATAAATGCGCCAAATGAGATTAAATCAGGCGCTGCACCAAACAATACAGCGATCCAGGCATAGCGCTTGTAACCGAATAGTCCGTATCCCCAAAGTGCGTGGCTAAAGGTGTCCATTATCTATTCGTAGAGATGGTATTCATGAATGTAGTTGACTACATTACTTGGCATGAGATTGTCGACATCTTTTTTTGATGCGATGTGCTCGCGTATTTGTGTAGATGAAATATCCAAAGCCTCAATCTCTTGTATCAGTATTTTGCCGTTGGCTGAGTTTTTAATCTTATGTATGTCTCTGGTATGATGGGATTCAAGAAGTGATGCTACTTCAGCGTTCCAATTTAAGTGTTCAGAATGCGGGCGTTCGACCACCACAAAATGGCAATAGTTGAGCAACTCATTCCATCGATGCCACTTGTTGAGTTTGGCAAAAGCATCCGAGCCTATCAACCAGCAAATGCTCTCCTTGTCGCCAAGTTCTTTACGTAACGAAACAAGACTCTCGATGGTATAAGAAGGGCCGGAGCGATCAAGTTCGCGAATATCAATTTGAAATGTTGGGTGGTTGATAATCGCCAGTTTTACCATGTCGGCACGTTGTTCTGCGCTGACACTGGGAGCATCTTTTAATGCAGGAATGGCGGCAGGCATGAATCGTACGGCATCAAAGCTCAACGCTTGTTGTAAGCGCTCGGCAAGGTACAGGTGACCGTTATGGATAGGGTTAAATGTGCCGCCTAAAATACCTAGCATGGAAGCTATTTAAGTACGAACGTGCCCATCACCCAATACGATATATTTGAGTGAGGTTAAGCCATCAAGGCCAACAGGGCCACGTGCGTGTAGCTTGTCGGTTGAGATACCAATTTCTGCACCTAAGCCATATTCAAAGCCATCTGCAAAGCGTGTGGATGCATTCACCATCACGCTGCTTGAGTCCACTTCACGCAAGAAACGGCGTGCTTTAGTGTAATTTTCGGTCACGATGGATTCGGTATGCTGTGATGAATGCTGATTGATATGTGCGATCGCTTCATCTAAATCAGCCACTACTTTGCAGGAAATAATCGCGTCCAAATATTCCGTATAGTGGTCTTCTTCAGTTGCTTTTTTAGCATTTGGAACGAGGGCACAAGTTTCTGCACAACCACGTATTTCAATACCTTTGCTGATCAACATTTCAGCAATTTTTGGCAACATGTTTTTGGCTACGCTATGAGCAATCAAAAGAGACTCTGTGGTGTTACAAGTACCAAGGCGCTGTGTTTTTGAGTTCTCAACAATCCGAATGGCTTTATCAAAGTCTGCTTCATCGTCTACATAAACGTGGCAGTTGCCATCTAAATGCTTAATCACAGGAATACGCGCATCGTTAGAGATGCGCTCAATGAGGCCTTTGCCACCTCTTGGCACAATGACATCCACAAATTCTTTCATGGTAATGAGTTCACCAACTGCAGCGCGATCCGTAGTTTCGACGACTTGAACTGCGGCTTTTGGTAAGCCAGCTGCCGCTAAGCCTTCATGGACTAATTTCGCCAATGCTTGGTTGCAATGAATGGCCTCTGAGCCACCACGAAGAATGGTAGCGTTGCCTGATTTAATACATAAGCCAGCCGCATCGACAGTCACGTTTGGCCGTGCTTCGTAAATAATGCCAATCACGCCAAGGGGTACACGCATCTTCCCAATTTGAATGCCAGAAGGACGGTATTTCATATCACTAATTTCGCCAATTGGATCAGCGAGGCTAGCAATTTGCTGCAAGCCTTCAGCCATAGTGGCGATTGATTTTTCAGTGATTGTCAGGCGATCTAACATCGATGCTTCCATGCCCGCAGCTTTTGCTGCAACTAAGTCTTGTTGGTTGGCAGCAAGTAGTGCATCTTTTTCACGTAAAATCGCTTTGGCGATAGTGGTGAGCGCTAAGTTTTTAGTATTGGTTTCAGCTTTTGCCATGTCGCGTGAAGCGTTGCGCGCTTCAACCCCAACATTTTGCATATACGATTTAATATCCATCCATGTCCCTAACCTTCTTTTTAGCGGCTTCTGGCTCTTGTACCAATTTTAGCCAACCCAAAACATAATCTTGAAATTTCTAGCCAAGCATCTCCTTGCATCATGCCTTTTGCTGTTTTATCAATATCAGCAAGCTTGAGCAATGCCGCTTGTAATTGTTTTAAGCTTAATCGCCCGACGGCTTGCTTGGCAAGTGCTTGTTTTGGACCAAACACTTTGGCTTGAACCATTGTGCTGTTTAAGTTTTCGCCACGTGCTTCTGCCTGTTTGATTTTTACTAATGGCGTAATCGCCCAAATGAGTGGATTCATGACAGCTACAGGCTGTGCGCCTTCATCTTTAAGGCCCTCTAAAATCCTTACGGTGCGGTCAACATCGCCAGACAATACGGCCTCGCCAAGTTGAACTGCGTCAAAGCGTGAAACGTTCAGTACTGCGGCACGAACTTCATTCCCAGCAATTGCCCCAGCAGGGTAAAGTAAGCCGAGCTTCTGAATTTCTTGATGCGCGGCAAGTAAATTGCCTTCCACTTGGTTTGCCATAAAGGTTAAAGTATCAATATCGGTACTTTGCTTTTGCAAAGCTAGGCGGGTAGCAATCCATTGAGGTAATTGTGCAGGGCTCACTTCACGAAGTTCGATAAACACACTATTTTGTTTGAGCGCAATGTACCAAGCGCTTTTAGCATCACGCCAGTCAATCGCTGGCAGAATAACGACGGTGACAGTATCAGGCAAAGCTTCTGCCGCCAAAGCCTGCAATGCTTTACTTCCATCAAGGCCAGGTTTGCCAGTGGGAATGTTAATTTCTAGCAAGCGTTGGCTCGCAAATAGTGACATGGCTTGGCCAAACTCAGCAATTTGCGCCCAATTAAAATAACGGTCAGAGGTTAAACTGGTGCGTTCATCAAAGCCTAACTCACGTGCTTTGGCACGGATGGCATCTAAACATTCACGTTGAGATAAAGGCTCATCTCCCGTGAGCACATAAAGCGGTTTGAGACCGCCGTTTAGGTGTTGGGATAGTTGTTGTGGCGCCAAATTCATATTTGAACTGTGAAGGCGGTTTGCCTATTTCACGGCCTTGGCTTTAGGTTTTTGAGCAACCAAACGCCGCATCAATTCTCGCGTTGCATCGCGGCGCATATCCTCATATAGCTGAGCTTCTTCGTAGGATTTTGCGAGCAACTCGGTATCTAAATATGAGAAATCTCGACGCGCTTCAATTAATTGCTCTGGACCCCAAAGCTCGGAAGATGCGTCACGAAGTCGGAATTTTAGACGATAGAAAAGTTCAAACTCACGCACAGAGCCGCTACCACCCAATGAAAGAATGCGTTTTTCTTGACCGTCAGCCATCAAGTCCAACATCATCTCAGCCTCTTCAGGCTCTTTTACAATACTCACACCATTGATTTTAAGTGAACTGATTAAGTCTTTAGAAATACTTGATGAGCCTTTGATATAGAGCTTGTTGAATGCTAAATCAGCTACACCGCGTAAGTGAAAACCACATGCTGCCAGGATGAAAGCCAGTATTAGGATAGTTAAACGGCGAGCAATGTAGTGATTCATACTTACCCCACAACAATATTGACGAGTTTATTTGGCACTACAATGATTTTACGCACGGTGGAGCCATCTTCTAAGAACTTTTGCACAAATGGTTGGGCGATAGCATGCTGTTCAATCGCCTCTTTTTCCATCGTTTTAGGCACGGTAATACTGCCTCGCAATTTTCCGTTTACTTGCACGACTAATTCCACTTCATCTTGCACCATGGCAGATTGATCTGCGTTTGGCCAAGCGGCGTCTTCGATTACAGCGTTTTTCCGTAGTTCAGCCCATAAAGCTTGGCAGATATGTGGCACGATAGGGGAGAGTAATAAAGTCACATTCTCAAGCACTTCTTGGCGCACGCTGCGTGTGACTGCATCGTCACCATCCACTTTGCCATATGCGTTCATCAGTTCCATCACCGCAGCTATGGCTGTGTTGAAGGTTTGGCGACGGCCATAGTCGTCAGTAATTTTTTCAATGGTTTGGTGTAGCTGGCGACGTAAGGTTTTGAGTTCGGCGCTCAATTCGCCACCTTTATAGGCTTCAAGAGCACCACCAGATTCTAAATGCGTTGCTACAAACGTCCATAAGCGGCGCAAGAATCGATGAGCACCCTCAACACCACTATCTGCCCACTCCAAGCTTTGCTCTGGTGGCGCGGCAAACATCATAAATAAACGTGCAGTATCTGCGCCGTAAGTGTCGATGAGTTCTTGAGGGTCAACGGTGTTGCCCTTCGATTTACTCATCTTAGTGCCTTCTTTTAGCACCATGCCTTGCGTAAGTAAGTTTGTGAATGGCTCATCATTTTTGAGCAAGCCAACATCACGCATTAATTTATTAAAGAAGCGCGCATAGAGTAAATGCAAAATCGCGTGCTCAATACCACCGATGTATTGGTCAACAGGCAACCAATAGTTAGCACGCTCATCCACCATGCCTGTGTGGCAATCAAAACTTGCGTACCGTGCGAAGTACCATGATGACTCAAAGAAAGTGTCCATCGTGTCAGTTTCGCGCGTGGCTTTGCCGCCACAAGTTGGGCAAGTCGTTTCGTAGAAGCCAGGGTCTTTTTTAATGGGTGAGCCGACGCCGTCCATTACCACATCTTCTGGTAAGCGCACAGGTAATTGGTCTGCAGGAACAGGCACTTCCCCACAGCTACCGCAATGCACGATAGGGATAGGGCAGCCCCAATAGCGTTGGCGTGAAACACCCCAATCGCGTAAACGGTATTGCGTACGACGTTTACCTAATTTCTTTGCACTAAGGGCTTCAGCAATTTTGCTAGATGCGCTATCAAAGTCTAGACCATCAAATGCACCTGAATTAAACAGCACACCATGTTCTGTATATGCAGTATTAAGTTGTAAGTCTAATTCGCCATTAGTTGGTTTAATCACGGCTTTCAAAGGCAAGCTATATTTATTCGCAAACTCAAAGTCGCGTTCATCATGCGCTGGAACAGCCATTACTGCGCCTTCGCCGTAGCTAATCAATACATAGTTAGCCACCCAAACAGGCAATTGGTCGCCAGTCAGCGGGTGTTGAACAAACAAGCCTGTCGCCATGCCTTTTTTCTCAGCAGTCGCCATGTCAGCTTCAGCCACGCTACCCATTTTGCATTCTTGGATAAATGCTTGAAGCGCAGGGTTGTTTTTAGCTGCTTCAGTAGCTAGTGCGTGCTCTGCGGCAACCGCTACATAAGTTGCACCCATCAGTGTATCTGGGCGAGTTGTATAAACCTTAAGATTGCCAGCGCCGCCAACGATAGGAAACTCGACTTCACAGCCGTAGCTTTTACCTATCCAATTACGTTGCATGGTTTTAACTTGTTCAGGCCAGCCCCCAAGCTTGTCGAGGTCAGCCAATAACTCATCGGCATACGCCGTGATCTTCATGAAGTATTGTGGAATGTCGCGCTTCTCAACCACCGCGCCAGAGCGCCAGCCCTTGCCATCAATTACTTGCTCATTGGCGAGTACAGTTTGGTCAACAGGATCCCAATTGACCGTGGCCGTTTTTTTGTAGATGAGACCTTTTTTGAAAAGCTCAGTAAATAACCATTGCTCCCAACGGTAATATTCTGGGGTGCACGTGGCGATTTCTCTATCCCAAGAAATGCCCAAGCCTAAAGACTTGAGTTGCGCTTTCATGTGTTCGATATTGCTATACGTCCAACCAGCAGGCGCTACATTGTTTTTAATCGCTGCATTCTCTGCAGGCAAGCCAAACGCATCCCAGCCCATTGGTTGCATTACATTAAAGCCACGCATGCGGTGGAAACGGCTCAGCACATCACCAATGGTGTAATTGCGCACATGGCCCATGTGCAAACGACCGCTTGGATAAGGGAACATCGACAAGCAGTAATACTTTGGCTTATCGCTCTTCTCGGTCGCCTTAAAAGTTTGATTGGTTTCCCAATATTGCTGGGCGTGTTCTTCGATTTCTTTAAATGGATATTGCTGTTGCATGGCAAATATTTTTGTGTGGATAATTAAGCTTGAATTATACCTTGAAGCCACAGGTATGTGCGGATGCATCACTGAATTGCTGTGGTCTTGAAGGCAATAAAAAAGCCATCCCAAGGATGGCTTTTGGCGGGGCTATTTTTCTTATACGTTAAATCTAAAGTGCATTACGTCACCATCCTGCACGATGTATTCTTTGCCTTCCAGACGCATCTTGCCGGCTTCTTTTGCACCTTGTTCGCCTTTATGTGCAACAAATTCGTTAAAAGCAATTACTTCGGCGCGGATGAAGCCACGTTCAAAGTCAGTATGAATAACGCCAGCTGCTTGTGGTGCAGTTGAGCCTTTACGAACAGTCCAAGCCCGAACTTCTTTAACGCCTGCTGTGAAGTAGGTTTCTAAGCCGAGTAGGGCATACGCTGCGCGAACAACGCGGTCTAATCCTGGTTCAGTTAAGCCTAGCTCCTCTAAGAATAACGCTTTGTCTTCGTCCTCTAGGTCCGAGATTTCTGCTTCAATTTTTGCGCAGATACTCACTACTGGGGAGCCTTCTTTTTTGCCTAGTTCAACAATTGAATCAAGCAATGAATTGTTACTAAAGCCTGTTTCATCAACGTTGGCGATGTACATCACTGGTTTAACAGTAATAAGACAAAGTGGCTTGAGTAGATGCAATTCGTCAGCATCCAAACCTAATGTGCGAACGGCTTTGCCTTCATCTAGGCCCTTTTGAACTTTAGCCAAAACAGCACAAAGCGCAATCGCTTCTTTGTCGCCTGATTTTGCTTTTTTGCTTTCGCGTTGAACAGTTTTATCTACAGTTTCCATATCAGCAAGCGCGAGTTCGGTGTTGATGGTTTCAACATCTGAAAGTGGGTCAACTTTATTAGCAACGTGCACCACGTTAGCATCGTTAAAACAGCGTACGACGTGAGCAATCGCATCGGTTTCGCGGATATTGGCTAAGAATTTGTTACCCAGGCCTTCACCTTTTGACGCGCCAGCTACCAACCCTGCAATGTCAACAAACTCAACAATCGCAGGTTGTACTTTTTGCGGATTGACGATATCAATCAATGGCTTCATACGTGGATCAGGCACTTCAACTATGCCCACGTTAGGCTCAATAGTACAAAAAGGGTAGTTTTCTGCCGCGATACCTGCTTTGGTAATGGCATTGAAGAGCGTTGATTTACCTACGTTTGGTAGGCCGACAATTCCGCATTTCATAATTTTTCCTGTTCAGTAAATTCGTAACTAATTTTTAGTGTGCAATTTTAACATTGCCGCTTCAAACTCGCCTTTTAATAGCAAAGGCAACAGTGTTGTGCTTTCGTCTATATTTTCTTCTATCGCGCGCATTTCATCGCGACTCGGGTCATGTAAAACAAAATTCGCGACAGCATTTTTATCACCTGGATGGCCTATCCCTAAGCGTAATCGCCAAAAATCAGGCGTGCCTAGTTGTGCAGCAATATCCTTAAGGCCATTGTGCCCACCATGACCGCCGCCTTTTTTGAGCTTTACGGTGCCAGGGGGTAAATCTAACTCGTCATGCACGACTAAAATAGACTCTGGTGCGATTTTGTAAAACTTAGCTAATGCAGCCACAGCACGTCCGCTAGCATTCATAAAAGTTGTTGGTTTGAGTAACCATGCTTCATCATTGCTAGATTTTAAGCGACCAGCATGACCAAAAAACTTGGCTTCAAGGTTAAGCTTGCTGCCTGTTTCGACGCAGATTTGATCTATCCACCAAAAGCCAGCATTGTGGCGAGTGGACTCATATTGTGCGCCTGGGTTGCCTAGTCCAACGATTAGTTTGATTTGACTCATAGCCTATTGTCGCTCATGCAGCCTAAAATGATTTCAAAGCCTGAAAATAATAACGCGCGTTCCGGAAAAACCGAAACGCGCGTTATAGAGGTCAATCACACAGGTGATTAAGCTTCTGGAGTTGCTTCCGCTGCTTCATCAGCTACTGCTGCAGCACCACCGCGAGTTTTCGCGATACTTGCAACAGCAATGTCAGCGCCGTGCGCTAATTGTACGAATTCAATGCCTTTAGGCAATTTGATTTCTGACAAGTGAACTGAATGACCCATTTCTAGGTTAGCCAAGTCAACTTCGATAAACTCTGGCAAGTTTTTTGCCAAGCAGCTTACGTCAGCTTCTGTAGCGATGTGAGCAACGATACCGCCACCAATTTTTACGCCTGGAGCGATTTCACCGTTGATAAAGTGTAATGGCACTTTAACGTGGATTTTTTCTGTTGCGCTAACACGTTGAAAGTCGATGTGTTGAATGGTGTTGCGAACTGGGTGCATTTGATAGTCACGTAATAATACAGACTCTTTTTTGCCATCTAAGTTAAGCGTCAAAATAGAAGCGTGAAATGCTTCATGGCGGAATTCCATGAACAACGCTTTCAAATCAAATTCAACGCTTACTGCGTCTTTACCAGCACCATAAACTACACCCGGTACTTTAGCTGAACGGCGAAGACGGCGGCTCGCACCCGTACCTTTCGCTGCACGTGTTACTGCTGAAATTTCAATAGCCATTTTAACTACTCCTAAATTTAACCAAAAATCATCTTTTGGCTTTTCAAAAACTGTTATCCGCGACCAGATAACAGGGTTGTGATGCGCTTTTTACCAAACGCATCGAAACTTTAATTAATCTTCAAACAATGAGCTTACGGAGTCTTCATTGCTAATGCGGCGAATGGTTTCGCCCATCAATTCACCAACGCTAAGTTGACGAATCTTTTTGCAAGCTAGGGCATCTTCACGAAGTGGAATCGTATCGGTTACGACTAGCTCATCAAGTTCTGAAGCGCTAATGCGTTCAATCGCGGAGCCTGAAAGCACCGGATGAGTACAGTAAGCAACGACTTTAATTGCGCCTTTTTTCTTGAGTGCTGCTGCTGCTTCGCATAGCGTGTTCGCAGTATCCACCATGTCGTCCATGATAACGCAGGTACGGTCCGCAACGTCGCCAATGATATTCATTACTTTAGCCACATTGGCTTTAGGACGACGTTTGTCGATAATCGCTAAATCTGAACCCATTTGCTTAGCTAACGCGCGTGCGCGCACTACACCGCCAACGTCTGGCGATACAACCACTAAATTATGGTGATCTTGTTTAGTGAGGTCATCTAGCAATACA
This sequence comes from uncultured Methylophilaceae bacterium, assembly GCA_903870165.1. Lineage (GTDB taxonomy): Bacteria > Pseudomonadota > Gammaproteobacteria > Burkholderiales > Methylophilaceae > Methylopumilus_A. The sequence goes on along the minus strand of CAIQBW010000016.1, from coordinate 74,493 downwards.
GGTGAAGCGTAGATGTTATCCACTGGGATTTCGAAAAAGCCTTGGATTTGATCTGAGTGCAAATCCATCGTCAATAAACGGTTAACGCCAACACTAGTGAGCATATTGGCAACTACTTTTGCAGTAATTGCAACGCGGGCAGAGCGTGGGCGACGATCTTGTCGAGAATAGCCGAAATAAGGAATGGCTGCAGTAATGCGGCCTGCAGATGCCCGACGCAGTGCGTCAACCATGACCATCACTTCCATTAGTGTGTCATTGGTTGGGGCGCAAGTTGATTGCAATACGAACACGTCTTTGCCGCGAACGTTATCTTGTAACTCAACCATAACCTCGCCGTCGCTGAAACGGTCAACGGTTGCACGTCCCAGCTTCATGCCCAAGTGTGCTACCACTTTTTCAGCAAGTTGAGGGTTGGCAGTGCCTGTAAACACCATCATGTCGCCTTTGGCCACAGTGGATTCCTTTACGCTATAAAAACAAAAAAAGCGTGTAATGCTACAAGCTCCGTCTTGTAATACTGGCTGGGGAAGAAGGATTCGAACCTTCGCATGCCGGAATCAAAATGACGAAATATCGTCAGTCGGCTATCGCCTCTCCCTCGCCTTAACCACTAAAACTTCTCGCTATTACAACAAGTTATTAAGTAGAAACGGGGCGTACTATAACACTTTGAGAGGCTATTCTCAAGTGGTTTTGCGGAGTTTTTAGCATTTAGTGTGTAAGAATTGTGTAAGAATTGTGTAAGATTTTTAGGGTTTGGAAAGTTCCTCGTCTTCTAAATATATCCTTGAGTAACTACCTATTTCAATCACTCAACTAAAACGTTAATTAGGTGCATTCTCACACACATACTTTGTAATTCGTTCACGGTATGAGTTGGCTTCATATTGAACGTACACATCATTACCTTTTATCTCTTGTGGTGATTCATTCGGGTCTTTAAATACGACAATGGCTTTTATGGTCATAAAATTATTACTATCGCATTGGGTTTTTACTGTTCTTATTAATGTTTTCCAAGGATGCCGGCTACTTTCGACATCAATCCTGTATTTGAATATAACGGCATTGCCAACTCTATACATAGAATCTTTTTCTACCAAAACTTGGCTGTCTTGAAATGCATAAAATGGCACGTCATTAAGGTTTTCAGCTTTGCTACAAATAGGAGCTAATGTGATTAATAAGATAAAAGGGAATTTCATCATGATATTAGTGTGGTTTAGAAAATTCATAGTCTTTAAGGTAATTTAACGTAGTGTTTATTATTTGACCGAAGGCTTGAGTGCGAAGCATTTTAGATAATAGTACGTTATGTTACTTTTGCCGAATCATTCTAAAAGCTCTAAATGGTTTATTGTGAGGGGTGGGAGGGGGAAATTCCTCACCTTTAATTTTTGTAGTTAAGGGCTGTTCTATTTTTATATAAATTTAAAACTGAAAAAAGCCCACGACTTAAGTGAGCCAGTTTAATTAATGGTCTTGGGTGCTGGTTAGTGCTTAGAAACCAGCAGTGTAAGTCACCATCAATGATGTGGCGTTATTCGTGGTGAATGCTTCTTCACTCCACACTAAGTTAGCAGCAATACGTTGCCTATCCCCTAGATTGTAATAGCTACCAATAGAAGCAGTTGGTCTAGTACGATTGATGTTGGCATTGAAAGCAATTGAGCTTAATCCATCAACGCCAGAGGCAGTATATGTCCCACCGTTATTATTTAAGTCTTGTTCTAATCCTAAACTTGCATAAGCCACTGCATGCTCTTGGATAGGTTTAGTCCATCTAGCACCAACAATAGCCGTAGCAGCATTCTGCGTTAAAGCACTATAGGTCAGTGGGGCTGTGACATAGTCTGAAGATGCCTCAGTGTAACCATTAGCAGTGACCTTAGTGTAACGAAGGCCAGCGTATGGACTGAAGACGAAATTGCCTGGCATTGCCATGGCATAGCTACCCACTATAGAAGCACCATAGCTCTTAAGGCTTGTTGTACCTGAGCCAGCTTCTGATGTACCCATTACTTGGCGAGTGACGGTCATATCTTTATCAGCGTAACCTGCAGAGACTCTTAACTGTGTGCCTAAACCATCAGAATTAGTATTCCATACAGCAAAAGCACCAAAGGCTGGTGAGCCATTGTTAAGATGAACGCCAGTCACATTAGTGGTATTGAGATTCTGGTCTAGGTAAGCACCAATACGGACATTTTCATTGATACGATAAGCAACATTTAACGTCCCTGAAGTTGTATCGTTATTAACACCACCAGAGAGATAGTTCTGAGCACCTGTAACAGAAGTACAAATGTCATGAACATCAAACAAGGTACAGTCATTATTTAGATTGTTGTTGATGGAGACATTCTGCAAGTCATATACTCCACGAAGCGCTTGGGCTGATTGAGCTATTGAAGCTTGAGTTTGCGTCAAGGAAACACCCGCAAAAGTTAAATCGTAATTATTACCATCAGGTACTAAGGTCCACGTCATGTTGTCATAAACACCATGTGTGATATTCACATAACCAATCACATTGCTTAAAACATTGCCATAGAACCTTCCGTTAACATTGCTGCCAGCATAAATGCCAAACGTCATACTGCCACTAGCACTTCTTACTAATAACTGACCATAATGTTCAGCATTATCGATGATGATGTTGTAATGGGCAGGTAAAGTTCCAGATAAAGTTAAAGCTGTTGTAACAATCGTCTGACTATTTCCACCTTGTGCATTGTTTAAAGTGTTTGTGTTTGAAGGGCCGTCAAAATAAATTCCATAACTATTTATCGAGCTAATCGAACCATTATTTGTAATGATATTTGAATAGGCGGTAGATCTAATCCCATACCCATATCCAGTAATAGTCCCATTATTAGTTATGGCATTGTTACCAGAATTAACAAAAATACCATATGTGCCACTAATCACTCCTGTTGCAGTATTGTTAATATTGGCATAACTTCCATTAAGCTCAAGCCCTGCAAATCCTGAAGTTACAATGTCAACTCCACTATTGATAAGGTTATTATAATTGCCTGTAATACGAATCCCTTCAAAAGAAGCGGAGATAATACCCATGTTGTTAATTGTAGAATAATCGCCCCTTGATATAACTCCTCGAGTAGCATTAATTGACCCACTATTGGTAATTACAGATTCATTTCCGGTAGAATAAATCCCATCAGAGCTAATGGTAATAATCCCTGTGTTGCTAATACAATCACCTGTTGCATTTGAATCTAAAGTAGCAATCGAAGTTAAAGACGAATTCAACACATTCGGTATGCAAGAAGCTAATGCCTTAGCTTCCATAAGGCAAAGAAAAATAAAACCAATGACAAGACCTATGGAGTTACGCACTGCTGGTTTATTCATAAATACCCAGGTCTTGTTAAAGTAACAATATACCCTGACTTTATAGTTTTCTACTGACAAATCAGTATTAATTTTAGGTGGTGTGAGGGGAAAATTCCTTACCTTCATTACTTGTAGTTAAGGGCTGTTCTATTTTTATATAGTTTTATCACGTAAAAATCTCACGTCTTAGGTGGGCTAAATACTATACTTTCAAATGTTACTAAAACGAGTACGTCACACCTAAAGATAGATTTGAGAAGTAAATAGAGTTGTTCTGTTTCAGAGATAACAGAACATATGGACATACTTCATAACAAGTGTTGTAAGTAAAATTATTATTCCCAAAATTTAGATATTCATAATTACCTCTGATTGCCCATTTATTATCTAATTTATGCTCTAAACCGAAACCAATTTCATAGCCTTTAAGGGTTTTGCTTGAATATGCCATATCAAACCAACCTTGATCATCATTAAGTATTCTTTTCACTTGAGCAAAAGCTAAACCAGCAGTTCCGTATATCAATGTGGTTTCATCAAAAATATATCCCAGACGAGGCGTAATAGTTTCAAAATTTTTGATTTTAGTTTCTACAGAGGGCGGAGCTACATCATTACCAAAATTGACTTTTATTCCGCCTTTACTGTTTTGCCAATTCCCACCGATCTCAAATCCTAGAAGAATATTACTAATCTGCTTGTTATATCCTAGTTTTATGCCGCCATTCCATGCACCCAATGAATATGGTGACCTAGGTCCAAAAATCTCACCTTCGTTTTCACTATTGTTATAGATTGCACTGGTAGCGCCTTCTGTTACGTGAGCCCAGTCCCGCCCAATTAGAAGTGAGCCGTAGAATCCACTCCAATCAACAGGCTCGCCAGCAAATGTAAATGTTGTAGAAGTCAGAAGCAAAGCAAATATGATTTTTTTCATCCTCAAACCTTAAGTTCATTATCCTCTTAAATAAGTTACCATTAATTTTAGGGGCTGGGGAGGGGAAACTCTCCACCTTTATAATATATGTTTTTAGGTGGTGTTCTATTTTTTAATAAATTTAGTTCACTATCAGCTTGTGCTGTTTGAACAAAAAGCAATACCACAAAAAAAGTATAAAGTATTCTCATAATTTTGTTTTAAGAAGTTTTGTTACATGTTTTTAAGTAACTCATCTTTTTTAATCTTATATTCTTCCTGTGTTATTAATCCATTGATTAACATTTCATGAAGTTCTTCTATTTTCTTTCTTGTTGAAGATGAGCTTTCAGATTTTGTTTCAGAAGTTATTTGAATATCGTCCTTGGCTGAACAAGCAAAATATAGACTAGACTCTGGGACTTGGCCAATCGCCATCGGACGGTCAATTGCAAATTTCTTAACATAAACTTTACCCATACCCAAGCAGTATGCCATAGCTCTAGACTCTGCTTCTTTTTGTGCCTCTTCTAAACTCGAGAAAACTGAAGCCATGTGCCTTGCTACAACAACATACTCATCTGACTTGTCAGTTTTAACTATAGGGGTTGAACTCGTGCAACTCGAGAGGCTTAATAAAATTACTATACAAAATACCAGTTTTTTCATTTTCATGGTTTTTGTGTAGACCATCCATTAGAAAACATACATGACTGAAAGGCTGCATTTCTTGCCCCTTGATTATAATCAACATTTATATTGACTGGTGGGACATAATCCCCGCCTGTTGATGTGCAGTCATAAGAAGTGTAATTACCGCTACTATTGCCATTGCAATTCGTATAAGTTGGATTTCTTCTGGCAGGAGCAATCTGTACTTGCCTAACAGCTGGTGGGACATTCATAGAAGATTGATATATGCAGTTGCTTTATCTACCTCAAAGTCTTGCTTTGTCGCACCTGGCTTATACCAAGTGACACACCCACTCAATAATATGGTTAAGCCTAAACATATTATCTTTTTATTCATCATTACCCCCCTATAGAATTGTTTGTCTTATGTGGATTTATTATTTCTTTAACTGCTATTGGGTATCATATCCAGTGGAAATATATCCGTCAATTTAACAATATTCGGGGATGGCAAAACCATCACCATCTCTTTCAGGAGCTCCAGCCCTTTTGGCATTAGGAAAAGCTATTCGAGCTGAAAGAATCAATAAGGGAATGGCTCAGGAAGCCTTGGCATATGAAGCTGGAGTTGATAGGTCTTATCTTGGTGGAATTGAAAGAGGTGAACATAATGTGGCAATTATTAATTTGATTAAGATTGCCAATGCGTTGGGTGTAAAGCTTAGTGAGCTTTTGACTAGTTTGGATTAATCTACACAATTCATAGAAATTAATTTATTGATTTGATTGTATGATGTGTACCTCACGTCTAGGTGATAGATACACTTTTGTGTACAAGAAAAAAGTCCTTTGCCTCTTAATAAAAAAGTTATATCTCTCTGTAACTATTGACTCTATTGGCTTACAGAAGGATATTTAGGATTATTCTTCTTGGTATTGTAACTTCTATACCTATTTATTTAGTTACTAATAGATATTACATGTATAGATAGTAGAGTAATAAATAGTAAGACAATAGATAAAGTCTGTTAACCAAAAGCAGGGGCAAAGCCCATAATTTTCCAATAGCAATTTACAATGGTTTCTTTTAAGAAATTATCATCTTCTGCTTTAACGATAAAACTATCAAATACCGTAAGGATAGGTTTGCTTACTCTAACAAATTCTTCTATCACTTTTAGTACAACTTTACTTTCCATGTTCATTGCCTGCAAGCCGTTAGGTGCATAGAACAAATAATCCTTGAGAAGTGGATGTCTTTCACGAATAAACTTCTTGATAAACACAGGAGCTTCACGGCTAACAACTGCTGCCATTTCTGCAGTGATTGCTGGAGGTGTCCTTGCCAGCAGAAGAGGTAAATACTCGTCTCTAACTATTCTGGTTAACCAGCCAAGATGCTTGCCTGAATTGTTAGTATTGATAGCGGAGTTAAATACGACCTTGAGTGCACCACGAAATGCTTTTTCATAACCAGGTCTATCGGTGTACCCCTCTAAATAATATGGGTCTGTTTTGTAGTGCTCGGACTCAGGAACATCATTGAATTGCTGCCAGTAATCGATACCTAATGCATGGTAAATAATTACAGGGAAGGTCGCTTTAATATCTCTTTCAATAGTCTGCACCCCGTCTAGCAATATCTGAGGTCTAAATTCTTTATTGATAGTCTGCCAAAACCCTCCATGGACTCGGCCATTGTATTTAAATGAGCTATTGCTAAACACTCGGTATTGGAATTTATCATAAGGAGTTAGCAATATACCTGTCTCAGGATTGATGATTTCAGTTGCATCAAGAAGTGCTTGGTACCGTTCAAGTAGCCTTTCACTTTGCACAACATCAACAGGTGTTCTTTTAGATTTAACTATCTGCTTATTTTCATCTTTAAGAATGATTCTAGGTCTATTCAGTTGAACCTCAAACCGCATAGGGTCTTCCTTAATTCGATTCTGGATATTGCTGGAAGCTTCATTCTCCTGATGGATGGTTTGAATGAGCTTTGGTAAAGCAACAATCCTACTTTGTCTTCTGCCTTCAGGATTATGTTGTAGCGAAGCTCGGTGGAAGTGAATGAAACCATTATCATTTAATTTGTTAATAGCTCGCCTCAACTGCAGGGCAGAAAGCCCTAACTTTCCATACCTACCACTAATAGACCAATCATTATTATTCAGTGAAATGCTAAGAAACCTAGTGGGGTCATTTTCCCATTCTTTATAAAGTGCGATGACGATTCTTCTGATGACTTTACGAGCGGCTTCTTTCAGTCTTCTAGTTCTTAGCTCGATAGGAGAATAACACTCCGCCATAATGACATTGCAAGCATCGAGCAAATCCCTGTTCTTTGAAATGAGATAAAGATAAAAAGCTCTGGAATGCTCATAGTCGAACTCATTCTCCAAATCATTAATTAACTCATCTTCATCTGCAAACTCAGGCATGAAAGCACTCCTAGGATGAGCCATTTATGTTAACAATTATGCTCTTACAACTCATTGATGCATATAGTTAGCATTTAGCACCAAATCATAAACTAAAGATGTTGCTATTTAACGTTTAAATGGTGTTATAGGCACACATTATGCATCTATAACACGCCATCTTTTACAATCCATCACCTTGCATCAACCATTAAATTTAAATCGCTTCTACAGCGCTTCCTAACTTTAGACGGGGGTTAATTAATGCCTAATATGGTCTTAGCTATCAGTAAAGGGTCTCCACTTTTTATTACATCAACCAGTGCAATATCTTTCTTGGGCAGATAAAAATCTCCGTCAACAATATCGACAAGATAACCAACGCCTATTGAAATCAGTGTGGCTAATACAAACACTAGGAATTTATGTTTATCTGTCTTCGTGACTGACTTTGCTTTGAAATAATTGTCAAATCCGTAGATAGCCAATGAAAAAGCAATGGAAGAAAGCACAAAGTTAAGCATCAATTAGAATCCTTTAAATTAATTGTATTTTATAGAAAAGCATAACTTTTGTTAGCCAAGTCTCTCAAGAAAGTTCTCTGCTCTTAAATGGGTATAGCGTTGTAGCATCTGCAAGGTTTTATGACCGCTGATACTCCCCACTTCCATCACGTTAAAACCTTTCTCAAATAACCTTGTAATGGCTTCATGTCTTAAATCATGGAAATGGATGTCTTTTAAGAAGTTTGGGTCTGTGCCACCCGATGATTCATATTTTTTCCTTGCAGCATTTCTAACACGAATAAAAGTAAGAGTTACCGACTTAGAATTAATTGAAAACAAACGCTCATTGGTTTTTGGGAGGCTAGAGATAATCTCAATGGCTTTTGATGTAAGTGGCACAAAGCGTGAGGTGCCATTTTTAGTGTCACTCAGTGAAACAAGTCTGTGTTCAATATCTACCTGACTCCATTTTAGACTGACAATTTCACCCAACCTCATTGCTGTTTCGATAGCAAGCCGAATGATAGTTGGTAATTCTTTGGATTTGGTGGATGAAATGAGTGTTTCAATTTCATTTAGTTTTGAAGTTGGCTCAACGCTAACTCTTCTTGACCTGCCTTTTGGCGGTTTTGGAAAGCAAACTAAACTCACTGGATTACTAAGCCCCTCCATTCCCCATTCTTTAATCGCTATCGTGTAAAGGTGTGATAGTAGTGCGAGTTCAATTCTAACGGTCGCAGCAGACGCAACTTTTAATCTAGCATCACGATACTTGGCAACATCAACCCCTCTAATGTTGCTCAGGAAATGCTTAGCAAGGGGCCTAGAAAGCCACGAATTGATTTTGTAATGTTCTCTATCAGCTCCTTTCTTTTTGGGCGTTATTTCGAGCCTGTAACGTTCTAGTGCTTCAGCTAGGGTTGTTGAGTCTGCTTCTTTTCTGGAAATAAAAATACCTCTATCCATTTCGGACTCAATATACCTAGCCCATACGAGTGCTTCTTTTTTGGTAGGGAATATTTTGGAAGTAGTGGGGTAGCCCTTGTGTCTAACTTGGGCTTGGAAGCCTGATTTTCTGCGGGTGATGGAGGCCATTAAACAATCCTATTGTGTAAGAATTGTGTAAGAGCGATAAATCTAGTGATATTTACTTCGATGTTTGTTGTTCATAAAACATATAACCATATGAATTATAAAAACAAAATACTGGCTGGGGAAGAAGGATTCGAACCTTCGCATGCCGGAATCAAAATCCGGTGCCTTAACCAGCTTGGCGACTCCCCATTTGATCTTTACCTAAAGTGCAGGAATCAGATTATACAGCGGATGCTGTTGTAATCCGAGCGCTGCAACACAAAATATTTCAGTGTTTGCAATTTCTTTTGGCAGGGCTTTTACGATGTCATTTGCTTCAGTTGAACTTTCAACTGCGACAAAAACGGACGCGCCAGAACCGCTCATTCGTGCTTGAGTAAATTGATTTAACCAATTCAGACAAGCATTCACTGCCGGATATTTCTGACAAACCACTGCTTCGAGATCGTTATGAAAACTTACATTTTCATATTCAAACACTAGACTTTGTTTTTCTTTGCCGATTTGCTTCAAATTCAGCATCTCGGAAAAGGCCGCTATTGTCGTGGGAAACGTGTTTCTTGTCAATTCCTCAGCGCTAAAAATTTCAGCAGTTGAAACATGCACTTTGGGCGTGACAATCACAAAGTGCGAGGCTGGCAGCTGAATCGGCTGTATTTTTTCGCCTATACCCTCTACCCAACCATTTTCGCCAAAAATAAAAAAAGGAACATCCGCGCCAAGTTTTAAGCCTAATTCCATTAATGATGTTTTACTTAAACCCAAACTCCAAAGGTGGTTGAGGGCAATTAATACGGTGGCGGCATCTGAGCTACCGCCCCCCAAGCCGCCCCCCATAGGAATATTTTTAATCAGTCCAATATCTGCGCCTAACGAGCAGTGCGTATGGGCTTGCAACAGTTTTGCAGCTTTTACACATAAATCTTGCTCTGCTTTGACATTCGCATTTTCGGTCACGCGATGAATTTGACCGTCATTCCGAACTTTTAGAAAAATAGTGTCATGTAAGTTAATGAGGCGAAATACGCTTTGAAGTAGATGGTATCCATCAGCGCGGCGACCAGTGATATGCAAAAATAAATTGATTTTTGCTGGCGCTAAAAAAGCGTGGAAGCCTTTTGCGGTAAGTTGATGGTTTAAATCTGACATGGCCAAAGACTAATGGGTTTGAGCCGAGTTCTCGGCATCTAATACTGAAAATTGTGGAGAGATATCCCAGCTTTCAATCACAAGGCGAACATTTATCTTTGGATTGCGTAAGTTAATTTTACTTGGCAATGCTGGTTGACTGTTATTTTGATATTGCATATAGCTCACTTCCCAACCATCCTGGGTGAATTTACTAAGATGACCTTTGTCATCCCAAGAGAAGGTAGTTACATCGCCATTCGCAGGGCGGCCAACAATCCAATCAGACAGTTTTGAAAACGGTAAACGCCAGCCTAGCGTTAGTTGCGTCAAGGTTTCGGCATCTTCCGCTTTGATGGTTTTCCCATTTTGCGAAATTAAGCTCACACCATCTACATTTTTGGTAATCGCCGCAATTTTATTGCCGAGCGGTGAGTATAAATCGATTAGATCATTCTCTGGCGAATGTACCCAATGAATGTTGCCTGAAGCGCCGTATCCTTGACTTTGAACGCCCATGCGGCCATCAATTTTAAACTCAGTCACTTTCGCAATTTCAGCTTGATGTTGTTGTGCTTCTGGCGGAATGGCTGGCGCTACAGTTGTTACTGGTGGTGCAGTGCTATTATCAGCAGCGGTAGGGCTGGTATTTACACTGGCACAGCTAGTCATCATCAGGCCAGCAATTAAGAGGTAAAGGCTGGCACAAGGATATTGATGATTTACTATAAACACTGAAAAAAGGCTTAAGGTTTAAATTTTTTAATGGTTTTGAGCAGTGCGTCGCTGTCTGGGCTTGCTTTAAGTGCTTCTGTCCAAATCTTGCTAGCTTCCTCTTGCTTGCCTTGCTTCCAAAGTACTTCGCCTAAATGCGCAGCAATTTCACTATCGTTTTGCAAGTTGTAGGCTTTGTTTAAGTACTCAAAAGCTTTATCAAGGTTACCAAGTCGGTATTGCACCCAGCCCATGCTATCCATAATGTAATGGTCGTTAGGGCTCAGTTCTAGTGCTTTAGCGATGAGCTTGTTTGCTTCTTCTAGTTTGACACTTCTGTCTGCAAACGAATAGCCAAGCGCATTGTAGGCTTGTGCAAAGTCAGGTTTGATTTTGATCAGCTTACGCAATTGCGTTTCTAACACTGTATATTGCTGGACACGTTCAGCAGCCATGGCATAGTCGTAAATCAACTCATTGGCGTTGGGCATGTTAGCCACAGCCTTGCCGAGTAATTCGTACGACTCTTGAAATCGCTTTGCTTGCGCTAAAAGATTAGCTTGGGCAGTAATCACTTGTGCCAACTGTGCATCGCTTAAGTTTTCTAAGTCATCGAGCATTTGAATTGCAGCGTCAGCTCCTTGGCTACGTGAAATAACATTGGCCATACTCAACTTAGCATCTAAATAATGGTCGGCTTGCTGGCTTGATGCATTTTCTCCTGGGTGTTGAACCTTGCTATACCAATTAATGGCTTCAGCATCATTGTTATTTTTTTCGGCAATCTGACCTAAATAAAGATAAATCGAGTCTTTGTTTTTAATATTGCTATCTAATGCTTGAAGGAAGAACTTTTGGGCATCATCAAATTCATTGCTTTGCACCGAAAGCAAACCAACCACTACTAAAATCTCTGGGTTGTTGTTCGCAAGCTTAGAAAGTTTGAGGAGTTCAGGTTTGGCCTCGTTAAAACGCGATTGTTTAATTAGCATGCGAGCCAAATTTAGGCGGGCATCATTTGCATCTGGGGTGTCATTCAAGAAGCTGCGATAGAAGGAAATTGCTTGGTCGGGTGATTCATTAAACAGAATATCGGCCTGTTGAATTGCTGCCATTTCCCAATTCGGGCGCAATTGATTGGCGAGAATGGTCTCACTCAATGCCAGTTGTAAGTTGTTTGCTTGAAATGCCGCTTGACCAATTGTATAGTGCGCTTCGGCCAGTTGTGGGTAAGGTGCTGCTAACTCTTGCACCAAATGCAACACGATTGTTTTGTTGGGTTGATGTGAGAATAGGCTGTTTAGGTATAAGAAGCCGTTGGCGCGCGTATCTTCTTTTTCGAGTAACTTTTGCAATAGTGGTTTTGCTGCATTTAAATCGCCATTAATCACATATAACTGTGTGGCGGCCTGTTGCGCTTCGGTTGAGTTTGCGTCTAACTCTAGCCAGAGTTTTGCCGTTTCCAATGCGGCTTGGGCGTTTTTGCTGTACATCGCCACTTTGGCTGCACGTTCTGCCAGGCGAACATCACGGCTTGATTTAGCTAAGTCAAAAAATAGTTTGGTAGAAAGTCCTAGCTCACCACGCTGGCCAGCCACTTCAGCTGCAAGGTACTTAAATACAAATTCACCATTAGCTTGGGTTTGCACGTCGGATGTAGTTGCTTCTGTGGCTGCTTGGGCATTTGTATTCGCCAAAGCTAACAAGCCAATCGAAAACGCAGCCATCAGCATTTTTGTTTTGATTGGAAACTGATTTTTTGATTTTTTTGACATGATGTTGATTCGTTTCTTCGCTGATAGTGAATGAACTAGATAGTTGTTAGTCAGTGACACCTTATGCAAGTTCATCCATAATGAGGGCTGACTATAGCTTTTTAATTGAAACTTTCCAATAGGACTTGTTTCAAAGATCAAGATTGTTGATTAAATACAATTCACTGATTGACCAGCGCTTGACATTTGTCAGGCGTTTTTTTAATTTAGCATGCCTCAGAAAACGGCTTGTAATTTGGATTTGGCTTAGCCAAAAATGTGGAGTCTTTAATTTTTTATGACTACTTTAACTGTTGAAGCAAACAACCTTACTCGCATTTATGGCGGCCGCGAGGCAGTCAGTGACGTGAGTTTTACCTTAAGTAAAGGTGAGGTGCTTGGTTTCCTTGGCCCAAACGGCGCAGGCAAATCTACCACCATGAAAATGCTGACAGGTAATTTAGCGCCTAGTAAAGGTAGCGTTAAAATCTGTGGCGTAGACATGATAGAAAATCCAAAAGAAGCGAAAGCTTTGATTGGGTATTTGCCAGAAACCCCACCACTTTACCGTGAGTTTACTGTGGATGAATTTTTGGCGATTGCTGCGCGTTTGCATGGCGTGAGTGGTAAGCATATTAAAACAGCGGTTCAGCGCGCCAAAGAGCGTTGCGGCTTAACCGAAATGAGCAAACGTCTGATTGAGAACCTATCTAAAGGTTACCAACAACGTGTGGGAATTGCACAGGCGATTATTCATAATCCAATGGTAGTGATTCTAGATGAGCCGACCGTTGGTTTAGATCCAATTCAAATTCGTGACATCCGCGCTCTAATTAAAGAGCTTGGCGGCGAGCATAGCGTGATTCTCTCAACGCATATTCTTCCTGAAGTTGAGATGGTTTGTGACCACGTGCAGATTATTGATAAAGGTAAGTTGGTTTTCAATGGCTCGATTGATATCCTCAAACAACAACGTCATGGCAATAAATTGCTGATTGGTTTAGCGAAGCCGCCAGCGAACGATGAGTTACTCAAGGTGCCAGGTGTTGAGGCGGTTGAGGCGCTGCCTAATGGCTTGTTACGTGTTCGCTATACAGCAGGTAAGGCACCAGCTGAAGCCTTGGTTCAAGCAGCGGTTTCAAAGGGATGGGGGTTGCATCAAATTAATCCTGACCAAACAAGCCTTGAAGATGTATTTGTTCAATTGACTTACCAAGACGCAGCAGCTTAAAACGTCTTTAGTCGAATTTAGAAAGCAAAACTCATGATTTTAAAAGTTGCAAGAAAAGAGCTTAAGAGCGTATTTGCCTCGCCGATGGGCTGGGTGATTTTAGCCTTGCTACAGTTCGGATTTGGTACTTATTTCTTAAATGGGGTGAATGAATATTTTGAGGTGATGTCTGGCGCAATTCGTCCAGCAGAGCGCACGGGTGTGACCATGTTTATCGGCCAGAGCGTGTTTGGGTTGGCATCGTTTGTGATGCTTTTCTCCGTGCCTTTGCTTTCAATGCGTTTGATCAGTGAAGAGCGTCGCAGTAACACTTTGCCGTTCTTATTTAGTGCGCCGCTTTCACTTACAGAAATAGTGCTTGGTAAATTTATTGGCTTGGTGGCTTTCTTGAGTATTTTAGTGGCGATGATTGCTGTGATGCTTTGCACTTTAAACGCTTGGGCGGATGTGGATTTCGGATACTTATTCTCAAACGTGCTTGGTTTATGGTTGTTAGTCGCTAGCTTCTCGGCATTAGGGCTTTATTTCTCTAGCTTAACTGCACAGCCAGTGGTCGCCGCTATTATTACCTTCATTGCGCTTTTTGGTCTGTTAATTGTTGACCGATTCTTGACCGGCGATGAGACAAGTGTTGCAAACTACCTATCTTTGATGCATCACTTTCAGCCATTTGCGCGTGGTTTGATTGATACCGCTGATATTACTTATTTTTTATTGTTTATTGTTACATTTTTAACACTCACGGTTCGTCGTCTTGATGCTGACCGTCTTCGTGGCTAATCGGGTTTACATTATGAAAATTAATCACAAACTGCGTTTGCAACTCCTGATGCAGAATAGTTTTTTTGTTATCTTATTTTTGGTTTTGGTTTCTTTAATCGGCTATTTGAGTCATGAGTACCATTTATCAAAGGATATTACCCAAAGTAACCGTAATATTTTGACTGAGGGCAGTATCAATGTCCTTAAACAAATGAAGGGGGATGTAAACGTGACGGTGTTTGCGTCAGAAGATAACACCGCGCATGGCGAAAACTATCGCAAAGGTGTGCGTGACTTTATTTCACGCTTCCAACGTACTAAACCTGATATCCATGTTGCGTTCGTGAGCCCAGCTGAAAAACCTAAGCTTGCGCAGGAAGCTGGCATTAAAGCCGAAGGCGAATTAGTGGTTGAGTATCAAAAACGAAGTGAGCATTTATTGCCGCCTTATGCGGAACAAGAAATGACCAATTTATTGGTACGTTTGTCACGTAGCCATGAAAAACCAGTCATGTATTTGGATGGTCATAGCGAGCGTAATTTGATTGGTCTTAAGGATAATGACCTTGGTGCTTTTGGTGAGCAGCTTCAAAAGAAAGGCTTCAAACTATTTAATCCGGACTTGACCATTGCTCAAGATGTACCTATGAATGGCTCAATGCTTGTGATTGCGAGCCCTCAAGTGAATGTGGGCGCAGTTGAAGTTAAGAAAATTAAAAGATACTTAGATAATGGTGGCAATTTGCTTTGGTTGTTGGATGATAATAATCTGCATGGCCTAGATGAGATAGCTAAATATATAGGCTTAGATGTATCTAAAGGCATGGTGATTGATGGCTCTGCAGCGCAATATGGCGTTGATGCTAAATTTGCTTTTGCTAGCCAATACGGCGACCACGCGATCACTAAAAACTTTATGTTGCGTACGATGTTTCCTGAAGCAAGAAAAATCAGTGCGCAAGGGACCGATGATAATGGTTGGAAAGTTACCAATTTGGTGGACGTGGCCCCAAACGGTTGGTTAGAAAACAATCCCAAAGAATTGGATGCAAAGGCCTCGAAAGCTGTGTTTGATGAAAAAGAGGATGTGAAAGGCCCTATCAATGTGGCTGTGGCATTGGAGCGTATTTACGGCAAAAAAGGTCAGCGTGTCGTAGTGGTAGGGAATGCGAATTTTTTATCAAATACACATATCACCAGTGAGTCAAACCTAGACTTGGGTGTCAATATCGTTAACTGGTTGGCTGGTGACGATACTTTAATCACGATTCAGCCTAAGCCACTTAAAGATATGAACGTGACGATTCCGCAATCTGGTTGGGGTCACTTCTGGGCGATGATTGTGTTTATGCCAATATTTGGTGTTTCATTTGGCTTATTCCAAATAATTATTCCATTATCCTTATTGGTGGCAGGGGTCATGTTGTGGTGGAAGCGACGTAAAGCTTAAGTTTTGTATTAAAAGGATCGAAGTATGAAGTCACGCTGGTTATTTAATGTTCTGCTTTTGGCGTTGGTGCTGGGAATAGGCGCATTTATTAAATTTCGCCCACAGCAAACAGTGGTTAAAGAATCGGCGTATGAGGTTTCATCTCTAAAATTAGCGACTTTTACCAAAGTAAGCGTTGAGTTTCCAGCTAAGGCACCCGTGGCTTTTGAGAAGATTGATGGCTATTGGTATATTACTAAGCCATACAAAGCGCGGGCTGACCAGATGTTGGTGATGCGTATTTTGTCTTTAGTCGCTGCTAAAAGTGCACAGAAATTTCAAGCAACTGATTTAACGCAATTCGGGTTAGATCAACCAAAATTAAAACTCAAATTTGATAGCGAAGAGTTTACATTTGGCACCTTCAATCCTGTGACTTCTGAGCAATATGTGGCCTATAACAACTTCGTTTATTTGTTGCCAGTGAGTTATGCCGAAAGTGCACAGTCGCCTGTAGAAGAGTATTTAGATAAAAGCCCTTTTAAACCAGATGAGCAGAAGAAAATTGCTGGTTTTGATTTTTCTCATTTAGAGCAGTGGGAAGAGACTCGTTTAAATGTAGATTTGGCAGATGGCAAATGGAAAGCTTCGCCTGAAAAAGCGAAACCAACCCAAAATGATATGAACGAATGGTTTGACTCTTACTGGCGCAATATCAGTGTGCTTCGCGTAGAGCCTTATACGCCAGACCGCAAAACGACTTATCCATCTTTTGAGGTTAAATTGAATGATGGTCGCAAAGTGCATTTAGACAAGATACAAGAATCTCCAGAGTTGTTATTAGGCCGTCCTGATGAAGGGATGATGTACCATGTGCCCCCTGATATTGGGTTTACTTTGCTCAATCCACCGATCAATCTTGGTAAGTAGTTCTTGCCTGAACTCCCAGAAGTAGAAACGACTATGCGGGGCATTGCCCCGCTTGTTGGTCAGTCTGTCAGCCATGTCATTATTCGTCATCCTACGTTGCGATGGCCTATTCCTAGTCATCTTGTAGAAACACTTCCGCACGCTAGATTAAGTCGATTAACACGCCGCGCAAAATACATTTTGGCGGCATTTAATAATGCAGAAGGTGTGCATATCGGCACTTTGATTTTGCATCTTGGTATGTCGGGGCGAATTTGCTTATTGGCGCAAGATGAGGCCGCTGCCAAACACGACCACTTTGATATTCACTTTGCTGACTGCCAAGTGCTTCGCTTACGGGATCCGCGTCGATTTGGCGCTGTTTTGTGGTCGGATGGACATGAAGGCGTTGCAGATCATCCCTTAATGAAAACGCTAGGCCCAGAGCCACTTGAACCCGGCTTTACGGGTGAATATTTGTATCGTCAGTTAAGGAATAAAACTGCGGCAATTAAAATCGCCATCATGGATAGTCATCTTGTGGTTGGCGTTGGCAACATTTACGCAAGTGAGTCTTTATTTCGTGCCAGAATCAATCCTAAAACGCCAGCAAATAAAGTCAACAAAGCTAAATGTGATCTTCTTGTTGCAGAGATTAAGGCCACACTTGCTTCAGCGATAGAAGCGGGCGGAAGTAGCTTACGTGACTTCTTTGGTGCAGATGGTAACCCTGGTTATTTTCAGCAAACCTATTTTGTTTACGGACGCACTGATGAACCTTGTCGTGAATGCGGTGCGCCGATTAGCCAAATTAAACAAGGGCAGCGTTCAACTTTTTACTGCGCGGAGTGTCAGCGCTAGTTAATGCTGATGAAGATTTGCGGCGTGCTCATGTAAGAAGTTGTGAGGATGCTCTGGTAATGGGTCTTTGATATATTTTGGAAGCAGCGAGCCGATGAGCATGCCTAGTCCGCTGGCAGTCACGCCAGCTAATTGTGCAGGAATAAATGGATCTTCTGGTCCCGCAATTAATATTGATAACCAAGTGGTTAGACCAAAGAATATAGAAAACAATGCGCCTTGATTTGTGGCGCGTTTCCAATAAACACCGCAAGCCAATGGCACAAAAGCCATCACCAAGGTCACTTGATAAGCATTTTCTACCATACTAAAAATGCTTGCATCTGAATGCACTGCGTAAAGGGTAACGAGCAAGGTGAAGCTTAAAGTGACGATGCGCATGTAATTTAATAACACATGGTCGGCAAGTCTCGCTCCGTGTAAGCGTTGAATTAACAAAGGTTTAATAATGTTCTCTGTGAAAGTGACAGAAGGTGCAAGCAGTGTAGCTGAAGCACAGCTTTTAATCGCGGACAATAGAGCACCAAAGAACATCACTTGAGCAATCAATGGCGCATGTTGTAGTACCAATGTAGGTAATATCATTTGTGGATCAACGTCAATTAGGCCACTGACCATTTTTGGGTCAATCAGAGTTGCTGAGTAAGCTAAGAACATCGGCACAAATGCAAATAAGAAATAAAGTATGCCGCCCAATACTGAAGCCCAAATTGCGATTTTGACAGTCTTTGATGATTGAACGCGTTGAAAAACGTCTTGCTGTGGAATTGAGCCCAGCATCATCGTAATCCATGCGGCGAAGAAGCCGATGACTTCTTTTGGATCTAAGTTGGGCCAAAACTCAAACTTGCCTGCTTGTCTTGCATGTTCAATCACAACGCCAACCCCGCCAAGCTGGCCGCTGACTTCATGACCAATAAATAGCATGCCGATGACAATCACGATCATTTGTATAAAGTCAGTAATAGCAACGGCCCACATCCCGCCAAAAAGGGTGTAAATGAGGATGGTTCCAGAACCGATCCACATGCCTGTAATTTTGCTAATTTCTCCAGCTGACACCACATTAAAGACTAAGCCTAATGCACTAATTTGTGCGCCGACCCATCCTAAGTAAGAAAGTACGATGGCGATAGAAGTGAGTGTTTCTGCGGTGTGGCCATAACGCTTACGATAGAAATCACCAATGGTGAGGAGGTTCATACGGTATAGCGGGGCGGCAAATAGCAGCCCAACAATAATCAAACAAAGTGATGAGCCAAAAGGGTCTGCAACAACACCGTGTAAACCCTCTTTTAAGAATACAGCTGGAATTCCCAATACGGTTTCCGAGCCAAACCATGTGGCAAACACGGTGGCGACTACAATGTGCATTGGGAGGTGTCTGCCTGCAATTGCAAAATCTTTTGCCGTATGGACCTTGGTACCAGCGTAAAGGCCAATGCCAACGGATAACACCCAGTAAATAATGACAAACCAAAGTAACAAGCTAATTTACCTATTATGAAAAGCGATGTTTAAAAGGGTTGAATAGAGAAGTTTGCTTTATGCTATTTAAATGGATTTTAGCAAAAAGAAGGTTGCTGTAATAGTAACAAGCAATTTTAAGCGAGGATTTTAAGTAGGGGATCTGAAATTCAAGAGTAAAATGTGCAAATGGAATCTTTACCAATTTTTATGAGAATTAAAGGGGCCCGCTGCGTAGTGGTTGGCGGCGGGGAGGTGGCGACGCGTAAAGTGGCGATGTTGCTTAAAGCGGATGCTGCCGTTGAAGTGATCTCGCCAGAGATTTGTGATGCGCTTAAGGAACAAGTCTTGGCTGGTGAAATACAGCATGTCCAAGCGACGTTTGAGGCTAGCCAGCTTGCTGGTGCGACTTTGGTAATTGCCGCGACCGATGATGAGGCCGTCAATACAGTCGTTTCTGACGTAGCTAAACTTCAAAATATTCCCGTGAATGTGGTGGATGCACCAGCACTTTGTTCATTCACTATGCCTTCGATTGTGGATCGTTCGCCGGTAGTAATTGCGATTTCAAGTAATGGCGCTGCACCTGTTTTAGCAAGGCTGATACGTGCCAAGCTTGAGACCATGATTCCTGCATCTTATGGCCGTCTTGCTTATTTGGCGAGAGATTTTCGTGATGCCGTAAAAGCCAAGTTTGCTGATACGCAGTCACGCCGTATTTTTTGGGAAAAAACCTTTCAAGGCCCAATTGCTGAGTTGATGTTTTCTGGGCAAGAGCGCGCCGCCAAATTGGCTTTGGCTGATTCGATTAAATCGGATGATAGCCATCCAAACCATGGTGAAGTTTATTTGGTTGGTGGGGGTCCTGGAGACCCTGACCTGCTGACGTTTCGCGCCCTAAGATTGATGCAACAATGTGATGTATGTGTCTATGATAAATTAGTTAGCAAAGAGGTCATGGAGCTAGTTCGGCGAGATGCGGAGCTTATTAATGTCGGTAAAGCTCGTGACCAACACACGTTGCCTCAAGAGGAAATTAATCTACTTTTGGTCAAGCTCGCGAAAGAAGGTAAGCGTGTGCTTAGACTCAAGGGTGGTGATCCTTTTATTTTTGGGCGTGGAGGTGAAGAAATTGAAACGCTGATGGAGAACGGTGTGCCATTTCAAGTGGTGCCAGGGATTACAGCTGCAAACGGCGTTTCTACTTATGCAGGCATTCCACTCACTCATCGTGATTATGCCCAATCATGCGTCTTTACTACAGGGCATCTTAAAGCAAAGGATGGTCAATCTCATACCGTTGAGCTTGATTGGCCGGCACTGGCTCGCCCCAATCAAACGGTTGTAATTTATATGGGCTTAATTGGCCTGGAACAAATTTGCGCACAATTAATTAAGCATGGCTTAGATGCAAGCACGCCAGCAGCCGTTGTTCAGCAGGGGACAACGGCCAAGCAAAAGGTTGTTGTGGCTGATTTAAGTACTTTGGCAAATAAAGTGGTTGAATCGGAGCTTAAACCACCATGTTTGATTATTGTGGGGCATGTAGTGAAGTTACGTGAAAAGCTAGCTTGGTTTGAGCCTAGTCTTTAATTGAACAGCATTAATTAAGCGGTAGCGTCAGTCTAACTTCCAAGCCGCCTTCATCGCGGTTCAGTAAATCAAGCTTACCTCGATGCAGTTTGGTTATGCGGTCACAAATCGCTAAGCCCAAGCCACTTCCCTTCGTGTTGCCGCGCGCTGTGTCAAGTCTTTCAAAAGGACGCAATAGTCGCGCTTTTTGAGTGTCAGGAATGCCTGGTCCGTTATCTAAAACGCTGACTAAGATATTTTCTGCTTCAATTTTAGTGGTGACGATGACTTCACCTTTCCCGTAGTTAAAAGCGTTATCAATCAAATTTCCCAAAAGTCTTTGCATGGCTAGCGGCCGTAAGGCGATTAAATGGGTTGGTGCTAAGTCAATCTTAATTTTTCTACCTGCACGAATATGTCTGTCGCAAAGGGATTGAAGCAAGACGTTGAGGTCTAGCATTTGGGTTGGCTCACCTTCAACGCCACGAACAAAGTCCAAGAATTGATTGATAATGCCATCCATGTCTGTGATATCTTG
The DNA here is from genome assembly GCA_903870165.1 of uncultured Methylophilaceae bacterium. Classification (GTDB taxonomy): domain Bacteria; phylum Pseudomonadota; class Gammaproteobacteria; order Burkholderiales; family Methylophilaceae; genus Methylopumilus_A. The sequence continues at coordinate 53,192 of CAIQBW010000016.1, read as the reverse complement.
AATCATGCCATCTTTGTAGGCACTACATTGTTCATCTGGCAGCATCTCAATGGCAAGGCGAAGTCTTGCTAGTGGCGTGCGTAAGTCATGTGAAACACCCGCCAGCAAAAGCGTTCTTTCTGAATCAAGTAAGGCTAGTGACTCTGTCATCTGGTTAAAGGTGTGGCTTACGGCGCGCAGTTCATCCACACCTTCTTCAGGAAGTTGCATCGGGGTTTGGCCGTTACGAATACGTTCAGCTGCAGCGACTAGAAGCTTGAGGGGCTTGTTAATTCTAATGGCTGTCATGTAGGCGCCGATGAGTGAAAGTAAAATCACGAGCGCACCCCAGTTGAGCCATTGCCAGGGAAAATGCCTTTCTGCTTGAAGGCGAGGAATAACCACCCAATAATCGTCTTGTTCGATGTTAAAGCTTATCCATAAGCCTTGTACGCCGAAGTGATTAATTGCAACAAGAGTATCGCTACCTAAAGTATTCCGAATTTTTTTAGCAAGAATTTGAATGAAGGGGTCTTGGGGTAAGGGTTCAATTTCCTCCAATATATCTGCGGCATAAATGCGAACCCCCTCACGACCGGAGAGCTCCGAAAGTAAGGCAATCCGGCGATTCTCATGTGCGGCTAATAAGGAGGCTTTAGTGTAGTTAACAATCGTAATGGCCTGTAATGCAGCAGCATTGGCACGAGGTTCGCGTTCAAAATAGTCAAACAGTTTTAGCGCGGCAAATTGACCTATCGTCAGTAGAATGGCGATAAGCAGCATTAATCGAGCGAGCAGCGTGCGGGGCAAGAATTTCAATGTGTGTTTTCGCTAGATGAATTAACGCGTGAATTAGTGTTTTCCAGCTTCGCCGTCTGGCACGAATACGTAGCCAAATCCCCACATGGTTTGTAGGTAGCGAGGATGTGCTGGATCTGCCTCAATTAAGCGCCGTAAGCGCGACACTTGTACGTCGATACTTCGATCGAATACATCAAGCTCACGGCCCCTGGCTAACTGCATCAAGCGGTCACGAGACAGTGGTTGCCTTGGATGGTCAATAAATACTTTGAGTAGCGCGTATTCGCCACTGGTGATGGTGATATTTTCCCCGTTACGGCTTAGGCTACGTGTTGAAGGATCAAATAAAAACTCACCAAAGGCAAGACTGCCAGCAACTAAGCTAGGTGCGCTTGGTTCTGTGCGCACTTGGCGGCGCATGATGGCGTTAATTCGTGCAAGAAGTTCGCGCGGATTAAATGGTTTTGGTAAGTAGTCGTCAGCGCCCATTTCCAGGCCAATAATACGGTCTACTTCATCGCCGCGGGCTGTTAGCATAATGATAGGCATTGCACTGCCTGTGGAACGCAAGCGACGGCAAATCGCCAGTCCATCTTCGCCGGGCAACATTAGATCTAGCACCAATAAATCAATGTGTTCTTGTGCAAGAACTGTGTCCATTTCTGCCGAATCTGCTACAGTCTTGATGTTAAAGCCTTGTTCTGTGAGATAACGTTGCAATAATTCACGCATGCGAACGTCGTCATCTACCATGAGAATTTTTTTGACGCTGGCTGTTTGTGATGGTGTGCTCATCTTAAAGTTACTCCATTAGCTTGCAAGATATTTAATGGTTATTATACGATTTGCTGACTCCTATTTTAATATTTAATTCGTTACATTTTTTTACAAACACGTTTTTGTATGAAACATTAGATTTACATTCCTATAGCATGATGACGTTCTTGGCTAAAATCGCTAAATAAGTGTAATCTTTTTTGGATGTTGATGACTTGAACTCAACGTTGTTTATTGTGTCGAATTTCGGTCGTCATTGTTAATACGATTTAAGGGTGCATGTTTATTAATCAAAACCTTATTAGTGCTTGCTTTAAGTGCCTAAACTTAAATTCCCTCGGTTTCGCTAAACTTAACCGCATGGTGCGTATGTCTCGCCTCGCTATTGGTTTGGCTTTATTATTTTCAAGCGCTCAAGTTATGATGGCTGGGCCTCGTGATAATCAAAATAGCAATGATGAAGTCAGCAAGACTCAGCAATCCGATAATTCAAAATCCTCAACTGAGGCAATTGGCGTCAACATTGATGACAACATTCGCTTACGCCGCACTTTGGATGAGTATTCCCGCACAGTTGATCCTGCGCACGTTCAGATTGAGGAACGACGCCGTGTCATGCATCAACGCATTCAAGAGCGCTTTTCTCAAGCCGATAAAGATAATGATGGCACGATCTCTCTAGAAGAAGCTTACGATTCTATGCCGCAGTTGGCACGTCATTTTGGTGCAGTAGATTTAAATAATGATCACGCTATAACACTTGATGAATTAGAAGCCTTGCAAGCAAAAATTGCTGAACGTCAGCGTATGGCAACTTTAAAAGTAGAAGCCCCAGAAACGGATAATTCTAAAGCCAAAAATAAACAAGGCACAGCTAGTAATCGTAAAAGTGCTTTGTAGCTTCATCCCTCGAAATACCTAAATCCCTAGCAATACCTAAACCCCTAGCAATGCTCAGTTAGTCTTCAGTTTTATTTTCCCGTTGTAAAAAGTTAATTTTGCTAAGGTGGTAAAACTTTAAGCTTGCATATATAGTCTCGTTCAAGAAGCACAAAAGCTTTAGCTCGGATTCATTCATGAAATCTTAAGTAAAACTAATAACGAGGGGTAATAATATGGCAGGTTTCTTTTCAAAAGAGCGCATTATCGCGCCTTCTTCTTATAACCGTTGGTTGATTCCACCAGCTGCTTTAGCAGTGCATTTATGTATTGGTATGGCTTATGGTTTTTCAGTGTTTTGGAAGCCACTAGGTAATGCTTTAATGGGCTCGGATGGCAAACCGTTGGCAGCCTGTGCTGCAGGCGCTACGACTTTCGCTGAGAAATTAAGCGGTACGGGTCGCGCATTATTTGCGACGGATTGTAATTGGACGCAGTTCGACTTAGGCTGGATGTACACATTGTTTTTTGTATTGCTTGGTTGTTCTGCCGCACTTTGGGGTGGTTGGCTTGAGCGTTCAGGCCCTCGCAAGGCAGGCTCTGTTGCGACTTTGTGTTGGGCAGGCGGGTTATTGATTTCAGCGCTCGGTGTTTACACTCATCAGCTTTGGATGATGTGGATTGGCTCTGGTGTCATTGGTGGCGTTGGTCTTGGTTTGGGCTACATTTCGCCTGTTTCTACGCTGATTAAATGGTTCCCGGATCGCCGGGGGATGGCAACAGGCCTTGCGATTATGGGTTTCGGTGGTGGCGCTTTAGTTGGCTCACCGATTGCGACCAAATTGATGACTTATTTTGCAACCCCAACTGAAGTGGGCGTTTGGCAAACGTTCGTCGTATTGGCTTTAGTTTATGCTGTATTCATGCTTTGCGGCTCATTGGGTTACCGCGTGCCGCCAACTGGTTGGCAACCAGCAGGTTGGACACCGTCAGCAGCCAAAGCCAACAATGGAATGATTGCGACACGCCATGTGCATCTTAAAAATGCGCATAAAACACCGCAGTTTTGGTTGTTATGGTTAGTACTTTGTATGAACGTGTCAGCCAGTATCGGCATTATTGGCGCAGCTGCGCCGATGCTCCAGGAAACTTTTGGCGGTATTTTAATTCATCAACCTAATATTGGTTTTGCGGATATTAAAGCAGACGATGCATTAACCGCAGCAGCAGCAGCAATTGCAGCAGGTTTTGTTGGTTTGATCTCGCTATTTAATATTTTTGGCCGTATCGCTTGGGCAACATCTTCTGATAAATTAGGCCGTAAACAAACCTACTTTATCTTCTTTGTATTAGGTGCTTTCTTATACGCATTAGCAAGTTATGGTGCGGATGTAAGGTCGTTGGCAATGTTTGGTGCGGCTTTGTGTATCATCGTTTCCATGTACGGTGGCGGTTTTGCAACCATACCAGCTTATCTTGCAGATATGTTTGGCACGCAGTTCGTGGGTGCAATTCATGGTCGATTGCTCACAGCTTGGTCGACTGCAGGCATTTTGGGTCCTGTGATTGTGAACTATATGCACGATATGCGTGTTGAGGCGAAAGTGCCGTTTGATCAGATCTACGCACCTATTTTTTATGTGCTGGCAGGTATGTTGGCGATTGGTTTTGTAGCGAACTTATTAGTACGCCCAGTGGCCGATAAATACTTTATGACAGACGCTGAATTAGCTGCGGAAAAGAAATTGGCGCATGAGCAAGCTGCGCCAATCACTAAAGCAAGCAGTGAACAATCAAGTGGTGGCTTAGCTATCGCTGTGATTGCTTGGATTGCTGTGCTTATTCCAATCAGCTATGGTGTTTGGAGCACGCTACAAAAGGCTTGGGCATTATTTAGCTAATGCTGCTTGAGATGAAAAGAAGGGGCGATTTTTCGCTCCTTTTTTATTTGTGAAAATGAAATGCTTGACGCATGTACGTTCGTACAGTACTCTAATGTGTATGGCTAATGACATCTACTACTTAGGCAAGCTTCAAGACTATTATGCGGATCAAAAAATCTTGCCGTCTTACGCTGCAATCGCTCAACTATTAGGTTTTAAGTCTAAAAATGCAGTGACTGCCCTAGTTGCTCGCTTAAAACTTTTGAACTTCATTGAGTCTGCGCCAGATGGCAGACTTAAGCCAGGGCGTCGTTTTTTTGACCGTGTGCTCGCAGAGAGTACAGTGCAAGCAGGCTTCGCAACCGCCGCATTGAGCGACAGAAGTGATAGTTTGAGCATTGATGATTATTTGATTGAGCGACCATCTGACACGGTGCTAATCACCGTCAAAGGCGACTCAATGATAGACGCTGGCATTTTTCAAGATGACGTTGTTATTGTCGAGAAAAAACAAACTGCAAACATCGGCGATATCGTGGTAGCGATTGTCGATAATGAATTCACATTAAAAACGCTAGGTCGCGAAGGTAAAGCGTTCGTGCTTTATCCTGCCAATAAAGCCTATCCAACCATTCGACCTCAAGGCCAATTAGAAATTTTTGGGGTAGTAGTCGGGCAATTCAGGAAATACTAACTCTGACCTAGTTGATACATTAATTCTTTTGATGTGTCTTTATATCCGGCTTGAACCAATAAAGCCGCTTCAATGTATCGACTCACCTTATTTCTCAAGATAGGCAAGTCTTCTAACTGATAAAAGTGCTTGGGAAACTTATGCGCTAGCCAAGCGTATAAGCTGATGTCTTTACTCAAATCCTCTGCGTCTTCTAAATGCTTTGGGCTGGTTGAGTTTAGCCAAGTAATATTTTCTGGTAGTGCTTTCTTTTGGTTATTTGCTACACAATCTAAACAGCTTAAGAAATAATCTCGCTCACGTGGCTTATCCCATCCAGTCGGCGCACAAGTAAAGATAAACTTGTCTTTTAAGTTGAGTTTAGGCGCATATTCATCGACTAAGAAAGCAAGCTGGGTTTGTGTTTGCAAGGGCGCAATTTCAAACAGATCACTATTGATGCGCATGCGTTCAGCAAAGTAAGTCATCGCCTCACTGATTTTATAAGTATGAAGCGTGCCTGCGATTTCAGATATTTGGGTGAAGCTTGGTGAGATGGGTAGCTTTTGCAAGTTAGCCACATCAGATGTGGTCAGCATGTGCTCGAGGTGGATTAATTCATCGTTTTCAAACGCGCTCACATAGCCTGTTTCATAAATGCCGAAGCGGCCAGCACGACCAGCAATTTGGCGCACTTCTGTGGCATTAATAGGCCTACTAGCCACCCCATCAAATTTATCAATGGTGGAAAAAATCACACGACGAATCGGTAAATTAAGCCCCATTCCGATGGCGTCTGTTGCTACTAAAATATCAGCATCCCCCTCACAAAATCGCTTGGATTCAGTGCGCCTTACTTCAGGGGATAATGCACCATAGATTGAGGCTACACCATGTCCCCATTGGCGAAATCTTGCGCTTAAAGTTAGGACGTCTTTGCGCGTAAAGGCAATCACGGCATCGCCTTTTTGCAGCTTGCCTTTTAGGTTGGCGCGATTGTATTTTTTACCGCTTACGCCTTCATGTTCAAGCAATAAAGGCGTTTTTCTTTCCAAATGCGTAATGTCGTATTGTTCTCCTAATGATTCAATAGCTCTGATACATGGGGCGGTGACACTATTTGCGCCACATATAAACACCTCTTTTGCTGGGGCGCCAATGAGCGCTGCAGTCCACGCATAACCGCGCGCTTCGTCTTGTAGCATTTGAATTTCATCAATAATTGCGACTTCCACCGCTTGATTTGGATTCATCATTTCGACCGTGCAAGCAGTGTGTTTTGCGCCAGAAATTAATTGGCGCTCTTCGCCCGTAATTAAGTTACAAGGTACGCCGACTTCCATCAACCGGTCTCGAATTTCCATCGCCAACAAGCGCAGTGGAGCAAGATAAACGCCCGATTCAGCTGCTTGCAGTTTGAGGAGTGCTTGATAGGTTTTTCCTGAATTGGTAGGGCCTAAATGGAAATGGATTTGACGATTTAAACTACGCGCCACTTCGTAACTGTTGGAAAATTCATCTAGCGCTAATTTACTGGTAAGTTTTTTATGCATTCTCTAGCCAAGCGAGCTCTTGTTCGGTAAAACCAGCCGCTAGCCTTGCTTGATGATTAAAAGGCTTCCGAGGTGTTGGTGCTTCATATTGTTTTGCCAATGCAGCATAAGCGCTTATTGGCTCCAAACCACGCGTTTCACACAGCCAATTAAACCAAAAGTTGCCGATAGCTACGTGCCCAATTTCATCCCGCAGAATAATATCTAAAATCACTGCAGCTTCCATATCGCCCACTTGCGCTACTTTTGAACGTAACGCGGGCGAAGCGTCGAGCCCACGCGCTTCCATTGTTCGGGGCACTAAAGCAATGCGCGCTAGGATGTCATCCGTCGTTCGGGTCGCCATTTCCCATAAGCTATTGTGCGCAGGAAAATCACCATAAATATAACCTAACTTGATGAGGTGCTCGTTGAGCAAAGTAAAATGGTAAGCCTCTTCAACCGCGACTTTGAGCCAGTCAGCGTAATATTCTTGAGGCATATCTGCAAATCGCCAAACCGCATCTAAAGCTAAATTAATCGCATTAAACTCAATATGGGCAAGGGCGTGAATCATGACCGCACGGCCTTCAGTAGTGCGCATATTCCGGCGAGCGACATCTTTGGGAGAAACTAAATCTGGCTTGATTGGTAGGCCAGGAATGTTGTTTGGCACTTCAAATTTAATGCTTGTATCTAAGCTACAGCCTCCAGATGCCCAAGCGTTAGATAACGCTGCTACGGCTTTGGTCTTGTCTGTGAAGTTGGTTTGAGACAAGATGTATAGCGCCTGTGCGCGGAGTTCCATATTGCAAATATCCCTAAATCAACTTTGCTAGTAATAGCTCGGATTTGATGTATGCGTAAAGGATGGGAGCGATTAACAAACCGGTAATACCAAACAATGCCTCCATGATAAGAAGCGCGAGTAAAAGCTCCCAAGCGGTAGCATGAATTCTGCTCCCAACAATTTTGGCATTAATGAAATACTCAAGTTTATGGACGCCCACCAAAAATACCAAAGCAGCAATCGTCACTTTGAAGGAAACGCCTATGCTGATGACCGTGATGATCGTGTTGGAAATGAGGTTGCCAATGACTGGGAGTAAGCCAGCAAAAAATGTGACGATCACCAAGGTTTTGTTGTAGGGTAAATTGACGCCAAAATGTGGCAAAACAATTAACAAAAAAATGCCAGTGAGCAAGGTGTTAATCGCTGAAATTTTGATTTGTGCAAATACGATATTTTCAAATGCTTTGCCAAATAATTGGATTCGCTCACGCATCGCTTTGGCAAAAGGTTGAGCTTTTGCAAGTGTTGAAAAAGAATCTACAGATAATAAAAGGGCCGCAACGATCGCGATTAAGATATGCGCGAAAGTATGAAGACCTTCCTTGCCTGCACCGCCAAGTTCTCGTGTGTGCTCTTTAATTAAATCGCTCACTGAGCCATTTAGTGAGAGTAGGCTATCTGGCAAGTAACTGAGTAGAGTTGGAGGCAAATCATTTCGAATGTCGTTAACGCTCTCACCAAGCTTGGCAGCCAAGCCAGCTAAGTTTTGTTCATTGCCTATCGTCTTTGATAATAGGATCCCTACACTGGTTAGCCCGCCAATTATGATGGCGGTAATCAATACGGCGGCAATTAACCGCGCTGGCTTTTCTGGCATTTTTAGACTGAGCTTGTCTCCCAATCTTTTAGCTAGTAAATAAATCAGCATGCCGATGAGTAGGGTAGGCGCCATGTGTAAAACGAGCACCATGCAGATGAGAGAAGAGATGGCAATAAAACTGCTGAGTTTGATGTTGTTCATAGCGAGGTCATGATAAATGGAGATTCATTATACTTAAATTTGCCGCCTACTTTTTGCTTTGCCCGAAGCGCAAATAATGCATAGTTAACAAAATTAACTTAAAAAGCCGATAGTAAAGCCATGGATGCATCAATTTAAACCTCAGAAACATAAAATCATTGCAATTAATACGAATGCTGAGCAGTTATTGTGCTCAGCTAAAACGGCAATGCCGCTTTTAGATTAATAGTGTGAAGGAGGAGCGCGAGGAGGGGCGTGCGTTTGAAATGGGGTTTAACAATAGGTGCGAAAGGTGGCGGGTAGAAGCATCTAAGGTAAACCAAATAGAGGCTAAGTGATACCAATACAAATAATAGCGGGGCTAAAAACTTGCATTTAAACTTTTCAGCCACACTCGTGGAGACCCCCCCGCTTTGCTCTACTTAAAAGGATGCTTAGTTAACTCGGACGAGTTTTTCACGGTCGCCATCAGCGATTACCTTGCCAGCATCCAAAGCAATGACACGTTTTGCTGCAGCAAGCATAACAGCGCAGCAGAGTTTGCAGCGGCCACAGCAGCATTTGCTGCATTTGCCGCCGCCGATAGGGTTGTGTTTGGCTTTGAATTTAAGGCTTGTAAATCTGCAGCGATTGCATCCTGGTTTAAAGCACATATACCGAATGAGAATATAAGATATGTGCCCATTGTGACGCTTGCTTTGGTTGCAAATCTTAAAGGGGCGACTGCTGTCAATTTGTGTTTAATATTCTTCTTCAAGTTTTTAAGCCTGTTTTAACTGGTATGTATTAGATAAACTTTAATAGGTGTAATTCGAAAAACGTTTAAATTTTAAATGTCACTATTTTAATTTGTTCATTTTATTAGTTTTATTGAATTTTATCATGCAAAAATTCAAAATAAAAACATTGATTTAGTGTGCTTTATGGTCAATTATTAAATAAAATAAAATATGTTAAATATGGCATATGTATCCTTATGTTTTAAATCAAATTGATTTCTTAAATAGCTTTTGTAAATTTATTAATCTAATACGATCCAAATTTGCATTTTTCATCAGTACATGAAGTTTTTTATTATTTGCTTGTTAAAAACCCTCCAAAACTTCTATGAATTTAATGATTTTGGATTAATTCGGATTTAGTGCGCGCTTTGCAAGCGAATTCGATTTATAATTCTGCCTCTGTTGATTTGGTGAAGCGCCATTTCACATCCATTAAACAACTCCAAAAGAGAAGAAAATGACCACTAAAAATGCTGATATTGGCCTCGTTGGCCTTGCTGTGATGGGGCAAAATCTTGCCCTCAATATTGCCGATCATGGCTACACCATTGCGGTATACAACCGCGACCCTAAAAAAATGGTGAATTTTATTGAAGAGTGTAAGAAGAATGAGCCTTCACATGAAAATGTTGTGGGTCATGCGGATTTAGCTTCTTTCGTGTTGAGCATTAAGCGCCCACGTAAGATTATTTTATTGGTAAAAGCAGGTAGCGCGACAGACGTGACTATTAATGCATTATTACCATTCTTAGAGCAAGGCGACATCATCATTGATGGCGGTAATGCTTTATGGACTGACACGATTCGTCGTGAAAAAGAATTAGCAGCTAAAGGTATCGACTTTATTGGTTCGGGCGTTTCTGGTGGTGAAACTGGTGCGCGTTTTGGCCCAAGCTTGATGCCTTCTGGCACACGTAAAGCATGGGCGAGCTTAGAGCCAATCTGGCGTGATATTGCAGCTAAAGTTGATCCGAAAACTGGCGTACCTTTAGAAGGCGGTAAACCAGGCAAGCCTGTTGAAGGCGGTTTCTCTTGTGCTGAATACATCGGCCCAGACGGCGCAGGTCACTATGTGAAAATGGTGCACAACGGTATTGAATATATCGACATGCAATTGATTTGCGAAGCTTACTGGTTGATGAAAAACTTGCTTGGTATGGAAGCTGGCGAAATCGGTAAGATTTTTGAAGAATGGAACAAAGGCGAATTATCAAGTTTCTTGATTGAAATCACTGGCGATATTCTTCAACAAAAAGACCCAGCTGGTAAGGGTTATTTGGTTGATATGGTGATGGACGCTGCTGGTCAAAAAGGGACAGGCCAATGGACTGCGGCTAATGCGCTTGAATTAGGTGCGCCAGCGAATGCAATCGCAGCTGCAGTTTACGCACGTGCACTTTCAAGCTTGAAAGAAGAGCGTGTTGAAGCTAGCAAGATTCTTAAAGGTCCAGTGGTTAAAACTGAATCTGACAAGAAAGAAATTATTGAGGCGATTAAAAACGCTTTGTATTGCTCAAAAATTTGTGCTTACGCCCAAGGCTTCCAATTGATTGATAAAGCACAAGTTGCGTACAACTGGAAATTGAACTTCGGTGAAATCGCACAAATCTGGCGCGGTGGTTGTATCATCCGCGCACGTTTCTTGCAAAAAATCACGGACGCTTATGCACTTGATTCACGCTTGAAAAACTTGATGTTAGATCCATATTTCACACAAGCAATGAACGACGGCCAAGCTGGCTGGCGTAAAGTCATTGCTTTAGCAGTGACGAATGGTATTCCTGCACAAGGCTTCTGCGCAGCGCTTTCATATTATGATGGCTACCGTAGCGCAGTGCTTCCAGCAAACTTGTTGCAAGCACAACGCGATTACTTCGGCGCGCACACTTACGAGCGTGTTGACCAACCGCGTGGTCAGTTCTACCACTTGGACTGGCCAGAAGCAGGTCGTCCACAGTACGAAATTTAAGCTTTAGCTTAAAACGAAAAAGGCACAGAATTCTGTGCCTTTTTTATTGCCTGCAAGATTTGTTTTATTGGTTATGGACTCACAAAAGCTTTTAAGCCTATCGCTCTAATTTTTTTCGCTACACCCTCAAGCCACTCTGATGAAAGACGGCTTAATCGAGGCGCTTCAGCCTGCATAGATGGCCTTGCAAGGCCATACAAATGGACGCCTTGAACAGCCTGTTTTACTTGCTGTAGCAATTCAATATAAGCCGTTACTTCGTCTTCGGTTGGCGCAACACCATCAATCGCCACCATACACGTTTGCACAAAAGTTGGACAAGCAGCGGCGCAAGCTTTGATGCGCTTAATTACACTCGGGATATTGATGTTGACATCATTGATTTTGGCGACACCCTCGGATGTCCCGGCATCAGCCTTAAACCATACTTCACCATTAATTTTGGCGAGGTGGCGCATGCTTGCTAAAACATGTGGCTTATCCATCAAGCTACCATTAGTAATCAAGCGAACTTTAATTGGGTGTGCAATAGTTGAATTTAATAAATCAAATTCATTCAAGAGCTTTTCAACAATTTTAAGCACTTCAGGAAATTCTTTTGCACTAGTGGGCTCGCCGTTGCCAGAGAAAGCAATGTCTTGAAGCTTGCGGTCGCCTTCAGCTACATAGCGCTCCATAAAGTCGCCATTAACAATATATTCAAGAAAGTCACGCAACTCTTTTTCGAGTAATTGTAGATTAATTGGTGGCGGCGTGCCGCGTGTGAGATTGGGTACTTGGCAATATAAGCAGCGCCAATTGCAGGCGTTATTGATATTGAGATTGATGCCGATAGAAACGCCGCCAGCACGGCGAGACACAACTGGGTAGATATAAGTTAAGCCACTAACGTCACGGTTATGGTCTGCGACGGTAAGGTATTGGTCATCAGCCATTTTTTATATACAGGTTTGGCAAGACTGCGGATTGAAAATCTTTTTCAATTCATCAGGCGCAAGGATTTTTACGTAACGTTGTTTGACTTCAATAATTCCGTCATCGCTTAGCTTCGAGAATGTACGGCTAATTGTTTCAAGCTTGAGGCCAAGGTAACTGCCAATTTCCTCACGTGTCATGCGTAAAATCATTTCAGATTGTGAGAATCCGCGGGCGTGTAAACGTTGCACTAGATTGAGTAGAAAAGCAGCTAAGCGCTCTTCAGCGCGCATATTGCCTAGCATCATCATCATGCCATTCTCGCGAACAATCTCTCGGCTCATTACTTTGTGTACGTGACGCTGTAACACAGGAAATTCGCGTGAAAGCTCTTCAACGTTGGAAAATGGCATCACGCAGACTTCAGCGTCTTCGAGTGCAACGGCGTTACAACTGTGTTGGTCGGTAACGATACCGTCAAGGCCGATAATTTCTCCCGCCATTTGAAAGCCAGTTACTTGTTCACGACCATCTTCATTAGCTATGCAGGTTTTGAAGAATCCTGTGCGAATCGCGTAAAGCGAGGTGAAGGCATCGCCGTTACTAAACAGCATTTGACCTTGTTTTACTTGGCGACGAGTTGCGACCACTTCATCAAGCTTTTTCATGTCATCAACCTCTAGGCCGACAGGCATACAAAGCTCACGAAGATTACAGTTTGAGCAGGCTACTTTGAAGGTGTTATCGGTCATACATTTTTTGCTTGATCATTCATTACGTAAGCATACAGCGATAAGGCATTTGAGGGTAGATATTGAAAATACTAGTTTTTGATTTGATGGTGATTTTGATGGGTTTCAAAATAGATTTCTTGTGGCTAATCATTTGATTTATATCAAGGACTTTTGCGCGTTAAGCTGTCAGAGTGATAACAAGTAAAACTTTGTAAAATTAGGAAGTAAGTCATGTCAGTCATCTCAATTTCAGAGCATACAAGCAAAAAAACAATACAAAGCGAAACGGATGCTTTAAAAGAAATTACGCATGAGATGTTACAGAAATATGATGTGGCTGGTCCGCGTTATACCTCTTACCCAACGGCGGATCGTTTTGTGGACGCTTTTGGCATTCAGGATTATCAACAAGCTTTAGATAAGCGTCGCGTGGGCGGCATGGCATTACCATTGTCTATTTATGTACACGTTCCATTTTGCGAGTCGCTTTGTTTTTATTGCGCCTGCAACAAAATTATTACTAAACGACATGAGCGCGGCACAGAATATTTAGAGTATTTGCGCCGTGAGATTGATTTGCATGTTGAGCATTTGGGTAAAGGTCAAACCATAAGCCAGCTTCATTTGGGCGGTGGTTCACCTACTTTCTTTAATGATGAAGAACTGACTCAGTTGATGGACATGATTAAGCGTAACTTTGTGCTTGCGCCGCATGGAGAGTATTCGATTGAAATTGACCCACGTACCGTGGATGAAAAGCGTTTAGCGCATTTGGCTGATTTAGGCTTTAATCGTTTAAGTTTTGGGGTGCAGGATTTTGATGCTCAAGTTCAAAAAGCCGTGCACCGTATTCAGCCTGCAGAACAAGTATTTGATTTAGTTGGCACAGCAAGACGTTTGGGTTTTGATTCTGTGAATGTCGATTTAATTTACGGTTTGCCTAAACAAACTCCGGCTTCATTTGCTCGTACATTGCAGCAAGTGGCTAAGCTTAAGCCAGAGCGTATTGCGCTTTATGCTTATGCGCATTTGCCGCAACGCTTCAAGCCCCAACGCAAAATTCGTGAAGAAGATTTACCGGTTGCTGCAGACAAGATTGAAATGCTTTCAATAGCCATTTCTACTTTTCTGAGCGCGGGCTATGTATATGTTGGCATGGATCATTTCGCTTTGCCGACAGACCCGCTCGCGATTGCTAAGCGTCAAGGTCGTTTGCATCGAAACTTTCAAGGCTATAGCACGCAACCAGACTGCGATTTAATTGCACTGGGCGTTTCAGCGATTGGGCGTGTGGGCAGTACTTACAGCCAAAATGCAAAAACTTTAGAAGAGTATTACGACCATATTAACCAAGGTAAATTGCCAGTGGTTAAAGGCTTGGCCTTGAGTAGTGATGATCTGGTGCGCCGTGCGGTAATTATGGCGCTGATGTGCCAAGGTGAGTTGCAGTTTGAAGCGGTTGAATTAGCGTACATGATCGACTTTAAGCAATATTTTGCAACGGAACTTGCTAGCTTAAAAGCTTTGGAAAAAGAAGGCTTGGTTCAAGTGGATGACGCAACTATTCAAGTCACTAGCCGTGGCTGGTTCTTTGTCAGAGGCATCGCGATGCACTTTGACAGCTACTTACAGACAGATCAAAACAGAGCGAGATTTTCGAAGATTATTTAATATTTACTGACGGAAAAAGCCGAGCTTGCTTGGCTTTTTTGTCGTCGTTAGTTTCATAAGCCAAGCCTGCAGGGGGCTTCCTCAACTTACTGCGTCAGTAAACTGACAACTAAAGTGTGAAAAAAAGCCCCTGCTGGTGACAACAGGGGCGAGGGTGGAACTAACAACATGTGAGTGTTAATTCACGGGAGTTTTACTTGTGCTACTAAATTAGAACTTGCGACCAAAGCCTACTGAAACAACCCATGGATTTACATCTAATTGGTCAATTTTTGTCCAACCTGTACCAGTGTTTGCCTCAACTTTAGTATCAAACCAGATTTTCTTAACGTCAAAGTTTAATAGCCATTTATTTTCTAAGTTGTAATCAAAGCCAGCCTGGATTGCTGGCCCGATAGAGTTGCGACTTATTCTGATCGGCAAACTACCTGTTGCATTATTTGAATAATTAAGGCTGTTATCCATTGCACGAACGTATGATAAACCGGCGCCTACGTATGGATCGATTGTTTGATCTGGATTAAAGTGCCATTGAGCAGTTAGAGTTGGAGGCAAAAGATTTACACTTCCAAGATTAGGGTTGTTTGTTGTAGGATTGGCGGTTGAGCCCGTGATTTTTACGTCATGACGCGTACCCGCAGCCAAGATTAACTCAGCAGCAATGTTTTTTGTGATGTAGTATGAAAAGTCAATCTCAGGAATTGTGTTGCTGTCAACGCGAAGTTCAGCCGTTGTCGCTGTTGATGAACCGTACAAGGCTTGAGCAGTTGCGAGATTATAATTTGCAGCCGTCGTTGCACCTAAAGAGCTGCTCTCATCCGCTGAAATATGCGTTGCACGCAAACGTACAACGATGTCGCCAGCTTCAGCCATTACTAAAGAAGGCACTAATGCAGCCGCAACTGCTAAAGCTAATAGTGTTTTTTTCATGATTCCATCCTCGTTAAAAATAGTAAATCTAAATTCGATGGATGGATTTTATGTGCTTTAAATGCGTGGCTCTTTGATGTATATCAAATACAACACAAGCAATGATGATTTGTTGTTTTCGTACAACAAAAAAGCCCAGATGCTTGGTGCATTGGGCTTTGTTGTAAGTGGTGGTGATGGTGGGGATCGAACCCACGACCTCAGGATTATGAATCCTGCGCTCTAACCAGCTGAGCTACATCACCGAACCTTTTTCTGAACCAAAATAACAACTAAACATTGCTACCGATTCATAATTAAACAAGCTTTGCAGCTTGTTTTGACGGGCTTTCGCCCTTGAGGTCGTGGGTTCAATTATCCCCCAAAACCTAAGCCGAGCATTATAGCATTCGCTCCAGCTTACAGGCAAGAAGAGAGCCGCTTATGTAGAAAAACTGTGCTAGTTTGTGCTGAAATTGTGCTATTGAATTTAGCGTGAGGGAGGTGGAAATTCCTCACCTTTCAATAATTGCAGTTAAGGGCTGTTCTATTTTTATATAATTTTTAACGTAAAAAAGCCCACGTCTAAGGTGGGCTAAATTTATCAGATTTAATTCAACTTTACGGTGCTAGTTCGACTCTTCAATTACTCGTCCGTTTAATGGTTGAACTGGTCTTGCGTTACTTTTAAATATTTTCTTAAATGCACTGATTTGAGCTTTTGATAACTCAATTGGTTTTTCTACAACATGCCAAGCCACACCTTCAGAGCATGGTGGAGTAGTTAAGGAGCCATTGAAACCATAATATTTTAATGAAGCAGGCAATAAATCAGTCACATTAATTTCATTAGCTAAATCGCTCTTACCCTCTTCTGCTGGTAGATTTGCAAATACATTCTTTAACGCCGCATTCTCTTTGCCCTCTTTAATTAGAAGTGCAATGACAGCAAGATGTCCATCTGCATTCTTATGTACTAAGTGAGCAACCATTGGATAATTCTTGCCATTAATTTTTTCTTCACTTGGTGTATGGAAATGAAATTGCACTAATTTATATTCATCATTCCTTAATTGAGCAGAACCACCAGCAGCCAAGTTAATTTGAATGGTATGACCATTGTTCACAATTTCAGCTTTTGATGATTCGTAGTTTGTTTCAATTGCAGGCAAATCTGATTTCTTAACATCTTTTTTAATAATATTAATTGGTGATTGTTCTTTACCTAACTTACATGTTTCAAATTCAGGAACCTCACCCCACTCCTTAACTTCACCATAAGTCCAATGGTGAGGCTTGTTATCCTCAGCAAATGAAGTGTTAACTAAGCTTAATGAAGCTAAGAAAAGGAAAATAATACGTTTCATTGATGAATCTTTCATAAAATTAAGAAGCTTAACTATAGCTTAAATATGGTTACAGGTTGATGAACTTAATGAACTTTAGGCTGCTTTTTTAGTAGAGAGTCTATACTAACGCTAAATATTACAACCAGTGTAGCAATTTAACATAACGTTCAATATGAAATGAATTAGTAGTGCCCTTGGTTTATATGTAAGCCTGCTAATTGCTTGACGTCATAAATCACTGAGGAAGGAGGGGAAATTTCTCCCCATTGAAATATGTCTTTAGGGTCTGTTCTATTTTTATATAAATAAAAGGTTATCTAGCTCATCATGGTGGTACGAACAATTCTAACTCTCTTTGCTATGCGATAATTAAATCCTTAATAAATTCAATTGAGATTTGAATGAAATTTTTGTTTGCATCACCGCATTGCCTTATAGATGAGACAAATGGGGCAGCAATTAGTATTCGTACTTTGCTTGCTGGTCTTGTCAATTTAGGTCATGAAGTCCTAGTAATGGGTGCCACAGTCTACGATTCTGAGGAAGCAGCAAGGCGAGGCCCCTCCTCGCCTAGTGATAGTAAATTTTTTTCTGTAAATTGGCACGGGATTGAATATCGCCTATTGTCAACTAAATATTGGGTTCGAGACCTAGTAAGCTCCATTGAGGGGGAAGCCTTTGAGTTTTATTTTACAGAGCTAATTGAGAGCTACCAGCCTGATGTTTTAATTACTTTCGGAGGCTACTTGTTAGAGAGGTCTATCTTAAGAGAGTCTAGAGCTCATGGCATTCGAAATGTATTTTATTTGGCAAATCCAAACTATTATCACTCACGCTCTTTTCGTGATGTTGATGTTATGGTTACCGATTCTTATTCTACAGCCAAGCTCTATCAGGAAAGACTTAAAGTCTCGTTACATCCTGTGGGTAAGTTTATAGATAAACTCTCGGTCATAGCGAAGCATAGACAGCCTAATTTCATTACTTTTGTCAACCCAAGCTTGGAGAAAGGTGTAAGCATGGTCGCCCAGTTGGCCTTGATGTGTCGTAAAGCACTTCCTCAGGTAAGATTTCTTGTGGTCGAATCAAGAGGTAAATGGGATGATTCTCTGAAAGTTTTTGGTTTGTCATCAGATGATTTTCCTAACGTCGTTGTCTATCCACCTCAGCGTGATATGCGTGAAGTTTTCTCTAAAACTAGAATGCTTTTGGTCCCTTCCTTTTGGCACGAAAGTGGCTCGCGATTAATTATTGAGTCTTTGCTCAATGGGATTCCTGTATTGGTCGCATCTCATGGAGGATCGGCCGAGTTTGTAGGGGGAGGTGGTTTCCTGATTGACATCCCAGTTGATTCGCGAATGAACCCAGACAAATTAGTCGATGAGAAGATTGCTTTGCCTTGGTTTAATGTTTTGAAATCTTTGATGGTTGATTCTCATTCTTATGAAAATGCAGTTCTTTTGGCCACCCAAGCGGCACAGCAATATGATTTAGAAAAGCAGGTTTCAAAATTTCTAGATATTGTGCTCAACTAAAATTAGCGGCTGTTTTAAACCCATGATTATGCAAAACAGATTTGATGGGTATAAAAAAGCCCATGTCTTAAATGGGCTTTTTTATCAATCTATTTAATAAACTAATCTAGAAGTTATAGCTTACTACAGCACGAATACTTTGTGTCGTAATCTCTGAAGAGTGAGATAAAGTCATGGTTCCGTTGATTGAGTTATAGAACTCTAAAGTATTGCCACCGCCATCAGTTAGTGTGGGAGTGCCATTGCTACTCCGAGTCATTGTTCCGTAGTCGGCATAACGGTACTCAAGTTTTGCTGTTATATTATCGGCCAATCTTGTTTCAACACCAGCACCTAGATAGTAACCAATTCTTGTATCGCTATCAGATTGAGTGGCTGTGAAGTTGTAGCTATTAGTAGACCCTTCCGCACCAAGTGCGCTAGAGCCATCAAGTGTTGCATGTGATGTATATGACATATTTTGTTTAGCTCTAATGGTTGACGCACCACCAGATAAAAATAGCAGAGTATCTTTGTTTGCAAGATAGCCAATACGACCACCTAGGTCAAATGAATTGCCTGTTTCTACAGAAGAGTTGACTCCAACCTGGGATGTTTGAGTGCCGGCATTTGAGTAAGCAGATGTTGGGCTTCCGGTATTTTGGTTACCACCTGAATTGTATGTGTAAGTGCTACCACCACTGCTACCGCCACAACTTCCAGAGCATGAGGTGGAGTTCGTGATGGTGTTGTATGTATAAGACTCAGTCCAACCCGCGCTGTTTTCACCGCCGCCAGTACCAGATGTTTTGTTTTTGCTTGTTAGATTATATGAGGCATTCAGACCCACAACGATTTTGTCGTTAATTTGCCAATCGTAACCTGCTTCGATAGTCCCAAATACGTTTGATTTAGATAGGTCGTTTGAGCTAAATCCACTGCCTGTGAATGTTTCAGTTACGTTATAATTTCGGTTGTAAACGTTTGTTGCACCATCTACAAAACCACCAGGTGTTGAGCCACCTACTTGAGTGTCTGTGAATGTTGGTGTTGTACCATGGTCAGTTAAACTAGCTGTTGAGTCTAATTGAGTGTTCGTTAAATTTTGAAGGTTGCTATGAGCATTTGCACCAAAGCCATTAGTAACGGCATCGCTGCCACTACCGCTAGAGGTGGTGTAGCTGTTGTTAGCTGTGAAATTATGTGAAGCTGATGTTGTATCCTTGCTTTGGGAAATTTGACCGCCAATACCGATACCAATCTTGAAGCCTTCCCAGCTTTTGTCTTCTGCCATCGCAGCTGTTGATATAAATAAACCACTCACAGCTAACGCTAAAATCTTCTTATTCATATAAATTTCCTTTTTTAAAAAATACACTACAACATATCTCTTCCTTATTCTAGCTTGATAGCTTTTTAACTTAAAGAGAAATCACTACTCCCGCATCCGTTTGTTTTTTTTTGTTGTAAAAAAACAACACTAGGTCATCTGCTTATGAGTTTTTTATGATGATGGGAATTAGTTCTAACCATCTTGAAAGGGGTTCAGAGGGGTGAGCATAATGTGGCAATTATTAATTTAATTAAAATTGCCGATGCGTAAAAATAAAGTTCTTGGAAATACTTAAAGACCTAGGCTAATTCAAACTGCTAATCTAAAAAATTGTTTTCGGCTTGATAGTAGTTTGGATTAAATCAAGCAGCTTGAGTTATTTCTCTGAATTTTCTTAGTTTTCTTGTCCAGTTTGGGTAGTCATACTGTTCACGATAAAGACTATCTAGTACATCACGCCAATCTGGATGAGAGAGAATTATGGCAAATTGGCCATATGCTAGCCCTGTTAAATCTGTACTTGGTGGAATGGCTTGGTCTAACCCCGACTCACTGAAAGCCTCTAAAAAGGCTTGCTCCATAACTTCCTTGAGTTCTTCAGCCCTGTTGGCCTGAATAACAAATGAATCATGAACGCATAAGACAGGAATGTCTTGAGTAGTGAAGTGACTGATAATTTTTTCAGCAATCATTGAGTCTAGATTTTGCAATTCGATGCCTTGATTCTTGAAAAAGAACTTTTCAGCGATTTGAGGATGTTTAGTTGCCAAGGCATCCACTAAAAGACCAATATTAATTTCTTCTTCACGCACCCAACTATAATCCTCAGGATTGAAATTCACATCTTTATTGATAGCTTTAATAGCAGTCGTTTTATCAACTGCGTTAATCGAGCACAAAAGAACTAGCTTGAGTAGCTGTCTCATTTCTCCAGTCTGCTCGTATCCATCCAAAAGATAAGGGTCGTCGGCATAGACAATGCCAATTTTTCTATAAAGCAAATTGATGTGAAGGCCTTTATAGTCGACTTCTGTTACAGGATTGTTCCAAATCCTGATTTGAGAACGCCAGTCTTCAGAGACTCTTTGCCACCAACCACCATAAAAGCGACCTCCTAGGTTCCAGTCACCATAATTGAATACTCGTCGAACAAACTTGTCATGCTGGTTGATAGATATTACTTTAGGCTTTTGTCGTAAACGAATGGCTCGAGCAGACTGTCTGCATACAATGCGACCATCTTGAGCTGAAGGAATATCTATGTAAGTTCGTCTTAATAAGTTGTTATATGCAACTAAATTCTCACGCCAAGAAATTATCCTTGGGTCACTCTCATCAAGATAACGAACATCAATGATTTCTTTAGAATCTGGTGATTCTGAGTCACGCAAAATAATTGTTTCAATAGTCGGTGCACGTTCTACCATTTCAGGGGAGAAATGGTTTTCTGTGAAAAGATTGGTTAATTTCTCGGTAGCACGAATACGGGTTAATCTTGACTTATAGCCTGGCTCACGAGCGTAAGTTCCAAGGTGCAACTCAATGTAGTCAAGCTCATGAAGAGCATCAACTATAGATATGATTACTTTTCGGATAAATAACTTGTTATAACGTGACTCTAGGTCATCGTAGAAAGCCTTATGACGATTCAATGACGTGTAACGAGTTGGGTCTTTAAACCAAACTACATACAAATGCAAAATAATAACTTTAAGATGTTTCTTACGAAGGACTGCATGACCTCTAAAGTCAGGTAGCTCGAGTAGTATTGAATAAAGTTGATTAACAGCATTATTAACTTCAGGGTACTCAGACCAAGTATGCACGTCGAACAACTCAGAGTTATCGAGTGCAACAGCTCTTTGATAATTAAACCACTGTGATAAACGAGTGGCATAATCCTCTAAGGAATTATCCACTCGTAAAGGCATGGTTATTTTCTAACAGTATTAAGTAAATTAACCGCATTTGTCATTACTGGGGCTTTTTTAATTGCATGAGACAAACCATAAAATCCATATAATATTTAAGGCTATTATGCTCTTACAACTCATTGATGCATATAGTTAGCATTTAGCACCAAAAAACAAACTAAAGATGTAGCTATTTAGCGTTTAAATGGTGCTTCGTATGCACATTATGCGTCTAGAACGCGTTATCTTTTGCAGTCTATCACCTTGCATAAGCCATCAAATTTAAATTGTCCCTAGAGTATTTTCTCTACCCTAACTTTAGAGCGAGTTCTTCAGCTTTTGGATGATAGTAGCGTTTCAGCATTCTCAAGTCTTTATGGCCTGTGACGGATGACAGTTCTAAGATATTGGGCAGCTTTTCCGATAAGCGAGTTGTCGCTTCGTGCCGTAGGTCATGGAAATGTAAATTATCTATCCCTGCTTTAATGCAAACTCTTTGCCAAACATTCTGTACGGCTCTGTTGTGAGTCCAAGTCCAAAAGATTCGATTGTTGTCAGGGTGCCTTTTTATGTTTCCAAACTCTTGAATTGCTTTAGAAGATAGTGGAACCGACCTTGATGTTCCATTCTTGGTATCAGGCAAATAAGCAAACCGCCTATCTAGATAAACATGATTCCATGTGAGTGATAGTAGTTCACCAAGTCGCATGCCAGTTTCTAGGGCTATTTTAATGAGATGGGGGAGTAGCTTTGCTTTAGATAGGGTTGCGTAATGTAATAAAAGTGCCTCTTCCTCTTTGGTCAGTGTCCTTGAACGTTGATTGGTCACTTTAGGCTTTTTAATGTTTCGGCATGGATTGTTGGATAGGGGGATACCCCATTCTTTGATAGACATCTCGAACACTTGGCTAATCAAACTGAGGTCATTGAGGACAGATGCAGGAGCATAGCCCTGTTTAAGTAACATATCCCGATAAGTCGCAATATGCATGCTCTTGATTTGATGCATTCGAAAGTCTTTAAATTCTCTGATGATTTTACTTAGACGATAGGTTTCTTGCTTGGCCCCCTTCTTTTTAGGGCTGACCTCATTGATATAACGAGTCGCGAGTTCGGCAAAGGTTATACGTTCCGTATTTTCTTTGCTGAGGTAAATGCCAGTGTCTAATTCGTATTCAATTTTCCGAGCCCAGATAAGGGCTTGTTCTTTGGTCTTGAATGTTTGACTGATAGATGGAATACCACTGCGTCTGACTTGGACACGATAGGTGTCAAACTTAGTTTTGGAGAAAGAAGCCATCCTAAATCCCTTCCTGTGCTGATTTTGGGAAAGCAGCAGGGATTAATTGTATTGGATGGTTCTAGAATAAGAGTTTGAGGATGATGCAGGATTCCATTATGAATCCTGCGCTCTAACCAGCTGAGCTACATCACCATCCTAGTGACTTGCGATTAAGCAAGCCCACCATTTTATGGGTTTGGCGAGCCCTTGTCAAAAACTACTATGCTTTTTTGCTGAAATTAACTTATTTCAACGCTGCAAAAATTTGGTCACGAATTGCATTCATCTCGCCAAGGCCAGGCACGAAGACATGCTGAGGGGCGCCTGCTGCACCGCTTTTGGCCCAGGTTACATAGTAATCAACCAAAGGCTTAGTTTGGCTATGGTAAACCTCAAGGCGTTTTAATACGGTTGCTTCGTGGTCATCTTCGCGTTGTACTAAGTCTTCGCCAGTTACATCGTCTTTGCCTGCCACTTTTGGTGGGTTGAATTTGACGTGGTAAGTACGGCCACTCGCAGGGTGTGAACGACGACCGCTCATGCGCTCTACAATAGCTTCATCTGGTACGTCGATTTCAACAACGTAATCAATATCTACACCAGCTGCTTTCATTGCCTCAGCTTGAGGGATAGTGCGTGGAAAACCATCAAATAAAAAGCCATTTGCACAGTCAGCTTCTTTAATGCGCTCAGAAACTAAGCCAATAATAACCGCATCAGGCACCAAACCGCCGCTGTCCATATAGCTTTTTGCTTCCAAGCCTAATTGAGTGCCAGCTTTAACGGCCGCACGCAACATATCACCCGTTGAAATTTGAGGGATGTTAAATTTTTCTTTGATGAAAGTGGCTTGAGTGCCTTTGCCTGCGCCAGGTGCGCCGAGCAGAATTACACGCATATTAATCTCCTGAAGGTTTGGTTTGCTTGAATGGTTGAAATTATATCAGGCTAAAAAGTTTGCAATCGACACAAATTGTGCGACCGATAAATTTTCAGCTCGGAGTCCTGAGTCAATGCCAACGGCTGTAAAGCCTGCATCATCTAAATATTCTTTTAGTGTGTTACGTAAAGTTTTGCGGCGTTGGCCAAAAGCTGCAGTCACCACTTTTGCAAAAAGCGCTTCGTTTTTGGCTGTGTAGGGCAGTGCGTCGTGTGGCACGCATCTGACAAAGGCTGATTCCACTTTTGGTGCTGGGTCAAAGGCCTCAGGGGGCACTGTAATGAGATATTCCATCTTCAAGCGATATTGCAACATCACTGAAAGTCGCCCATATTCTGAAGTTGTTGGGGCTGCTACCATGCGCTCAACCACTTCTTTTTGCAGCATAAAATGCATATCGATAATGCTGTCGATGTTGCTCAATAGATGAAACAAAATCGGCGTAGAAATGTTGTAAGGCAAGTTGCCTGTGACGCGAATTTTGTGGTCTGGGCTGAGCTTTGCAAGTTCCGCGAAGTTGAATTTCAGTGCGTCAGAGTTATGGATGGTCAGTTTGTTTTTTGGGTAAAAGCTTTCCATCCAGCTAATAATGTCACGGTCGATTTCAACCACGTGTAGATGATTAATTTTTTTGAGTAGCGGCTGTGTCAGTGCGCCTAAACCAGGGCCAATTTCGACCATTAATTCATCAGCCTTTGGTGAAATGGCTTCCACTAAGCTAAAGATGACGCCTTGGTCAGTCAGAAAGTTTTGGCCGAAGCGTTTTTTTGCAATATGTTTCATTAAGATATCGTATTTCGTTTTGTGTGCGCTAATTTAATGGCTAGTTTGATTGCCGCAATTAAGCTTCCAATTTCAATATTGCCTTTGCCAGCTAGGTCTAACGCCGTACCATGGTCAACAGAAGTCCGAATAATCGGCAGGCCAAGTGTGACGTTCACGCCTTCGCCAAAGCTGGCGTGTTTTAGCACTGCTAATCCTTGGTCGTGATACATGGCTAAGAAAGCATCAGTTTGAGCAATATTTTTTTGCGAAAACATTGTGTCGGCAGGAAGTGGGCCAATTAAATTCATGCCCTCAGCACGTAAATTTTCTAACACTGGCGTGATCGTTTTGATTTCCTCATCACCCAAATAGCCATTTTCGCCTGCATGCGGATTGAGCCCAGCGACCATCATATGAGGGTTCGCGATGCCAAATTTTTGCTTAAGATCAGCATCCAAAATGCGAATGGTTGTTGTGAGACTATCGGCTGTGATTGCTTCACTTACTTTAGTCAGTGGCA
This sequence comes from uncultured Methylophilaceae bacterium, assembly GCA_903870165.1. Lineage (GTDB taxonomy): Bacteria > Pseudomonadota > Gammaproteobacteria > Burkholderiales > Methylophilaceae > Methylopumilus_A. The sequence goes on along the minus strand of CAIQBW010000016.1, from coordinate 28,258 downwards.
AATGCGTTGTTGCTAGCGCAACCCTCATCCCGCCACCAACCAGCATCATCACCACTTGTTCAGTGTTGGTTTCTTCAGCTAAAAATTCGGTGTGGCCACTAAACTTAAAGCCTGCTTCATTAATGATGCCTTTGTGCACTGGGGCGGTGACCATCGCGTCAAACTTGCTTTCTTGGCAGGCTTTAAGCGCAGTTGATAGCATTTTTAAAACATAAGCGCTGTTGGCTTTGTCTAGTTTGCCTGCGGCAACCACGGTGGTAGTTTTTTGATGCAACAGAGTAATTTTGCCGTTACCAGCATGTGCAGAGGGGGCTTGATCTGCTTGGTATAAAGCTATGTCCAATTTTATATTGAGTGCTTTAGCGCGAGCTCGCAAAGCGTCTTGGTCGGCAATCACCACGATGTTAGCCGCAAGCGCTTGATGTGCCAGCATGGCACATAAATCTAAGCCGATGCCTGCCGGTTCCCCAGCGGTAATAACTATACGAGGTAGTGTGGTTGCCACGTCAGGATTAAAGCTTAGTACTTATCTTCGAGTCTAAGCTCAACAAAAGCTCGGTCACGTAGCTCACGCACCCAATCTTGAAAAGCTTCATCCGATTTTCTGGCTCGGATTTCTTGGCGCGCTTTGATTCGTGCAGCTTCTTTAGACATGTCTTGATTGCGACGATCAATCACTTGCAAAATATGTAAGCCAAATTGCGTTTTGATGATGTTGCTGATTTCACCTGGGGCAAGTGCGTTCATGGTTTTTTCAAACTCAGGCACTGTATCACCAGGATTTACCCAGCCCAGGTCTCCACCACTTTTTGCTGAGCCATCATCTGAGTATTGACGAGCTAAATCTTCAAATTTTTCGCCATTATCAAGACGCTCTTTAATGCTTATCATTCGAGTCATCGCATCTTTTTCTGAAACGACTTCGCTAAATTTAATTAGAATGTGGCGAACATGCGTTTGACCAACAACTAGTGGTGATGTGCCGCCACGACGATTCGTTACTTTTAGGATATGAAAGCCGTTTGGGCTGCGTAAAATTCCGCTGACCTCGCCGGCTTTAAGTGGTTTCAGTGCCTCAAAGAATAGCGCTGGAATTTGAGAGCCATTTTTCCAACCCAAGCTACCACCTTCAAGCGCATTCGGAGCATCCGAAAAGCTAGCAGAAATTTTAGCAAAGTCTTTTCCGCCTTGGAGTTGCGTAAGGGCTTCCTCTGCTTTTGCACGAAGCTTTTTTAAATCTTCAGGGGCTGTATCTTCGGGAGCACGAACCAGAATATGCGAGATTTCAAATTCGTCAGAGCTGTTTGATGCAGCTTGCATGGCAATAAAACTATCAATCTCTGACTCGGTAATATTAATCCGGTTATCTACTTCTCTTTCACGAAGGCGGGCTAAGGTAATTTCGTTGCGGATATCCTCTCTGAATTTCCGATATTGGATGCCATCCTCTAACAAGGCCTTTTTGAAAGTTGGAATATCCATTTTGTTTTGATTTGCAATACGCTCGATGGTTTTATCCAATTGATTATCATCGACCCGCAACCCAGTTTGGCTAGCAAACTGCAACTGAAGGCTGTCAGTAATCATACGCTCAAGAATTTGTTTTTCTAGCACAGCTGGTGGCGGCAATTCTGTACCTTGTTTTTCTAGCTGAGCAGTCACCGTTTTAATTCGGTCCGCTAATTCATTTTCGGTAATAACCACCTGATCAACGATCGCAACAATGCGGTCCATTTTGATGATTTCAGATTGCATTAAAGGCTCAGAATTGACTGATAAGCAGAATAAAAGCAGACTAAAAATTGATACAAATTTCAAATTGAACATTCGTGCTCCGTATATTTTATTCATTGTATTCTTGTCTATAATTATCAGGAATCATAGAGCTGTTTTTATATCCAGTAATGGTTCTATGGAGGATATCAAGCGGGCTAGTGCCGATGGACGTCATTCCCCCAAGCACAAGTTGATAGAAGAAGGCATAGTTTGCTTGAGCGGTTGCCGTTTGAACGCGTTGAACTACAAATCTAGATTGCCAGCAGCCCGCATCATACTCAACCCCTGTAACCATTTCGACCGTTTTCCCGTCTAAAATTGAGTAGTTAAGATTTGCAAGAGCATAATATCCATGCCCAATTGCCCATTGAGTTGAGCCAACCACTTGATTTATGTTGTCCTTCGTATATCGATAGCTTAAGTTCAAGCTCTTACCCGGAGTTGGATTATAACGTAAGCCAAGATTCCCCTTAATTATTTGTCCAGAATCGGTGCTGTAGTCTAATGCGGAAGAAATTTTCACGGCGTTTGTAAGCGTTGCTGTCAATGTTCCTATTAAATCAGATCGATCTCCAGAGCGAACTATTTCTCCGGGTAAAAATACACGTTGATTTGTAAAATAAAGTCGCTCGCCTAAAGACACTCCCACTAGTTGTCTTCCGTTTGAGTCAAGAATGTTTGAGCTGATGGCCATACTTAGTTGGTTCGCATTATTAACTCTATCCCCACCAACATATTGGTTCTCTGAAAAAAGGGTTCCCATATTGAGATCGGCCAATGCGCTGTCGAAAACAGGCATTTTTGATTGGTCTTGGTAAGGCACGTAGACATAGAATAGCCGTGGTTCCAAAGTTTGAGTATAGGATTCATCTGCGTACTTTATTTCCTTTTCAAAGAAAAGGCCGCTGTCTAAACTAAAGATGGGAATGTTTCTTGTTGAGGATTGATCAAGCATGGTTCCATATTGCGAACCTGAAAGAACTGGGTCCACATCAGTTAAATTATAATTTGCATAATTAAATCCAATTTTGGGGGTTATGAACCCATAGGCACTGTTAATTGGGAAGCTTGCGCTTGCTTGTGATAACAAGCGAGAGCCGGATTTAACTGCTTGATTGGTAGCAAGCGGGTCAATTTTAAATTCAGTATATTGGTTTTGAAATGTGCTTTTCCCCCAATCGAAACTGTCACTGCGGTTTAGATAGATTTGTGGCAGGCGCTCGTAAGAGTAGGAGGAAAGATCTAAGTTTTGAAATTTTTCAATTGTCGTGCCAAATTGCCATCCATATTTATTATAGTTAACTGTAAATTGTTGTGGCAGGTTAACCTGACTGGTTATTAAAATCTGGGTTGATAGGTCTGAGAAGTATTGATTGTCTGATACACGATTATAGTTAATACCCATACTTAAGCCATTGCCAAAATCTTGTTTATTATATGAGCCAATAAAATACCTGTCTTTGTGTGCAAGGTTGTCATTAGCTAAGTATTGCAACTGCTCAATGCCGTAAGATTTATTGTTTTCTATTAAATATCTAAATTCACCATTTAATTGCAAACCACGTTTACTTAAGTAGCGATTTGTTTCGGTAGCATCCATATCAGGTGAGATGTTCCAATATATTGGAAAATCCATTTCAAATCCGCTGCTAGTAGTGCTTCCCATAGTAGGATTAATGAAGCCTGACTGTCTTTGATTGGCGTATGGAAAGCTCATCCAAGGCGTATAAAGGATAGGTATTTTTTTAAACTCAATTGTGGCATTTGTTGCAACTGCCTTATTAGACTCGGTGTTTAAAGTAATCTCTTTTGAGTTGATGTACCAGTCGTCCGAGTTGGTTGAACAAGTAGTGTATCTAGCGTTAATAAGACGTTTCTTTGTCTCCCCGTCGAAATAAAGCATATCAGCGTCGCCTCTAGCTTGGTTTTGTTTGTTTTCATTATCCTTCGGAGCGTTTGGCTTATATTCTTTAATGGCCGATGGGGTCTGTCCAAGAATTGCTGGTCCTCCTAGTAAAGTTCGGTCAGGTGCTACAGTGATGAAGTTTTTGTAAAATGTGAAAACTGGTTTAATCATTTCACCAGTATTTTCATCAATGTTCTGATGAAGTTGAGTGCCTTTTGTGAGAATATCTTTGTTATCAAAGATGGCGTTGCCTGATGAAGTTAGAGAGTGTGTTAGAAGATCAAACTCTATGCGATCACCACTAATTGATGAGCTTTTGTTTTTCAATACGCCATTTCCAAAAACGGTGATGTTCCGGTCAAGAAGCTCTGTGATTCGGTCGCCTTCAATGATTACACCACCATTAGCGATGATGGCGGTTTCTTTATCAGCTTGATTTTTAATGCTTAATGCGTCAAGGGTGTCGATTTCTTCTAGATTGTTTAGGCTTTCAAAATTATTGATGCTTTTACTCATGCGTAGTTTGATACGCACATCTGGCCTTGGAGTGGAAGATTGCTCGCTTGGCTCAATGGGGGCTGATTCTGATAACAATTCATGGTCGAATGTTAGCCCAACAACTTCGTTGTTTGCCGTAATGCTTTCAGGTGACGTGGTGTCATCTGCCCAAGCAATTTGCATCCTCAAAATTACAAGGATGGCACTAAAAATAAATGAGGTAAATTTCAATATCAGTATTCGCGAATATTAAAGTGAGCGCGTCTTTCTTTTTGGGTGATAAAATCGCATATTAAATGGTCCTTCACGCACCTTTTTCGTTATCTTAGTATGATAGCGTAAAGATGTGTTTTTTTAGCTTTTTTGAACAATAAAAATGGCAGTTTTCGCGTTTTTAGCCTCAAATAATTTTGTTGATGGATAGATAAATTGGAAAGATTGCAGCAATTGAACGAATGGTTGGCCGTGGTGTTAAAAAACACCCCTTATCAGATAGCGCCAGCTTCAGCGGATGCCAGTTTTAGGCGATACTTCAGAGTAACTGTGAATGATGTCACTTACATCGCCATGGACGCGCCCCCCCCACAAGAAGATTGCGCGCCATTTGTGCATGTGGCTAAAGTTTTTGCTGATGCTGGTTTGAATGTGCCGAAAGTTATTGAGCAAGATATTCCAAATGGATTTTTGTTGCTTTCTGATTTGGGTAACACAACTTTCTTAGGTGCGCTAAAAGCGCCAAATGGCTTGGAAGTGGCGGCAGATTTATATCGCGATGCCAGTAATGCCTTGGTGACTATGCAACTCGCCAGCAAGCCGAACGTATTCCCTGAGTATGACGAAGCGCTCCTGACTCGTGAAATGGAGCTTTTTCCAGATTGGTATGTGGCTAAGCATTTAAATGTGACGCTAAATGATGCACAACAACAGACCATGAGAAAAACCTTTGATTTGCTCAATACCAACATCTTGGCGCAATCAAAAGTGTATGTGCATCGAGATTTCCACTCACGTAACTTGATGGTGCAAACTGGATCGCATGATTTAGGTATTTTGGATTTTCAAGATTCGGTCTATGGCCCAATTACCTACGATTTGGTTTCTTTGCTTAAAGATGCCTACATTAGCTGGGAAGAGGATCAGGTTTTAGATTGGGCAGTGCGCTACTGGCAGTCTGCAAGAAAAGCCGGATTGCCTGTGCCAGAAGATGTCGCAGATTTTTACCGTGATTTTGAATGGATGGGCGCGCAGCGCCATATCAAGGTGTTAGGTATTTTTGCAAGACTTTACCATCGTGATGGCAAAGATGGCTATTTAAAAGATATGCCTTTGGTGATGGATTATTTACGTCGTGTTTGCGACCGCTATATTGAATTAAAGCCAATGTTGCGTTTGCTTGATCAGCTTGCGGGCGTTGAGCTCAAAGCGGGTTACACATTCTAATGAAAGCCATGATTTTGGCCGCTGGTCGTGGAGAGCGCATGCGTCCTCTCACCGACCATACCCCTAAACCGCTTCTGCCTGTTGGCGGCAAACCGCTGATTGTTTGGCATTTGGAACGTTTGGTTAAAGCCGGGTTCAAAGAAGTGGTGATTAATCATGCGCATCTTGGTGAGCAAATTGAGCAAGCTTTAGGTGACGGAGCTATGTGGGGATTGAACATCCACTATAGTCCAGAAACTGAAGCATTAGATACTGCTGGTGGGATTGCTAATGCGTTGCCTTTGTTAGGTAATGCGCCGTTTTTAGTGGTCAATGGTGATGTGTTTACTGAGATCGATTTTGCGACTTTGCAATTAGATTCGCCTAATTTGGCGCATTTGGTCATGGTGGATAATCCGCCGCAGCATCCTGACGGCGACTTCTCTCTTAATGCAGGAAAAGTAAATGGCCAAGGAAATCCTAAACTGACGTTTTCTGGTGTTGGGATATATCACCCAAAGTTATTTGTTGATGTTGAGCGAGATCAAGCTGCGAAACTGGCGCCGTTGTTAAGATCTGCAATGGAAAAAGGCCGAGTCACTGGTGAACATTATCAAGGGGTTTGGCACGATATTGGCACACCGGAACGTTTGACGTTTTTGGATACGCAATTAAGTCATTGATAAGAAAAGTTTATGCCAATCAATTTAGATGAGTTTAGCTTAAGACGGCGTCGTTTGATGAACACAATGGGTGAGGGTGTAGCGATCATTCCCACATCGCCTGAGATTGTTCGCAATCGAGATAGTCATTATCCATTCCGTTTTGATAGCTATTTTTATTATCTTTCTGCTTTCAAAGAGCCTGAGTCTGTTTTATTTATAATCGCTGGCGCAGCGCCAAAAACGGTATTGTTCTGCCGTGATAAAGATATGGAACGCGAGATTTGGGATGGGTTTCGGTATGGGCCTGAGGCGGCAGTTATTGAGTTTGGTATTGATGAAGCTTACTCCATTAATCAACTAGATGAAATAGCACCAAAATTAATCGCGAATCAAGCTAAGCTTTTTTACAGCTTGGGTGCAGATGCTTCTTGGGATGGGCGTGTCACAGCTTGGCTCAATCAATTGCGCTCACAAGCCAGAACGGGCGTTAGTGCGCCCGATGAAGTGGTGGATGTGCGTAAGCATTTAGATGAAATGCGTTTGTATAAGTCTGCTTACGAAATCGGCATTATGCGTCAGTCAGCTAATATCGCTGCGTCAGCGCATCAACGTGCCATGCAGTTTACTAACTCTGGCATGATGGAATATGAAGTTGAGGCGGAATTTTTACATGAGTTTTACAGTCGCGGCGCTCAAGCGCCAGCGTATACAAGCATCGTTGCAGGTGGCGCAAATGCTTGCACTTTGCATTACAACGCTAACAATGCCAAGTTGTGTGATGGTGATTTGCTCCTGATTGACGCGGGTTGCGAACTAGATGGTTATGCTTCTGACATTACCCGTACTTTTCCGGTTAACGGAAAATTCAGCGCGGCACAAAAAGATTTATATGAGCTGGTGTTAGCCTCACAAGCCGCCGCAATCGCTAAGATTTCACCAGGCAATCACTGGAATGCGCCGCATGAAGCCGCATTGGATGTGCTCATTCGCGGCTTTATTGATTTTGGTTTGTGTAAAGGTAGTGCGGAAGAAGTGCTGGAAACAGGTAGCTATCGCCAGTTTTACATGCATCGTACTGGTCATTGGTTAGGTTTAGATGTGCATGATGCTGGTGAATATAAAGATAAGCAAGGCATTTGGCGAATGCTGGAAAAGGGGATGGCGTTGACCGTTGAGCCGGGCTGTTATGTGCGCCCCGCTGATAATGTGCCTGAGCACTTTTGGAATATTGGCATTCGTATTGAAGATGATGCTGTAGTGACCGAAAGCGGCTGTGAAATCATCACCAAGGCTGCACCAAAAAAAGTGTGCGAGATTGAGGCCTTGATGCAAGATGACTGATCCTGTGATTATCGTTGGGGGTGGTCCAGTAGGCGCAACGTTAGCGTTGACGCTTAAGCATAAAGCCATTGCAGTTACCATGTTGGAGGCACGCGCTAAAGGCGCTACTTACCAAGACCAGCGAGCTTTGGCACTTTCATACGGTAGCCGTGCAATCCTTGAAAAGTTAGGCGTTTGGGCGAAGTTAGATGCACAGGCAACAGCCATCAATACCATTCATATTTCTCAGCGCGGTAGTTTTGGTCGAAGCTTACTCAAAGCCCAAGACCATGATTTGCCAGCATTAGGCTATGTCCTTTCTTATGGCGCTTTGACAAAAGCTTTGGATGAGGCATTGGCCGAATTTAATGATGTGAAAGTGATTTATGAGGCTGAAGCCACGCATATAGAACCCGCCTTAGATGCGGCGACAGTGAGGTTTGATCAGGCTTCAACATCACAACATTTAAGCAGCTCGCTTCTGGTGTTGGCGGATGGCGGACGGAGCTTGGGCGATATTTCTGGTATCCAGCGTGAAACCAAAATGTATGGCCACGATGCTTTGGTGACTAAAGTGAAATGTGAATTGCCGCATGACAATATCGCATATGAACGATTTACCCCAATGGGACCTGTTGCCTTGTTGCCAAATGGTAAAGATTTTTCATTGGTTTGGACGGGCAAACAAGCCGAAGTTGCTCAAGTGATGGCGCTGGATGACGCTGAGTTTTTAAGTCAATTGCATCGGCATTTTGGTGACCGGGTTGGGCGTTTTTTGAGTGTAGGTAAACGCCTTACGTTCCCGCTCAAACTTTCATATCTTAATCCAGTCACCGCGCCGCATTTAGTAGTGATTGGTAATGCAGCACAAACGATGCACCCAGTTGCGGGGCAAGGCTTTAATGTTGGTTTGCGGGATGCTTATGAGTTGGCACAACAAATTGCCCATACTGCACCAGAGGCTTGGGGGCAGAATGCGATGATGCGCGCCTACCAACAAGACCGTAAAACAGATACCAAACGCGGTTTGATGTTTACTGATTTTTTAGTCAATTTATTTTCTAACGATATCGTTGGCGTTTCAAGTTTGCGTGGAATGAGTTTAGGGATGCTTGATTTACTCAAGCCCGTGAAATCTCGATTGGTCAGAAAAATGAGTTTTGGGAGTCGTGGCTAAGTGAATGCAACGACAAAACATTATGACATTGTGATTGTTGGGGCGGCCTTGGTAGGCGCTTCTGCAGCAGTGGCTTTGGCTAAACATGGCTTTAAAGTGGCTTTGGTCGATAGAAAATCTCCGTTGGTTGAACTGGCTAATGATGATTGGGATAGCCGTATTTACGCAATTAGCCCAGGTAATGCAGATTGGTTAAAGGATTTAGGTGTTTGGCAGCGGATGAACCCAGAAAGAATTACGCCGATTGCAGAAATGCAAATTTGGGGTGATGTAAATGCTGAGGCCTTAAATTTCAATGCGGAAGATGCTTTTGCCGACAACCTCGGATATATCCTTGAGAACTCCGCATTACAAAAAGCGCTTTGGGATGAACTGCAAACCCTAGATGTTGATGTGATGATTGGCGCTGAAGGGTCTTCAGTTGAATTGCATGAGCAAGACGTGACTTTGGAACTAGCGGATGGCACACAGTTGAAAGCAAAGCTCATGATTGCTGCAGATGGCGGCAACTCTTGGCTGCGAGCGCAAGCGGGTTTGAGCCAACAAAAAACTGTCTATGAGCATGTCGGTGTCGTTGCTAATTTTGAGGTGGAATTGCCACATCAAAATATTGCAAGACAATGGTTTGTGGATGACGGAATATTGGCTTGGTTGCCTTTGGCAGGAAACAGAGTTTCGATAGTGTTTTCTACCAAACACTCACAAGAGCTATTAGCATTAACGCCAGCATTATTGGCGAATCATGTGGAGCAAGCGGGTGGCAATGCTTTGGGTAAGATGCATTGCATTACGCCAGCAGTTGCTTTTCCGTTGGTAAAGCAACACGCAAGTGCTCTGGTTGCTAATAGACTTGCCCTCGTAGGTGATGCGGCGCATCAAGTTCATCCGATGGCGGGGCAGGGTGTGAATCTTGGTTTCCGTGATGTGGTCGAATTGACGCCGATACTTGCTGAGCGAAATCCACTCGCGGATATTGGCGACAGATTCGTATTGCGTCGCTATGAGCGTTTAAGAAAAGCGGATGTATTAGCGATGCAAGGATTAACGCACGGCCTATATGAGGCTTTTGATAGTAAGCAGGCTTTTGTTAGGGGCTTGCGCAATTGGGGTTTGAGCTTGCCGAATAGGCATCCCATACTTAAACGCGCTTTGATGAAGCAAGCACTGATTTAAATCTTTTACAAAAAATGACAAGAAAATTTAATAGGAAAAGCATGTTAAAAAAATCACTCATTGCAGCAATCCTCTCAATTTATGCTGCAAGCGTTTGGGCCGATGAAGCCTCACTAAAAAAAGCGGTTGAGGCGGCTTATCCAAAAATGTCAGTAGAGAGCGTTGTGAAGACACCTTATGCGGGGCTTTATGAGGTTTATATGAACGGTCAAATCGTTTACACCGATGAAAAATTTAGCTTTTTGATTGCTGAAGGGCATTTGGTCGATTCAAAAACTAAAAAAGATGTGACGGGAGACCGTTTGGCTGATTTGTCGAAGATTGATTTTTCAGCCTTGCCTTTTGACCAAGCGATTAAAGTAGTGAAAGGAAATGGTAGTCGTAAAATGGCGGTATTTTCTGACCCAGACTGCCCATTTTGTAAGCGCTTAGAGCAAAATGAATTGAGCAACATTACGGATGTGACGATTTACACATTTTTGATGCCTTTGGAGCAGCTTCATCCCGACGCAGCTAACAAGGCTAAAGCCATTTGGTGCGCTTCTGATCGAAACAAAGCTTGGCAAGATTGGGCATTAAATGGCCAGTTGCCTAAAAAAACAGGCAATTGTGAGGCGCCAATTGATAAGGTGGCGACCTTGGCTAAACGATGGGGTGTGACAAGTACGCCGACGATTTTCTTTGCGGATGGTAAGCGTATGTTGGGCGCTTATCCTGCGGCTGAAATTGAAAAAGCTTTGGTCTTGTCACCTAAAAAGTAAACAGTTCAACAAGTTGATGCCTAAAACGGAAGGTAAGTTCTCCCCCCTTTTTTTATTAGCCTACCACTTCGCCCATTTTAAAAATGGGTAAATACATGGCAATGACTAGGCCACCAATTAATGTGCCGAGTACTACCATAATCACAGGCTCCATCAGGCTTGAAATGGCAGCTACAGCATCATCCACTTTGGCTAACATGTCTTCCAGGGTGCCTGATTCCTCGCCAATCGCCACCATTTGCAAGACCATATTGGGGAATACTTTAGAGTTGTCCATGGCGCTGCTTAAGCTGGTACCTGTGCTGATTTCATTCTGAATTTTTTTAGTGGCTTCAAAATAAACGTGGTTGCCAGAGGCCCCCGCAACCGACTCTAAGGATTCAACCAAAGGCACCCCAGCGGCGAACATCGTGGAAAGTGTGCGTGAAAAACGGGCGATGGTGGCTTTGCGCATGAGCTCTCCGAAGATAGGGAGTTTGAGCAATAGTCGATCCATACTGTTTTGCATAGCGACCGAGCGTTTCCATGTGTAAAAGAAAAACCACAATCCGCCGCCGATACTGCTAAAAATTAACCACCAATAGGCTACGAAAGCATCTGAGATGGCCATTACTAATAGGGTTGGAGCGGGTAGGTCGGCGCCAAAACTGGAGAATAGCTCCTTAAACGCAGGAATTACAAAAATCATAATGACTGCGGTAATTACAAACGCCACCACAATAATAGAAATTGGATAAATGAGAGCGGATTTTATTTTGCTTTTGATGGCGAGAATTTTCTCTTTATAGCTGGCAAGGCGATCAAGCAAATCATCCAGAATACCTGCTTGTTCGCCAGCGCCAATGAGATTACAAAACAGGCTATCAAAATAAAGCGGGTGTTTTCTAAAAGCTTGGCTGAGGCTGCTACCCGTTTCCACATCGCTTTTGATATCCGCCAATAATTTAGTGACTGAAGGGTTGTTGTTGCCTTTGCCGACGATATTAAATACTTGCAAAAGCGGCACGCCAGCTTTGAGCATGGTTGCAAGCTGGCGAGTGAATAATGTGACGTCTTTTTCCGTGATTTTCTTAGGCCGTTTGAAGCCGTTTTGTTTTTTAACGACGATATTGGTAATGCCTTGTCTGCGGACGGTTGCGCTGACGAAAGCTTCGCCCGATGCTTTCATTTCCCCTTTAACGCGGTTGCCTTTTTTATCTTTACCTTCCCATTGGTAAAGGATTCCTTTCTTTGAGCTTACAGCCATTTGATGGGTGCTTTCATTAAATATTGGTCACGGCTTCAATCTCAGCCAGTGTGGTTAAGCCTTGTTTTACTTTAAGCAACCCTGATTGGCGCAAATCTTTTACACCCTCGATTTTTGCTTGGTCAGCAATGTCATGCGCAGTGCCATTTTTCATAATGATGCGGCTAATTGCTTCAGTGACCGGCATGACTTGGTAAATACCAACGCGGCCTTTGTACCCAGCCGTACATTGGTCGCAGCCATCTTCATTTGCTGCGTATAACGGCCAGTCGCCTTCAAGTTCGGAAGCGGTAAATCCCATACTTATAAGCGCTTCGGTTGGCACCTTTGTCGGCTTGCGGCAGTGCGGACATAAACGTCTTGCAAGCCGCTGTGCGGTAATAATAGAAACGGCAGAGGCGATATTGAATGGCGCTACGCCCATGTTCATTAAGCGTGTCAGCGTTGAAGGAGCATCATTGGTATGTAGTGTGGATAAAACCATATGGCCTGTTGAAGCAGCTTTAATTGCCATATCAGCAGTTTCCAAATCTCTAATCTCACCAATCATGATCACATCCGGATCTTGTCGAAGAAATGCTCTTAGTGCTGATGCAAAGGTGAGCCCTTGTTTGTCGTTGACGTTTACTTGGTTGATCCCAGGTAAAGGAATTTCTGCAGGGTCTTCAGCGGTTGAAATATTAATGTCAGGTTTATTGAGAATATTGAGGCAGGTATATAAAGAAACGGTTTTGCCTGACCCCGTGGGGCCAGTGACTAAGACCAAGCCGTAAGGACGGCTGACTGCATTTAGCAAAGCCTCTTTTTGTTCTGGCTCGTAGCCTAGCGCCTCAATGCCTAATTGGGCGTTGCTTGGGTCCAAAATACGCATTACAATTTTTTCGCCATTCATCATAGGCAACGTGCTCACACGGAAATCAATATGTCGTCTGTTTGATAGTGTAAGCTTCATGCGACCATCTTGTGGGATGCGTTTTTCCGAGATGTCTAAATTAGAAATCACTTTTATGCGTGAGGCTAGTTTTTCTTTGATGGTAAGTGGTGGTTGGCCGATTTCGCGCAAAACACCGTCAATTCGATATCGAATGCGATAAAACTTTTCGTAAGGTTCGAAGTGAATATCGGATGCGCCTAAATTAATCGCATCTAGCAGAATTTTTTGTAGGTATTTAACGATAGGTGCATCATCCACATCGATGCTTTTTTGCTCGCTTGATGAGGTCTCATTTATGCCATCGGCGTCGTCTAGCAATGATTGCATGCTGGCTTCATTGCCATTGGTGAGTTTATCTATCCATTTACCAAGTTTGTCGTCTTCAACCAGAACCACTGAAATGGACATGCCTAGTTGAAACTTAATTTCATCTAGTGACTTTGTGGCTTCTGTCGGATCAGATAGCGCAACAAATAGTGTATTTCCTCTCGCCATCAAAGGCATGATGCGTTGGCCTAACATCAGTTCGGCATCAATGTTTCTTGAGGGTATAAAATCTGTAGGGAGTGCGTTTAAGTCTAATATTGGAAAGCCAAAAGCATGCGCCGCTGTCTCAGCAATGATGATAGGTTTGAGTCTTTTGCTTTGAACCAACTGGGAAATAAAGGCAACGTTAAGTCCTGCCGCTTGTATGCTCGTTTCGATGGCTTGTGATTCAGTGATTAATTGATTTTGGACTAAGATCCGGGCAAGCCCGACCAGTTTTGTTGGTGTGTTCATCAATTTTTAATACCGTTAATGTGGCTTAATTAACAGTTCTTTTCTGCCTTAGTTATAAAGATAATGCCCGCTATTATTTGTTTTGTAAATAAATATAACTATCTAATTTATATGAATAAATGTTAATTAATTAACATCTAATTAATTAATCTTAATTGTGATTGAAATGAAGATGTTGCAAGAGGAGTTGTAAATTTTCTTGACAGCCAAAACAAGAAAAAGTAAAAAAGCGGACAGGCGTTTGAGATTTCGAATTTAGATCATGCTGTACAAACAGAATTGGTATTTTGAAATGCAAACTTTTGGGGGTGCCTCCCTTTTTAGTTTAGTAAGGAAGTAACAAATGGCAACAGGTAGCGTAAAGTGGTTCAACGATGCAAAAGGCTTTGGTTTTATTACACCTGATGATGGAGGCGATGATTTGTTCGCTCACTTCTCAGCGATTGTAGATTCTGGCTTTAAGAGTTTAAAAGAAGGTGAGCGCGTAAGCTTTGAAGTGACTGAAGGTCCTAAAGGCAAACAAGCATCTAACATTCAAAAAGGTTAATTAACCTCAATAAGAATACATGCCGATATTAAATTTGGCTAGTATTGAAAAAAGGCTTGAAATTAATCACTTCAAGCCTTTTTTGTTTTGTTGAGACTAAAAAGCCAATTACATTTGGCTAATAATCTCATCGCCAAATTGTGCGCTACCCACTTGTGTTGCACCTTCCATTTGGGATGAGAAGTCATGCGTTACACGTTTTGCGCTAATCGCTTTGCCCACGCCTTTTAGCACTAAATCCGCAGCCTCTATCCAGCCTAAATGACGAAGCATCATCTCAGCAGAAAGGATGATTGAGCTTGGGTTAGCAATATCTTTACCAGCAATCTTAGGTGCAGTACCGTGTGTCGCTTCAAACATTGCAACCGTGTCAGACAAATTTGCGCCTGGGGCAATACCAATTCCGCCCACTTGTGCAGCAAGGGCGTCGGACATATAGTCACCATTCAAATTCAGCGCAGCAACCACATCGTAGTCACTTGGGTGTAATAAGATTTCTTGTAAGAACGCATCGGCGATGCAGTCTTTGATGACGATACCGTTAGGTAATTTGCACCATGGACCGCCATCAATTTCTACCGCGCCGAATTCTTGCTTGGCTAACTCATAACCCCAGTCTCTAAATCCACCTTCGGTGAACTTCATGATGTTACCTTTGTGGGTAATGGTCACAGATTTACGGTTGTTATCAATCGCGTATTGAATCGCTTTGCGAATTAAGCGCTTGCTACCATCAATCGAAACTGGCTTTATGCCAATCGCTGAGGATTCAGGAAAGCGAATTTTTTTGCGCATGCCCATGTCACTTAAAAAGCTAATCACTTTTTCAGCTTCTGGTGTGCCAGCTGCCCATTCAATCCCAGCATAAATATCTTCAGTGTTTTCACGGAAAATCACCATGTCGGTTTTTTCTGGATGTTTCACAGGGCTAGGAACACCTGTGAAATATTGAATTGGGCGCAAGCAAACGTATAAGTCCAACTCTTGGCGCAATGTCACATTGAGTGAACGAATGCCACCGCCTACTGGTGTTGTGAGTGGTCCTTTGATTGAAATGACGTAATCTTTTACGGCCTTCATCGTTTCTTCTGGCAGCCATGTGTCCTTGTCGTAAACTTTAGTCGCTTTTTCGCCAGCAAACACTTCCATCCAAGCAATTTTCTTTTGGCCGCCATAAGCTTTCTCAACAGCCGCATCTACTACTTTTTGCATTGGTGGCGTAATGTCGACCCCGATGCCATCACCCTCAATAAATGGGATAATGGGCTGATTAGGCACATTCAAAGTTTTGTCTGCGTTAACGGTGATTTTTTCACCAAAGTTTGGAACCACGATTTTGGATGACATGCTTGATAAATCCTATGTATTAAAACTTGAAAAAATAAAAAACGAATACTTATGTTAATTCTGTTCAATAAGCCCTACGGTGTAGTGTGTCAATTTAGCCCACACGAAAATCACGAAACATTGGCTGATTTTATTGCTATCCCAAACGTCTACGCCGCTGGCAGACTCGATACGGATAGTGAAGGTTTGCTTATTTTAACCGATGATGGCGCACTTCAACACCGTGTTTCGCATCCAAAGTACAAAGAAATCAAAACTTATTGGGCGCAAGTCGAGGGCGCTCCTACACAAGCAGATTTAATGCCACTTTTAAAAGGGGTAGATTTGGGCGATTTTGTTACCGCGCCAGCTCAAGTTAATATCATTTCTGAGCCCGCAAATTTATGGCCTCGCAATCCTCCAATTAGAGAGCGCAAAGCCATCCCTACCACATGGCTAGAGATAAAAATTTCAGAAGGTAAAAATCGTCAGGTCCGTCGTATGACCGCAAAGGTCGGCTTTCCAACATTGCGTTTGATTCGTTACGCGATTGGTCATCACACGCTTGATGATTTGCCATTGGGCACATTACGGCAGATTTAAAACGGTGCGATTCTGATCGCGACGTAGTATTTGAGCGCCGCAACACGCAGGTGGCTTATGGTAAACTTACATTTATTAATTGTGCTAATTAAAGAGAAGCCTCATGTCTGGTAATACCATTGGTACTTTATTCACGCTTACTTCATTTGGTGAATCACACGGCGCTGCGATCGGCGGTGTTGTGGATGGCTGTCCTCCTGGCTTGGAATTGTCAGCTGAAGATTTACAGATTGATTTGGATAGACGTAAACCAGGGACTTCTCGCCATGTGACGCAACGTAGCGAAGCGGATAGCGTTGAGATTCTTTCTGGCATATTTGAAGGCAAAACTACAGGCGCGCCGATTGGATTGCTCATTCGCAACACAGACCAGCGAAGTCAAGATTACAGCAAGATTATGGACACCTTCCGTCCAGGCCATGCAGATTATACTTATACTCAAAAATATGGCATACGCGATTACCGTGGCGGTGGTCGTTCAAGTGCGCGGGAAACAGCGGTGCGTGTTGCTGCTGGCGCTATTGCTAAAAAATGGTTGAAGCAACGTTATGGTGTGACCATTCGCGCTTACCTAAGCCAGCTTGGCGAACTCAATATTCCTTTTGCAAGTTGGGATGATTTACAGCATCCAGATAATAAAATCTTCACGCCGAATATGGCAATGATGCCTGACTTAGAAGCCTATCTAGACAATGTGCGTGCTGAGCGTGATTCTGTTGGCGCAAAAATCAGAGTTGTTGCTGAAGGTGTGCCGGTGGGCTGGGGTGAGCCGATTTTTGATCGTTTAGATGCTGAAATTGCTTATGCCATGATGGGCATTAACGCAGTAAAAGGTGTTGAAGTTGGCGCTGGTTTCGAATCGATTGCGCAGCGTGGCAGTGTGCACAGTGATGAACTCACGCCAAATGGCTTTGCTACTAATCATGCAGGTGGCATTTTAGGCGGCATTTCTAGCGGTCAAGATATTACGGTAAATGTTGCGTTTAAGCCAACTTCAAGCATTCCACAAGAGCGCAACTCAATTGATAAAAACGGCCAGCCAGTGATGATGCAAACTACAGGCCGCCATGATCCATGTGTTGGCATCCGCGCTACGCCTATCGTTGAAGCGATGTTGGCCTTGGTGTTAATTGATCATGCCCTTCGCAATCGGGCTCAAAATGCTGATGTAAATTCAGGCCTTAAAAGTATCTAATTCATTTACATAGGCCTGAATGCAACTCCCTTATTGGCGCCTTTCCGCTTTTTATTTCGCGTACTTTGCATTTGTGGGCTCCTTTTCGCCTTATTGGAGCCTGTATCTAAAATCACTCGCTTTTGCCCCATTTCAAATTGCAGTCCTCATGTCGCTTTTTCAAGTGGCACGTATTTTTGCGCCTAGCTTGTGGGGCTGGCTGGCAGATCACCTTGGACAACGCGTTGCGATTATTCAGTGGCTATCTGCTCTGAGTTTAATTTCTTATGTTGGTGTTTTTGTCAGCACCAGTTATGCCTGGCTATTTGCCGTGATGCTTTTGCTCAGCTTCTTTTGGAGCGCATCTTTGCCCTTAATTGAAACGGTTACGTTAGGGCATCTTGGGGATCGTTTTGATCGATACGGTCATATTCGAATGTGGGGTTCAATAGGCTTTATCTTTGCAGTGATTGGGCTTGGTTATTTGCTCGATATCTTCAATATTCGCTTATTGCTTTGGGCTGTCTTGGGGATGATGGTTGCGGTTTTGGTGTTTTCTCGCAATATCCCGGAGCCTATTGTGGAGCCACATCACACGGATGATAGTTCTATATGGGCGATTATGCGTCAACGTGAAGTGCTAGCATTGTTGGCCGCTTGCTTCATGATGGCTGCCGCTCATGGTGTGTATTACACGTTTTACTCTATTTATTTGGTAGATCATGGCTATAGTAAAGCGAATGTTGGCTTGCTATGGGCACTGGGCGTCATCGCTGAGATTTTGATTTTCTTGTGGATGCCTAAACTCACTAAGCGCTTTGGCCTAAAGAAAATTTTACTCGTCAGCTTATTCATTGCCTTTGTACGCTTTAATTTAATTGGCTGGGCAGTAGATTGGTGGTGGATAGTGCTTTTCGCACAGGTCTTGCATGCCGCCACTTTTGGTTCTTATCATGCGGCTGCAGTGGCGATGACGCATCAGCACTTCAAAGGTCGTCATCAGTCAAAAGGGCAGGGGCTTTATACCAGCGTTTCTTATGGTATGGGCGGAACCTTTGGTGGTCTGGTTAGTGGCTATGCTTGGGAGGCCTTAGGTTCAAGTTGGACTTTCACCATTTCAGGCGTATTTGGCTTGCTGGGTTGTTTGTTCTTTATTTGGGTAATGCCCAAAAAAGCCAGGCTCTAATCTGATTTAGTAATAAAAAAACCAGCTTACATAAGCTGGTTTTTTTAATGCTTTAAGCTAAATTAAATGCGTTTGTCTTTTTCAATTAACGCATAGGCTGAGTGATTGTGGATGGATTCGAAGTTCTCTGACTCAACGATGAATTTATCAATACGCTTCTCGTCATTCAGAACAGCTGCAACATCACGCACCATGTCTTCTACAAACTTAGGGTTGTCGTAAGCGCGCTCAGTCACAAACTTCTCGTCTGGTCGTTTGAGTAGGCCATAAAGCTCACAAGAAGCTTGCTCTTCAACCATACGTATAATGTCTTCTACCCAAATAAAATCGTTAATTAGTGCTGTTACGGTGACGTGTGAGCGTTGATTGTGCGCGCCGTACTCTGAAATCTTTTTAGAGCATGGGCATAGGCTAGTCACTGGCACCAATACTTTCACAGTGATATCGAATTTATCTTGTTTGATTTCCCCAATGAATGTGACTTCGTAATCGAGCAAACTTTGCACGCCAGAAACGGGCGCAGATTTGTTGACGAAATAAGGGAAAGTCATTTGCACATAGCCAGATTCAGCTTCTAAGCGCTTTACCATTTCGCGCAAAATAGTCTCAAAGGACTCAATCGAAATCTCACGCTCGTTCATGTTAAGGATTTCAACAAAGCGCGACATGTGCGTGCCTTTGAAGTTGTGCGGTAAATGCACATACATATCAAACATAGCTACAGTGTGCTGAACGCCGCCTGTTTTATCTTTTACTTTCACAGGGTGGCGAATAGATTTAATGCCTACCTTATCAATCGCCAAATGACGAACGTCTGGCGTGTTTTGAACATCTTCGATGGGTAAGTTGTGATCTTGGCTCATTGGGTTCCTGAATTTATGAATATCCTGCACTAATACTTGAGTATATCACTCGGTTAATTTTTTCTCAATTGAAGCAATAATACCTTTGTTATCTAGACCACACTCAGCCAACATGGTTTCATGGACGCCATGTTCAATGAAAGTGTCTGGCAAGCCTAGGCATAGCGTTGGTGTTGCAATGTTTAATGCCTGCATGGCTTCCATGACCGCCGTGCCTGCGCCACCCATGATCGCGTTCTCTTCTATGGTCACGATAAGGTCGTGACTGTTGGCTAGTGACTCCACAAGCGTCACATCCAATGGCTTCACGAAGCGCATATTAGCGACCGTTGCATCAAGCTTTTCCCCGGCTTCAAGTGCTGGTAACACCATGCTTCCAAAGGCAAGAATGGCAATCTTTATACCTTGACGGCGCACTTCGCCTTTACCAATTGGTAGCGTGCTTAATTCATTTTGAATATTTGCACCTGGACCACCCCCGCGAGGATAGCGCACAGCCGTTGGACCATCAAAATTGAATGCGGTTGTGAGCATTTGGCGACACTCGTTTTCATCAGATGGCGTCATTACTATCATATTGGGGATGCAACGCAAGAAGCTTAAATCAAAGCTGCCCGCATGCGTTGGGCCGTCAGCGCCGACTAAACCAGCACGGTCAATGGCAAAAACTACAGGTAAATTTTGTAATGCAATGTCGTGGATTAATTGGTCGTAAGCACGTTGTAAAAATGTTGAGTAAATTGCGACAACTGGTTTGATGCCATCACAAGCCATACCCGCCGCAAAAGTTAGCGCATGTTGCTCGGCAATACCTACATCGTAAAACCGTTTTGGATAGGCCGCCGCAAAGTCATTCATACCAGACCCATCGCACATAGCAGGAGTGATGCCGATTAAGCGCTCATCTGTGGTTGCCATGTCCACAAGCCAATCGCTAAAGACTTGCGTGTAAGTCTTTTTATTTGAGCTACTAATCGCACAGCCATCCTCTGGGTTGAACTTACCTACGCCATGGAATTTTCCCGGCTCGTTTTCAGCAGGGGCATAGCCGCGACCTTTTTCGGTCACGATGTGCAGAAACTGTGGCCCTTTAAGCTTTTTAATATTGTTAAGCGTGACAATTAGCGTGTCTAAATCATGCCCGTCTATTGGGCCGATGTAGTTGAAGCCGAACTCTTCAAATAGCGTGCTTGGGGTCACCATACCTTTAACATGCTCTTCGGCACGTTTTGCAAACTCTAGCACTGGCGGCATCACGCCTAGTACCCGCTCGCCAGATTTACGAACATTGGTATAAAGTCTGCCAGAAAGCAGTCTAGCTAAGTAATTTTGAAGCGCTCCAACGTTTGGTGAAATCGACATGTCATTGTCGTTCAAAATAACGAGAAGGTTGGCATCCATTGCCCCTGCATTGTTGAGGGCTTCAAAGGCCATGCCAGCCGTCATCGCGCCATCGCCAATAATCGCGACCGCACGTCTATCCGAACCAGTTTGCTGCGCGGCAATTGCCATGCCAAGCGCTGCAGAAATCGAAGTGCTGGAGTGGCCTGTGCCGAAGGTATCGAAGACGCTTTCGTTGCGACGAGGGAAGCCAGCAATCCCGCCAGGTTTACGTAAGCTACTCATCGCATCGCGACGGCCTGTTAAAATTTTGTGTGGATAAGTTTGATGGCCTACATCCCAGACCAATCTATCTTCTGGTGTGTTAAATACATAATGCAAAGCGATGGTGAGCTCAACAACGCCAAGGTTTGAAGATAAATGCCCGCCAGTCTGAGAGACACTTTCCACTAAGAAGGTTCGTAGCTCTTTTGCAAGCTCAGACAATTGTTTACGCGGTAAATGGCGCAATTGTTCAGGCATGTGGACGGTGTCGAGTAAAGGATATTCAGCCGCCATTAAAAGCCTCGTTGGGTAATAAATTGTGCGAGCTGAACAAGTCTTGTTGCCTCAGCGCCATAAGATTTCAAAGGCTCAATTGCATTATCAAAAAGTTCTTGTGCAAGCACTTTTGCGCGAGCTAAGCCAAGTATGGTCACATAAGTTGGCTTGTTGCTATCTGCATCTTTGCCCGCTGTTTTTCCTAGCGTTGCGGTGTCAGCTTCTTTGTCTAAAATGTCATCCACCACTTGGAATGCAAGACCAATTGCTTGCGCGTAATGGTCAATTGCCGAAATCCGCTTTTCATCTAAAGCAGTTGCGCTATAAGCACCAAGTAAAGCCGCGGCACGAATCAATGCGCCAGTTTTATGGATGTGCATAAACTCAAGCTCAGTTTGCGATAAAGACTCACCCACACTGGCTAAATCGATTGCTTGTCCGCCCGCCATGCCGCGTGAACCGCTAGCAACGGCTAATAAGTGAATTATATTAATTTGATGTTCAGCATCTGCATGTAAATGAGGCGCTGAGAGCACTTGGAACGCCAAACTTTGCAAAGCGTCACCCACCAAAAGCGCTGTCGCATCATCAAACTGTTTGTGGCACGAAGGTTTTCCTCGACGTAAATCATCGTCATCCATACATGGCATATCGTCATGTACCAATGAGTAAGCATGAATCATCTCAACTGCAATCGCTGCTTGGTCAATTTTATGAGCTTCCGCTCTGCAAAACTCACCAGCGGCGTGTGCTAATAAAGCACGGACGCGCTTGCCGCCGCTAAGCGTTGCATAGCGCATGGCTTCGTGCAGTTTATTTGGCGCAATGTTGGCCTCTGGCAGGGCTTTATCTAGTGCCAACTCAGTGCGTTGTTGTATGCCTGCTGCCCAGCTTTGAAAGTCGTTGCTTAAATCCATCTTAATCGTGGTCTTGGTATGTCTGTAGTGCCTGAGTTTTGCCGTCATCGCTCAAAATACGCACTTGTTGCTCAACTTCTGCCAAGGTTTTTTGGCAATGTTGCAACAAAGCCGTGCCGCGTTTAAAAGCGGCGAGCGTATCTTGCAATGGCAATTGTTTGGATTCCATTTGGCTGACGATAGTTTCAAGCTCGCTCACGGCCGCTTCAAAGGTCACGTCAATCAATTCGGAGGTAGATTCTGTGAGAAGTTTAGTCATGCGACATTTTAACCTATTCGGCCTTAAAAACCTTGCTTAGAAAACGTGAAATATCATCAATCTCTTCGGCACAAACAGAATGTGCCATTGGGTATTCGTGCCACTCAAGTTTGTAATTGAGGCTTTCCAATAAGTTGCGTGAAACCAAGCAAGTATCAAGCGTAATAACGCTATCGAAACTGCCGTGCGCCATCAAAATAGGCACATCTTTGTTTGCTGGGTTAGCTTCTTCTCCTAACTTTTCTTTAAGCGAAACGTAAGTCGAAAGTGCCAAAACAGCCGCTAATCTTTTTGGATGACGAAGCGCGGTAAATAAAGCCATCGCGCCACCTTGCGAAAAGCCAGCCAGCACGATTTTGCTTTCAGAAATTCCTTGCGCCACTTCATTGGCAATCAAAGCCTCTATGTTTTTTTGCATCTCACGCATGCCAGCTTCATCTTGCTTATGTTGCATACTCAAGCCAAATAAATCATACCAAGCACGCATCTCATAGCCATTGTTCATGGTGATCGGTTTGAGCGGCGCATGCGGAAAAATAAACCTTGTATTATTCATGTTGAGCTCTGGCACAATGGGTGCAAAATCATGGCCGTCTGCCCCTAAGCCATGAAGCCAAATCACGCTCTGTTTAATCGGTTGAGATGTTTCGATGACAATGGTCTCAAGGTTTTGTATTGCCGCTGACATAGAAATAGGACCAAGTTAAAAGTGTAAGTTGTCATTTTGACACTTTTAAAGGTGACGCGCATTAGCACAATACTTATCACATCTCAGCATCAGCCTATTAAGCCTTTATCTTTTCAGCTATTCTTGAAGCCATCCTTATAAGCTGTATTAGACAAATTTTCAGATTGAATAAAAAAGATTAGCTTTTTTGATGAAACTAACCGCAAAAACAACAATTACAGTAAGCGCACTTGCTCAATTTGAGCCACTTGCTACTTTGTCTAGCAGTCGCCTTCAAGAGTTGGCTGATCTTTGTTTTGTTGAGCGAGTGAGTAAAGAAATCAATCCGCTGCGCCTTAATATGGGAAAAACCTCACAGCTTATGTTTTTGTTGGCGGGGGATTTGGGGCTGAGTTTTCAGGATGGCAGTAAACGAATCTTACGTGCAGGAACAACTGCTGCTAAGTACTCTATTGATGAGCGCCGTTTACTTTTGCAAGATGCGCTTGCTTTAACTGCAATCGAGGTCATTCGTATTGATTTGGAATTACTCGATATTATGATGACTTGGGATCAGCTCTCACGCATCAAACCAATGCCCAAAGCCACGAGGAAAAACGCAGAGACCGTTCATGTAAATAAAGCACCTCAAGAAAATCCTGCACTTAAAATCAATTCAAAAGTGCTGACTGAACCGACCAAAATCAGTCAGTGGATGCGCGACACGGATATGTTTAGCGCAGAAAAAATTAGAAATGGAATTTTTAGCCGTTTACCAACAGCCAATATTCAAGAGATGTTTAAGCGTATGCAATACGTGGCTTTAATGCTGGGCAAGTGGTGGTTCAACAAGGCGCAGAGGGCGATTACTACCATCTGCTTGAGTCTGGCGATGCAGTGATGACGCGCATTACCGTTTCACAAAATAAACCGGAACTAATGAGAAATTTACTCAAAGGTGATTTTTTTGGGGAAGAAGCCGTGGTTTCTGAAGGAAAATCTAATGTCACGGTGACCATGCAGGCCGATGGGGCATTACTAAGACTTAAAAAGTCAGACTTTAACGAGCTCCTAAAAGCACCACTGATTAAAAAAGTGACGCAAGAACAGGCTCAGAAAGAAATGGACTTAGGAAAAGCAATCCTAGTTGATGTTCGTTTTCCATCTGAGTTTAAGTTTGATGCAATAGATGGCGCGGTGAATTTTCCGCTCAATCAGCTAAGAAATTTAATGGCTGATTTAGATAAAACCAAGCAATATATTACTTATTGCCAAACAGGGCGCAGAAGCTCTGCGGCGGCGTTTATCTTTATAGAGCAGGGGTTTGATGCGGTGGTGTTGGAATGTTAACAACCATAACAAGACATTTAAAATTTTGAAGCGTCTTGTTATGGTTGCTGGTGAATTATTGCCAAGCTTTAGGTCTGTATTTGGTGGCTAAGATGTTAGAGCCTGCAGTATTGTATGTGAAGCTATTGCTTGATGCTGTGTATACCATTGTGACTGTTGCATTCACAATGTTGCTATTTACACCGCTTGGCTTCATCGTTCCAGTTACCGTACAAACGCCGTTAGAAACGGTTGGTTGAGCTACGGTTGAATATTTCCCCGTTTGAGAAGCTGAAGCTCCACAATTGGCAACTGTTGGATCCTCTTGCATAGCAGCCACAATGGTGGTTTTCATTCCATCTAATAGCATGAATACTTCGGCCGCTTGCGCTCTTGCAGTGTAATCTTGATAAGCTGGAATTGCTAGCGCAGCCAAAATACCAATAATCGCCACCACAATCATTAGCTCAATTAAAGTAAACCCTTTTTGAGTTGCCTCCATTCCCCCCCCCTTAAAATATCCTATTTGGTAGCGCTTGCATCGTTAATGAAGATCTTAATTTAAGGCTAAAACAACAAAGGAGTGTTAACTCACTTTGTTGTTTCAAAAGTTGGATTATTGCCAAGCTTTAGGTCTGTATTTGTTAGCTAAGTTGTTAGTGCCTGCAGTATTGTATGTAAAGCTATTGCTTGATGCTGTGTAAACCATTGTGACTGTTGCATTTGCAATGTTGGCATTTACACCGCTTCCATTTATTAAAGCAACTACCGTGCAAACGCCGTTAGAAACTGTTGGTAATTGCACTGTTGAGTATTTGCCAGTTTGAGCTGCTGAAACGCCGCAGTTTGCTGATGCTGGGTCCTCTTGCATTGCTGAAACTATGGTAGTTTTCATTCCATCAAGCAGAGTGAAAACCTCTGAAGCTTGCGCTCTTGCCGTGTAATCTTGATAAGCTGGAATTGCTAGCGCTGCCAAAATACCAATAATAGCCACCACAATCATTAGCTCAATTAATGTAAAACCTTTTTGCATAGACTTCATGTTATCTCCTTAGTCATGATAAAAAACTGCTGCTACGTAATTCTTGTACTCTTGCTTAGTATTTTCTGTATTTGTTTGGCTTGAGTAGGTGATTGCATGGTAGCTAGGTTTGATGGTGCTTTAGGTGACTATTCCTAGATATTTTTTTTGCCTGACAATTTTGGTCAGTGCGGATATTTTCTGATTCGATAGACGAAAAAAAGCCCCGATAAATCGGGGCTCTTAAGCGGTTGAAACTAAAAGCTAAAAATTATTTAGATTCAGCCAA
Organism: uncultured Methylophilaceae bacterium; assembly: GCA_903870165.1. Taxonomy (GTDB): domain Bacteria; phylum Pseudomonadota; class Gammaproteobacteria; order Burkholderiales; family Methylophilaceae; genus Methylopumilus_A. The sequence continues at coordinate 2,541 of CAIQBW010000016.1, read as the reverse complement.
TGCTTTTAGTGCAGGAAGACCTGCTTCAAACACACCTGTTACAGCACTAATTGCAGATTCGTCATCTTGACCAGCTGGGATCGGGGGATTGAGTTTATAAACGCGATAAAAACGCGCCATCCAAACCACAGTTGTTTCGCCAGCGCCAGGGCCTGCTTTAACCGTCATTTTTGCATTGTAATCAGCCACTGGTAATACGCCAGAAACGATTTCATATTTCAATTGCATGTCTTTGTCATCAATGCCACGAAGTTTTTCGTAGATTGTGCCGCCGCCTTTAAGTGTCAAGGTGCGGTAAGTTTGCTCATCACCATTTTCATCTTTTTTAGTTTCTAATGTAGTACTAGCTACTGCTGGATGCCATTTTTGCAAGTTACCGAAATCTTTTACCAAAGCCCAAACTTTTGCTGGATCAGCTTTAATCACGATTTCTTTTTCTACTTTTTGTGGGCTAGGGCCGTGGGCTGCTGCAGTAAGCGGCAAAATAGCCATGGCGATGAGAGCAAGTACTTTTTTCATGCGAATTTCTCCAAATATTAATGACTCTAAAAATTAACTACTTTTTAACGCTTAAAACAACTTCAAAACTTGTAAAAAACTTAACTTATCACTTTACCTAAATTTAGGGGGTTTTACGATAATTTTTCATTTAAAAGGCCTTTTATTGAGGGCTTGTTTGCAATATAAAATGGCCAAATGCCCGACTTTTATCACCCGTTTTGATCTGTGTGATGAGTTTTTGCGTTTGCCCATCTATGACACTCACTTGGTTGCTTCCCCAGTTCGCCACATAAATATTGCCTGTGAGATCGTCTGTGTTGATGCCTTCAGGCACTTCGCCCACTTTGATGGTTGCGATACTTTGTTTTTTAGCGAGATCAATCACCGAAACGCTATCGTCTTGGGTATTTGTCACAAATAAGAAAAGCCCGTCTTTGCTCGGCGTGACACAGTATGGATGGTCGCCAACGTTAATAGCTTCGCCTTTTAAGCTAGTGGTGTTGATGACGGAAACGGAGTTGCTAATAACATTGACGACATAAAGCTCATTGCCATTTTTACTTATTGCCAATCCGAATGGGTGTTTGCCCACAGCTATGCGATGGCTGATTTGGCGTGTTGTTGTATCAATCACGGCAATGTCATTAGTATCGCGGTTGGCAATGTAAAGCTTTTTGCCATCAGGGCTTATCACCATGCCGGCTGGCGCTTTGCCATCCTTGATTTCAGTTTGGGCTTTTAAGGTGATGGCATCTAACACGTAAATGCGGTCGTCGGTCCAATCAGCCACATAAAGTGTTTTGTTGTCTGGTGAAATGACTATGCCAACTGGTGAACCTTTAATTGGGTAGGTATTAATCAGTTTATTTTTGGTGGTGTCGATGACTGAAACGCTTTGTCCATCGACATTTGAAATGTAAGCGCGATGGTTAATTGATGATACTGTCACACCGACAGGTTTTAATCCTACTTTGATTGTGTTGATGACTTGGTTGGAGAGGGTGTCAATCACTGAGACGGTATTTTCTCCTTGATTGGTGATGTATGCGCTACCCGCAAAACATAGGCTCATAAAGCTTGATATGTACAAACTAATAATGGTTAAAAAAATATGTTTGCTAGGTGATTTCAAGGTAAGCGCTCATTGGGTCTATGGTTACTATTCTAACTTGCATTTACACATTTAACGCGCCTGATTTGTGATAGTTGACCTGAAAAAATAAACTGGCTTTCAAAGCTTCAATTGGCGGGTTGTTGAGATTTTATAAGGTCGATATTGAAAGCATGCCTTTCAATATGTGACGAAGTATGAAAAAATTACATTAAATTATTTAGGTTGTTTGTGATGATAGATCGCGATGGATATCGCCCGAATGTCGGCATTATTATTAGTAATGTCCACAATCAGGTTTTTTGGGGTAAGCGCATCCGCGAACACTCTTGGCAGTTCCCGCAAGGTGGCATAAAACAAGGCGAAAGCCCAGAAGAAGCCATGTATCGGGAACTGATGGAAGAAGTTGGATTGCGCCCTGAACATGTAAAAATTTTAGGCCGCACCCGTGACTGGTTGCGTTATGACGTTCCGACGACTTGGATTAAGCGGGAATGGCGTGGAAGTTATAAAGGCCAAAAGCAAATTTGGTTTTTATTACGTTTAGTAGGTCGTGATAGTGATGTATCGCTACGCGCAACCCCACATCCGGAGTTTGATGCTTGGCGTTGGAGTGAGTATTGGGTGCCAATGGAGAGCGTGATTGAGTTTAAGCGCGATGTATATCGTTTGGCGCTGAATGAATTGGCTGTGCACTTGGGCAGTAACGAGCGCACAAAAACAAGAATTCAAAATTCTCAGCGCATTGTGACCGAGTAAATTAAGTTTGAATTAAAAAGCCGCTTGATTGTGAACTGACCCATTAAAGTTGGACAGTTTAGTTAGGTTACCATAAGGGATTGATTTCGGTATTGCACCGGACTCAGTCCCTTTAATTTTTCTTTGATACGATCGTGATTGTAGTAGTGGATGTAATCACACAGTTCAGC
>CAIQBW010000015.1 GCA_903870165.1 uncultured Methylophilaceae bacterium | reverse complement strand
GGCTGAACTGTGTGATTACATCCACTACTACAATCACGATCGTATCAAAGAAAAATTAAAGGGACTGAGTCCGGTGCAATACCGAAATCAATCCCTTATGGTAACCTAACTAAACTGTCCAACTTTAATGGGTCAGTTCAAATAAGCGGCTTTTTTACTTGAAGTTACTTTTGATTAATCAAAAATCACCGTCTTATTTGCATACGGCAAAATGCGATTTTCGATGTGCCAACGAACTGCGCGAGATAAAACGATACGCTCTAAATCACGGCCTTTTTGAATTAAATCTTCCACTTGGTCGCGGTGTGAAATGCGGTCAATATCTTGCTCGATAATTGGGCCCTCATCCAACACTTCTGTTACGTAATGGCTGGTCGCCCCAATTAGTTTTACGCCACGCTCAAAAGCGCGGTGATATGGACGTGCGCCGATAAATGCTGGCAGAAATGAATGATGAATATTAATAATGCGTTGTGGATAACGTTTCACAAAATCAGCGGAAAGAATTTGCATGTAGCGGGCGAGCACAATTAGATCGACTTCTGCAGCATCAAATAAAGCGAACTGTTTCGCTTCAGCTTCAGCTTTATTATCTTTAGTTACCACAATGTGATGGAACGGAATCCCGTAGAACTCAGCTAATCGTGCAGTATCGAGGTGGTTGCTGATAATCATCGCAATATCACAAGCGAGCTCACCGCCTTGATGGCGATGTAATAAGTCTGCTAAGCAATGGTCATATTGCGACACCATAATTGCTAAGCGTGGACGTTTTTGCGCAAGTTTAAGTTGCCATTCCATTTTGAAGCGTGAGGCGATATCTGCAAAATGTTCCGCAAAGTTATCCGCATTAATTTTTGAGCCGTTTAGGTCCCACTCTACACGCATTAAGAATAGGTTGTTTTCAGCATCTTGGTGCTGGTCTGCATGCAAAATATTCGCGTCGTGTTGCAATAAGAAATCAGCAATTGCCGCAACAATACCTTTTTGGTCTGGGCAGGTAACAAGCAATGTGGCTGTATTTTTAATGGTGGTCATAAAAAGTGTGGCGCAAATGCACGCGGCTTTATAAGTAAAGACGCCATTATACCAAGATAAGTCGCGACTGAATAAGTGCATCGCTGCCAAGGTTGTGGTATCTTTTAATTGAGCCGTTTTAGACCACTTTTCAATCAATTTTAAGAGCAGTTAAGCACAGTGAAAAAACAATTACCGTATTTCGTTTTATTTTTTGTATTGCCAGTGGTCGCGATGCTTGGATGGTGGGGCTTATTCTCGAGCGCGAGTTTAGAAATTGGCACATCGCCTGCCTATGATTATGTCTATCTTGATGCTGAAGGTCCTTATTCAAAACTCAGCAGCAAACAAAACGAAGTGTTGTTTTATATGAAGCAACAAAATATTGCGCATGGTGCTGCGATTTCAATCGTGTTGACTGACCCGCGTACAACCTCCTATAAGGCGCTTTTAGCGCGCGCAGGCTTTGTCGTTGATCATGCGGTGGATGTCAAAGAGCCATTGAAGTTAGGCCATATTTCACCTCAAAAAGTAGCGATTGCCCAAATTAAAGCGCATCCGTTACTTGCTTACGGCAAAACCTATTCTGTGTTGCTTGATTACTGCAAAAAACAGAATATGAAGTTACAACTTCCGACTGTTGAGATTTTTGACCATAGCGTTCTGCGTGTTGAAATGCCTTTGGAAGGCAAAGCTGGCGCTTAATTATTTTCAACATCTCCGGTTTTATTTAGGTTTTTATTTATGGATATCTTACTTGCTAATCCCCGCGGTTTTTGTGCTGGGGTTGACCGCGCGATTATTATCGTTGAGCAAGCGCTACAGAAGTTTGGGGCACCAATTTATGTACGTCATGAAGTCGTTCATAATAAATTTGTGGTCGATGAACTTAAGCGCAAGGGCGCTATATTTATTGATGAGTTAAAAGATGTGCCTGCTGGTAATACCGTCATATTTAGCGCACATGGTGTTTCTAAAGATGTACGTGTAGAGGCGGAGTCCATGGGCTTGCAAGTGTTTGATGCGACTTGTCCACTGGTGACCAAAGTGCATATCGAAGTTGCAAAAATGCGGGCAGCGAATAAAGAAATTGTGATGATTGGTCACAAGGGGCACCCAGAGGTGGAGGGCACCATGGGTCAATCAGAAACTGGCATGTATTTAGTAGAGTCGCCAGAAGATGTTGCTAAGCTTGAAGTGAGCGATCCCAGTCAATTGGCTTATGTGACCCAAACCACGCTCTCAATTGATGATGCGGCGGCCATTGTTGCAGCATTAAAACAGAAATTCCCAGCAATCAGTCCGCCAAAAAGCGATTCGATTTGCTATGCCACCCAAAACCGCCAGGATGCGGTTAAAGTGCTCGCAAAAGATTGTGATTTGGTGATTGTTGTTGGCTCACCCAATAGCTCAAATTCTAACCGCCTAAGAGAGGTTGCGCAAAACCAAGGGGTTGAGTCTTACATGGTCGATAATGCGAGCTATATTGACGCAGCATGGGTGCTAGGTAAAAAGCGTATTGGTGTTTCAGCAGGCGCCTCAGCGCCAGAAGTCTTGGTGAAAGAGGTGATTGAAAAACTCCAGGGGCTGACAAAGGCTGATGTCACTGAATTGCAAGGTGTGGTTGAGAACGTAGTGTTTCAATTACCAAAGAATCTCAAACAGGCTTAGGGTTAAAGTAAACTAAAAGGGGCGCATGTAGCGCCCCTTTTAGTTTTAGTGCTGATGTTAAATTTTGCTTAATCGTTCTGGGTGTTTGTCGATATAAAAGGACAATGCCGTAATGCCGACACATGCAATGATGCCTATCGCAATACCTAAGATACCTAGAACGCTCATATTTATTTCTTTAAGTTATCTAAGCTGAAAGCGGTTGTTGGGTTTGCTGCGAGGGTTAGTAAACCACCGACAATCGCCAAGTACTGAAATGGTGATAAACCTAAAGCGAGTGAAATGAATGTTGCATAAATTGCCATGGCAATCGCTGCGGGTTTAGTTTTAAAGCCTAACATTAAGGCACTGCCGCCAACGAGCTGGATTAAGATAATGAGCGGCGCAAAAATCCCAGGTAAGCCTTGATGACCTAAAGCATTTTGATAGTCTAAATAACCATTTGGGTTGTTAAAGAACCCAATAATTAAGGCAATGACTTGTAGCAAGAAAAGCTGGGCCAAAAACACACGTCCTAACGTGCTTAAATATTTGTTCATAAAATTACCCTTAAAAAGAATTTGTGTGCAAAGTATAACCCAGTGGGCAATCTAAGAGAATAAGCGAGATTAGAATAGCGCTGGTCACTTGATGACTTAATTTGCTGATGTATCAAGGCTTGGGTAGAATACGCCACTGAGATTATTTAGTGATTTTTTAGTTCTTTTGATTCACGATTTGTTAACTTTTAGGAATTGACCCATATGTCTAAAATTATTTTTAAAGCGGGCGAAGCCACCGTTTTTTCAGAAGGTAAAGATGTTACTGCTGCGATGCCAGAAATCTTAATCGGCGCAGTTGATGGCCCAGTAGGCACAGCATTTGCTAATATGATGGCTCAAAGCAAAGGCCACACTGCCATGTTTGCAGTGCGCGATATCAACCAATTGGTTCGCCCAGCAACTATGATGGTGCCAAAAGTCACTTTGAAGGATAGTATTAATATCGAACTATTCGGTGGCGTAGTGCAAGCGGCAACTGCTGATGCGATCTTGGATTGCGTGATTGAAGGTATCATCCCTAAAGACCAAGTAAACGATCTATGTATTGTGAGTTTGGTATGGGTTGATCCAGGCTGTGCTGCTCTAGCTAAAGAGGGTAAGTTGGATAAAGCCGACATGTACAAAAACAACTACGAAGCAACTAAATTGGCGATTAAACGTGCATTAAACGATGAGCCATCGATTGATGAATTGATTAAAAATCGTCATACAATTAAACATTGTATGTGGGAAGAAAGCTGGGGAGAAATTTAACTCGCTTTAGTAATTTGAGCTAACAAAAAAGCAACCGATTGGTTGCTTTTTTGTTGCCCTAATCTTGCGGCTAAAACCTATCAATTGGCGGTAATCGCATGATTTTATCAATCACTAATCTTGCCATTGCCCATGCCTTGTCTTCACGCATCATTGCTAACTCTTGCTCATCGTAAGGCAGATAGCGCCCGCCATGTGTGAGCGAGTACCTAACCGAGTTTTCAACCTTCGTGTAGGCTAGCATTACATCTTGTATGCGTTCATCTTTAAAGCGGTAAAGTGATGGCATAGGGTGTTCGAAAAATTAAAAATTAACGCTTCAAGTGTAGCAAAATATTTCGGACAGGTGTTGGGAGTGCAGCGCCGATTGCCTCTTCAATTGGCAACCAAATGGTGTTTGGGATATTGGTTTGTCGTGTCCTATTTGTCACGCTTAATGGCTGCGGTAATATCTCTAACTTAAAGTGGGTAAACACATGTTGAATGCTTTCTAGAGGCTCTTCGGATTCAACTTCTAAGCTAAATCGCCCCAAAGCAACTTCGCTGGCGATCTCTTCCATGCTAATTTCAGGCAAACTCCATAGGCCGCCCCAAATCCCACTAGCTGGTCGCTTTTCTAACATTACCTCATTGCCATCTAATATCAATAACATGGTGGTTTGTTTCTGTGGAATTGTTTTCTTGGGTTTTGATGTTGGCAGCTCTTTAGTTTTATTTTTAGCAAGAGCCTGACAACTAGCCTTAATCGGACATCGTTCGCATTTTGGTTTACTGCGTGTGCAAATGGTTGCGCCTAAATCCATTAAGCCTTGCGTGTAGGCCACCATATCTTGCTTAGGGACTAACGACTCGGCGAGCGCCCATAATTGCTTTTCGATTTTAGGTGTGCCCGTCCAGCCTTCGATGACAAAGTGTCGAGCCAATACACGCTTTACATTTCCATCTAGAATGGTTTGGTTTTGCTGGAAAGCAAAGGAAGCAATTGCGGCCGCAGTTGAACGACCAATGCCAGAAAGCGTTTGAATTTTTTCAAAGTCTTGCGGAAATTTTCCATCATGATCATCCATGATGGTTTGTGCGGCGTTGTGTAAGTTGCGTGCTCTCGAGTAATAACCTAGACCGCTCCAGTGCTGCAAAACTTCTTCTTGAGTGGCATTGGCTAGACTAGCAATGTCAGGAAAACGTGCCATGAATTTGGCATAGTAGCCAATAACGGCGGTCACCTGAGTTTGCTGTAGCATGATTTCTGATACCCAAATTGCATAAGGGTCTTGTGTGTTTTGCCAAGGCAGATCATGGCGCCCATGAATTTTTTGCCAAGCGATTAATCGCGATGAAAAGTCTGCTAAATTTGACATGCTTTGCTTATTTTTCATCGCGATTTTAATTAAAACCCTAGCAACTTATTCAGTTTCTTTTTGGTTTTGTCTTCAATTGATGTGGGTGCAGGCGTTGCTGCTGGGGGCGATGCTAGATTTCCAGCAATAGCATTCTCGGTTTTAGGTAAGCCAAGGAGAGATTTCACCGTATCGGCTTTCTTACCAAAAGTAAGCGATAACGGCGATGCCAAGCGCAATGCGATACCAAGCAAAGATTTTGAAATCATGTTCTGCAACATAGCGAATTAAAGTTTTAATGGCGACTAATGCCGATAAAAAAGCAGCAATAAAACCGACTAAAAATAATCCCGCATCATCTGTATTTAGTAGCTCTCGATTTTTCAGTAAATCATAACCCGTTGCTGCGAACATCACGGGAATTGCCAAAAAGAACGAGAATTCAGTGGCGACTTGGCGTGAAAGGCCAAAAGACATGCCGCCTAAAATCGTTGCTCCAGAACGAGAAACCCCAGGAATCAAAGCGAGGGCTTGCGCGCAACCAATTTTAAATGCATCAAGCACGGACATCGATTCAATATTAGAAATTTTGGCTTTAAGTGACAATTTTTCGATAAACAAGATAACTAAGCCACCAACAATCAGTGCAATTGCGACTGGAACAGGCTTAAAAAGTGCTTCTTTGATCTGGTGATGAAACTTGAGGCCCAAAATGGCAAGTGGTAAAAAGCCAACAAAAAGTTGTAATGCAAAACGCTGCGCTTGCACATCATTTTTGAGAGTTCGGACAACATTAAAAAGTCTGGCATGGTATAGCCAGCACACAGACAAAATAGAACCAAGCTGAATTACGATTTCAAAAACATCGCGTTTTTCTTTACTTAGAAAATTGATAAGGTCACCAACGATAATGAGGTGCCCAGTACTGCTGATAGGCAAAAACTCTGTAGCACCCTCAACCAAGCCTAACAGTAAGGCTTTGAAAAATAAGATTAAGTCCATCGTCACTCCCTAATTAAAATTTCTCTTCGGGTCTTAAATAGCGCCATTCGCCCATCGGTAATTTGCCAAGGGTAACACTGCCAATACGAATGCGTTTCAGACCAAGTACTTTCAATCCAACCAATTCGCACATGCGACGAATTTGGCGTTTGCGGCCTTCTCGTAAGACAAATCTTAGTTGATCTTCATTTTGCCAAGATACTTTGGCAGGCTTTAATTTCACCCCATCTAGAGATAAGCCGTGGTTGAGGAGATCTAAATTGTTATAAGATAGGTCGCCTTCTACGCGCACGAGATACTCTTTCTCAACGGTTGAATCTTCGCCGATTAAATGGCGGGCTACACGACCGTCTTGAGTAAGCACTAACAGTCCTGTTGAGTCAATGTCTAAGCGGCCTGCAGGCGCTAAGCCTTTCAAGAAGCCACGTTGAAACTCTCTCGGTTGAGCGTGATGTAGTAAAGGGTCGTCTTTCCATTGATTATCTGGATGAATTAGCACGATCGCAGGATCGTAACCATCTTCTGCTTGACCAGAAACGTAGCCAATCGGCTTATTCAAAATAATCGTCACGATTTCGGATTGGTGCTTCTCAGCATCTTTGCTGATTTCAATCTTGGCGTTCATGGCTACACGACTGCCTAGCTCATCAATAATTCGGCCATCGACTTTTACCCAGCCATTGCTAATCCATTCATCCGCTTCACGGCGTGAACAAAAACCAAGTTCTGCCATGCGTTTTGAAAGTCGTGGGAAATCAGGGTTGCTCGGCAACGGTTTAGGCGCAAACATTGGATTGCTGGCGCGGTCATTATTAAAATCACCCACCTCAAAACCATCACGCATTTTGCCACCCCGGCGCGGTGTGTCGCGGCCTGTATCATCTAGTGTGGGACGTGATTCCTTTGGGCGTGGCGCCTCGTCGCGCAAGCTACCATCGTAACGGTGATTTCGTTGAGACGTTTTTGATTGAGAAATTTGAGTTTGCTCAAGTGCGCGAGTATCGAAACCTTCATTTATAGGCTCAGATTGTGGCCTTACAACAGGCTTAGGTGCAACGGTGCGATCACGCTTACTAGGATCAGTGCGGCGAACAGGCGCTTTAGTTGCTCTTGGGCTGGTGTCGCTAGTCGTTTTTTTTGAGAGTTTTATGGTGGTCAAAATGGGTGCCAAAAGTTTGATTTATATGATGTTGCGTATTATACGCTCTAACAAAACCTGCTTGGTTAATCGACGGATAAATTCGCCAATAAAAAACCCCACAGAGGTTAACTGTGGGGTTCAATTTACTACAACGATTGATTAAGCCTCGCGACAAATCATTACAAATAGTTTTTAAACTTTTTGATAGACCTCAGAGCCTTTTTTCACAAACTCAATCGACTTTTCTTGCATACCTTTTTGTAACGCTTCTTGTTCGTTCACACCGAGCTTGTCTGCGTAGTCACGTACATCCTGTGTGATTTTCATTGAGCAGAAATGTGGGCCGCACATTGAGCAGAAATGCGCTTGTTTTGCGCCCTCTTGTGGCAATGTTTCATCGTGGAATTCCTTGGCCTTTTCAGGGTCAAGACCAAGGTTGAATTGGTCATCCCAGCGGAATTCAAAACGCGCTTTTGATAGCGCATTGTCACGAATTTGCGCACCTGGATGGCCTTTTGCCAAGTCAGCGGCATGCGCCGCAATCTTGTAAGTGATAATGCCAACACGAACGTCTTCTTTGTCTGGCAAGCCAAGATGCTCTTTTGGCGTTACGTAACAAAGCATTGCGCAGCCATACCAGCCAATCATGGCGGCACCAATGCCTGAAGTAATGTGGTCATAACCAGGCGCGATGTCTGTGGTTAGAGGCCCTAAAGTGTAGAAAGGGGCTTCGCCGCAGTGCTCAAGTTGTAAGTCCATATTCTCTTTGATGAGGTGCATAGGCACGTGGCCTGGGCCTTCAATCATGCATTGCACATCGTGTTTCCAAGCGATTTGAGTAAGTTCACCAAGTGTTTTTAGTTCGGCAAATTGTGCTTCATCATTTGCGTCGTAAATTGAACCGGGGCGTAAACCATCACCTAATGAGAAACTCACATCGTAGGCCTTCATGATTTCGCAGATGTCTTCAAAATGCTCATACAGGAATGACTCTTTATGATGTGCCAAACACCATTTCGCCATGATAGATCCACCACGAGAAACAATCCCTGTCATGCGCTTTGCTGTCATTGGGATATAGGCCAATCGAACGCCAGCATGAATCGTGAAGTAATCCACGCCTTGCTCAGCTTGTTCGATTAATGTATCGCGGAAGATTTCCCATGTCAGGTCTTCAGCTTTACCGTTTACTTTTTCAAGCGCTTGGTAAATTGGCACAGTGCCAATAGGCACTGGGCTGTTGCGAATAATCCACTCGCGCGTTTCGTGAATGTTCTTGCCAGTAGATAAGTCCATCACAGTATCGCCGCCCCAACGGGTACCCCATACCATTTTTTCAACCTCTTCTGAAATTGAAGAGCCAAGGGCTGAGTTGCCGATGTTGGCATTGATTTTCACCAAGAAATTACGGCCAATAATCATTGGCTCAATTTCAGGGTGGTTAATGTTCATTGGAATAATCGCACGACCGCGCGCGACTTCATCACGAACAAACTCTGGCGTGATGACTTTTGGAATGCTTGCACCAAAGTCATGACCTTTATGTTGTGTTTGCAACAAATCACTCATGTTCTCACGGCGTTGATTTTCGCGAATCGCGATGTATTCCATTTCTGGGGTGATGATGCCTTTGCGCGCATAGTGCATTTGGCTCACGTTCATGCCTGCTTTAGCACGGCGTGGTTGGCGTGATAGGTTAAAGCGCATTTCAGCAAGCGCGGGATCGTTTTTACGCTCCACACCAAAAGCTGAACTTGGCCCATCTAGTTGCTCTGTGTCGTTACGCTCTTCAATCCATTTTGCGCGTAATGCTGGCAAACCATTGCGGATATCTATTTTAACGGCTGGGTCTGTGTAAGGGCCTGATGTGTCATACACCATGACTGGTGGATTTTTTTCAGCGCCAAAAGCAGAAGGCGTATCGCTTAGGCTGATTTCACGAAAAGGGACTTGGATGTCTGGGCGTGAGCCTTGAACATAAACTTTTCGTGAGTTAGTGAAAGGTTGTTTGGTAGCTGGGTCAATCTCAGCAGTTTCGCCTACAAAGTGAGCGAGGTTTTTATCAGTGGCGTTCAATGTCTACTCCAAAAAAATTACAAAGGAGTAGGGAAGCGATGGACTAGCTTCCCTACGGCGGCATGACCCGCATCAGGTTCAAAGGGTGTATCTCACTCCTAAACAGTGTTTCGGAGACCCCTAGCAATACTCCAAAATTACGCGAAAAACCCTGTAAAAGCAAGCGATAAAATGAATTGGCTTCGGTTATAATGATAGTTAAATATTGATTTAAAAAGGGTTAGCAATGAATTTGAAGCAGGAATCAACATCAGTTCAGCAGTCACGTTTTAATATGATCGAACAACAAATTCGTCCTTGGGATGTCCTAGATGGAGCCGTGCTGGGTTTGCTTGCAAAATTACCACGCGAGGCTTTTGTCCCAAAGCAGTATGTTGGCTTGGCGTTTGCTGACTTGGAAATCCCATTAGGTGATGGCCAAGTGATGCTTGCACCAAAGATGGAAGGTCGTATTCTTCAGTCGCTGGAAATTAAAAAGACAGACAAAGTCTTAGAGATCGGTACAGGAAGTGGCTATTTAACCGCTTTATTAGCAATGCAGGCTAAGCATGTGGATAGCGTTGAGCTCAATGCAAAAATCAGCAAGCAAGCGGCTAAAAATATTGCCGCACAAGGCATCGAGAACGTCAATCTGGTGGTGGCGGATGGCATACAAGGCTTACCAGCTAATGCGCCTTATGATGTGATTGTGTTTACAGGATCAATTCCTTTGTTGAATACACAAGTTGAACGTCAGCTTGCAGTCGGTGGTCGTATGTTTGTGGTGGTGGGGGAGGCGCCTGTCATGGAAGCAACTTTAATCACCCGCATTTCAGCAGACAATTTCAAAATAGATGTGTTGTTCGAAACTTGTCTGCCAGCAATCGTTAATGCACCTCAAGCAGAAAAGTTTGAGTTTTAGAGAGTTATTGAATTAAGCATGCGTATTAAATTTTTAATTTTAATGGTTGCTTTAACTGCTACTTATCCGGCGCAGGCGGCTGACAGCCAAAATTTGATGCAAATTTATCAGCAGGCCCTCAGTCATGATCCTGTTTGGATGTCTGCACAAAGTAGCAATCGAGCTTTACAAGAAAAGTTACCCCAGGGCCAATCACAGTTTTTACCTGCAGTTACTTTTAATGCCGGCGCGAGCGCTTCAAAAACGGAGTTTAGTCCTGTAGGCGCGACAGTTTTTAGTAATAATAAATCGACTTTTTCTGGTTACACATATGATTTGAATGTGACGCAGCCTTTGTACCATAAGCAGTATTGGGCACAATTAAATCAGGCAAAAAGCAAAGTGATGCAGGCTGATCAGCAGCTTGCTTCTGCCTTTCAAGGCTTGATTCTGAGGGTGGCTAAGGCGTATTTTGATGTTCTGTTAGCTCAAGATAAGGTTGAGTTAATTGATGCGCAAAAAAAAGCGACAGTTCATCAGTTAGAGCAGGCTAAAGCTAACTTCGATGTGGGCACCTCAACTATTACTGATTTTAATGAGGCGCAAGCCAGATTTGATTTGATAGAGGCGCAGGAAATTGCTGCCAAAAGTGATGTTGAAGTAAAAAAACATGCAATAAATGCAATCATTGGTAAGTTACCAAGTTCGCTAAGCTCGGTAAGAGATGACTTGCAAATTAAGCTACCTGAGCCGTTTGATATTGAAAAGTGGGTGGAAGTTGCTGAACAAAATAGCTTAGCTATTGCCGTTCAAGAGAAAAACTTGGAAATCGCGGTACAAGAAATTGAATCCCAAAACTCTGGTCACTACCCTATATTGGATGCTGTGGGGGATTACAAAGGGGGCTACTCTAATGGCGGTATCAATGGCTATGGGACCGATTTGCAAAATACGACTATTGGTTTGCAATTACAAATCCCTCTCTATCAAGGGGGCTATGTCACTTCTAAAGTGCGTGAGGCAGTGGCGAACAAACAAAAAGCGCTTGATGATTTGGAGGTTGCTAAGCGCCAAGCTGATTTAGATACCCGGTCAGCGTATTTGAATTTAGCCAGCAGCGTTGCTCAAATTAAGGCTTATGAACAGGCGCTGAATTCAAGTCAAAGTCAGCTGGACTCTACCAATCTAGGCTATGAAGTTGGGGTTCGTACTAGTGTGGATGTGCTCAATGCGCAACAACAATACTTCAGCGCCAAGCGCGACTTATTGCAGTCTCGATATACTTATCTGGTGAATATTCTATCGCTCAAATCAGCTGTAGGCTTATTAAGCGAAGCGGATTTAGAAGGTGTGAATCAACAGTTGGTCAGCCGTTAATCGGCGCGGAGGCATGATGACGAAAGTGGCGTGTGTGGCGGATCGCAATCAAAGTCAGTTGGTGATTGTCGATATGCAAACTAGACTCAGTAGCGTGATGACCGACCATATTGATGACGTAGTTAAAAATTGCGCTACGCTTTTGCAAAGCGCCGCTTTGTTAGAGATTCCTACCATCCTCACCGAGCAATACCCCAAAGGCCTTGGACCAACCGTGCCTAATCTTTCTCAATATATGGTTGGCAAAAAAGCGGTTGAGAAAACGGCATTCTCCTGCTGTGGGGAGCCGGCTTTCAATCGTCAACTTCTGGGCGACCATTCACAAGTGATTCTGGCAGGCATGGAAGCACATATTTGTGTGTTGCAAACAGCGCTAGATTTGCTCGCCCAAGGCAAAACGGTGTTTGTGCTCGAGGACGCAGTGATTTCTCGGAACCCTGAAAATAAGCGGAATGCGCTGAATAGAATGCGGGAGGCTGGCGTGATTATCAGTAACACCGAGTCTTTGGTGTTTGAATGGTTGGGCGTTGCAGAAGGTGATGCCTTCAAAAAAATCAGCCAGCTTGTTCGATAGCCCTATTTTTTAGCTGGTAGATACTTTTCGATTACATCCATCAGTCGTTGCGTTGCGCCGCTCGCACTTTTGCTAAACGCTAATGCTGCCTCGCTCATAGCTTTTCTTGCTTCTACATCATTCATTAAAAGCGTTAATTTTTCTGCTAGTTGTTGTGGATTGTTTACACGAATTGCTGCGCCAGCTTGTACTGCAAAATCTGTGGCTTCGCTAAAGTTAAAGGTGTGAGGTCCAATCAAGACGGGCTTAGCCATCGCGCTGGCTTCAATCAGGTTTTGTCCACCAAGCGGTAATAAGCTACCCCCAATAAATGCCAAATCACAAGCCGCATAGTAAGTAAACATCTCACCCATGCTGTCACCAAGAATTACGCTGCAGTTTGGAATGTCGCCCGCAACTGTCCCCATCGAAAACTCTGAACGACGGCAAAATGGAATGTTCCACTTGCTTAGTAGCGCTGCGACTTCATCAAAGCGTTGCGGATGTCTCGGCACAATCACCGTCAGCAAATTGTCGATTCCGCTTGAGGCAATCGCTTCTAAAATTAAAGCTTCTTCACCGTCTCGCGTACTTGCCGCTAAAAACACAGGGCGCTTAAAGCCTAGCAAGCCGCGTAAATAGCGTCCACGTTCTTCTTCGTCTGCTGGTGGGTTTAAGTCAAACTTGAGATTGCCCATGACGCTCACCTTGCCCGACTTGCCAAGCAAGTCATCTAGGCGTTTTGCGTCTTGCTCTGTTTGTGCGGCAATTGCGCTTAAATTATCTAAGCCTTGCGCTGAAAGCTTTCCAACTTTGGCATAGCCCCTTGCTGAGCGCTTTGAAAGTCGTGCATTCACCAATAACAATGGAATGGCTTGCGCTTTGCATGCCGCAATTAAATTAAACCAAAGCTCGGTTTCCATCAGCAAACCTAATGCAGGCTGAAAGTGCTTTAAGAATCTTTTAACGCCATCTGGTGTGTCGTAAGGTAGATAGCAGCGAGAGATGTGGGGATATTTTTCTTTTGGGAAAAGGTGCTCTCCAGCTTCGCGGCCTGTTGGTGTTGCGTGGGTAAGTAAAATTTGTTGCGTTGGGTACTTCTCCAATAAAGCTTCAATCAAAGGCTTGGCTGCGCGCGTTTCGCCGACTGATACGCAATGAAGCCAAATAAGTGGTTGTGAGATGGTTTGGCTATAGAAGCCATAACGCTCAGACCAGTGATTTAAGTAAGCCGGTTGACGTACACCCCGCCATAAAAGCTTGATGGCTGTGAAGGGCAACAAAATATATAAAAGTGCTGAATATAGTAAACGTGACATGGCATGATTTTCTCACAGATTGATATGCACAATGTATCTAGAATTGTCCAGAAAACTATTTTTATTTTGGTTAGTAAACGCTCACTAAATGCCAGACTTGTCCTCCTGTTTGAGGTGTTAAAAACGCACCAAAAAAGCGCGGGTGAAATGTAAAACAATCTTAAATATATTGCTTGACCGACACTACAAAATGGAATAATTTTGCACCTGGGCACAATATATTGTGGTCTGACCAAAAAATGAGCACAAGCAAGCACACAAGAGAAAGTGTGTAAAAGTCAGGCTAATTAAGAGAATAAAACAGGGAATATACGAATGTTACAAGCCGTCAAAACGCCAGAAGAAGCCGCTATGCAAGCTAACGATCAAAAAGAAGTGCCAATGCAATCTGTGTCATTGGATATTTGGGATAAAAAATACCGTCTTAAAACTAAACAAGGTGAACATGTTGATCAAAACATGGACGATAGCTATTCACGCGTAGCGCGTGCCTTGGCTGATGTTGAAGAAGAAAATAAACGTGCCGAATGGCATGAAAAGTTTTTGTGGGCGCTGCGCCGCGGTGCAATTCCTGCGGGCCGTATTACCTCAAACGCAGGTGCCTTAGAGCACAAGCCAGCAACTAGCACCATTAATTGCACGGTGTCTGGCATTGTTGAAGACAGCATGGATGGTATTTTAAATAAGGTGCATGAAGCGGGTCTTACATTAAAAGCTGGTTGCGGTATTGGTTACGAGTTCTCAACTCTTCGTCCTAAGGGCGCGTTTGTGGCGGGTGCTGGTGCTTATACAAGCGGCCCTCTTTCATTCATGGATATTTTCGATAAGATGTGTTTCACCGTGTCTTCAGCTGGTGGTCGTCGTGGCGCACAAATGGCGACATTCGATATTTCACATCCGGATGTCACTGACTTCATCAAAGCGAAGCGCGAAGCGGGTCGTTTGCGTCAATTTAATCTTTCATGCTTAATCACTAAAGAATTCATGGAAGCAGTTAAAGCTGATGCTGAATGGAAGCTTGCGTTCCCTGTCACTTCAAAAGAAGCAACAGTTGACGCGCTAGATACGAAAGATGAATCCCAAGTGGTATGGCGCGAATGGCCAATTAAAGACAAATACTTAACGCGTGAATCAGACGGCAAAACAGCTTGCCGCGTTTACAAAACAATCAAAGCGCGTCGTTTGTGGGATGTGATTATGTCCTCAACCTACGACTTCGCTGAGCCAGGTTTTATCTTGATTGACCGAGTTAATGAGATGAACAATAACTGGTTCTGCGAAAATATTCGCGCCACTAACCCATGTGGCGAGCAACCGCTGCCTCCTTATGGTGCTTGTTTGTTGGGATCTGTGAATTTAACTAAATTTGTACGTAATCCATTCACTGATCAAGCAACATTTGATTGGGATGAATATCGTCAAGTTGTTGCGATCTTCACGCGTATGCTTGACAACGTCGTCGAAATTAACGGTTTGCCGCTAGAACAACAACGTGCAGAAATTGCGCGTAAACGTCGTCATGGTATGGGCTATTTGGGTCTAGGTTCCACCCTTACCATGCTGAAAATGAAATATGGTGAAGAGGCGTCTATTGCTTTTACTGAAGAAGTGACAAAGGTAATGGCTGAAACAGGCTGGGAAATCGGCATTGATTTGGCAAAAGAAAAAGGTGCTGCGCCTATCATGGACGAAGAGTTCGTGGTGACAGGCGATATGCTTTCAAAACGCCCAGAAATGGTAAAAGATGGCTTTAAGCTTGGTGATAAGGTAAAGGGCAAAGTGTTGATGGGCATGTATAGCCGTTATATGCAGCAGTTCCCAGAAGCTTTACGTAAACAAATCGCCAAAAGTGGCGCACGTTTCAGTCACCATAGCTCAATCGCGCCAACAGGCACGATTTCACTTTCATTAGCGAATAACGCAAGTAATGGAATTGAGCCATCATTCGCTCACCATTACGCACGTAACGTGATTCGTGAAGGTAAAAAATCAAAAGAGAAAGTGGATGTATTCTCATACGAACTATTGGCTTACCGCGAGTTAATCAACAATAAAGCGATGCCATTTAGCGATGCAGAAGATGAGAAATTGCCAGATTACTTCTTAGACTCATCAACCATTCAAACAAAAGCCCACGTGGATATTCAAGCGGCTGCGCAAAAATGGATTGATAGCTCAATCTCAAAAACCATCAACGTACCAACAGATTATGATTTTGAAGATTTCAAAAACATCTACCTCTACGCTTATGATAAAGGTTTGAAAGGTTGCACCACATTCCGCTTTAACCCAGAAGCCTTCCAAGGCGTATTGGTTACCGAAAAAGACTTAGAAAACACCACCTACAAATTCACGCTAGAAGATGGCACAGTGATTGAGGTGAAGGGTAACGAAGAGATTGAATATGACGGCGAAATGCACTCAGCCGCCAATCTATACGACGCCCTTAAAGAAGGTTACTACGGAAAATTTTAATATTAAAACCGTATAACTGAAAAAATAAAGAGAGAACAACATGGCAATTAAAATTGAAAAGAAAATCACAGGCTTTGGCTTAGTGACAGAAGAAGATAAAGCAAAAGCGGCTGAAGTTGCTGCAGCGCCAGCACAATCGGCGACTATCGTACAAATGGGTGAACCACTTAGCCGTCCAGATAAATTGGTAGGTAACACCTATAAAATTAAAACCCCAGTGACCGAGCATGCCCTATACATCACCATTAATGACGTCGTGATGAATGAAGGTACGCCACAGGAACATCGCCGCCCATTTGAGATTTTCATTAACTCAAAAAACATGGACCACTTCCAGTGGATCGTTGCTCTTACACGCGTGATGTCAGCAGTTTTCCGCAAAGGTGGCGATGTCACATTCTTGGTGGAAGAACTACACAGCGTGTTTGACCCAAGCGGTGGTTATTTCAAAAAAGGCGGAAAATACATCCCTAGTCTTGTGGCTGAAATTGGTGAAGTGGTTGAACAACATTTACAAGAAATTGGTATGCTTAAAAAGCCTGGCCTTGATGAGCATCAACAAAAGCTAGTGGCTGAGAAGAAAAAAGAATTCTTAGAAAAACAAGCGCAAACAGGTTCTGAAAATAATGCAGAAGGCTTTCCAGCAGGTGCGCAGCTTTGTAAAAAGTGCAACACTAAAGCAGCCATCATTATGGATGGTTGTTTAACTTGCCTCAATTGTGGCGAAAGTAAATGCGGTTAAATCTTTTACAAATGTAAAAAAACCCGCTTTGGCGGGTTTTTTCTTGTTAACAGATTAGAATGGAAATGTTAGTGCAGTGAATAAGGCAGTAAGTTTGGGCAACCAAATGGATGAGCCGTCATTGACTTAGTGTGACCCTGCCGATATAGATTAAGCGCACTAACACTTCATTAAGTTTAATGGCAATAAAAAAGGAACCAACTAGGTTCTTTTTTTAATTTAAAGCTTTAAAAAATGCAGATGAGCAATATCTGAATTATTTATTCATTACGTACATTGTTACTTCAAAGCCGAAACGCATTTCTGTAGCTGCTGGTTTTGTCCACATGGTGAAGCTCCTTAATAAGTGTTATAAATGACTTAGAAAAGTCCCTATTTTAGGCGGTCGACAGCGGCATGTCGTGGTGCGAGTCATGAAGCTTGCCTAGTGATTTTCATGAATCACAAGTGCTTATTTTTACAGAAAAATTAAAAGCCTATCTTGATTTTAATGCGGCGCAAGATCTGCGTGATTGCATTGCCATCAAGCTTATAGTGCTTGCGAAGTGGCTTTTTCACTTCCCAGCTTGCTTTTAGCCCAGCCGGAAATGTCACTAAATCACCTTTGCCAAACTTCACGGGCTTGCCATCCTCTGGAGTAATCACACATTCGCCTTCCAAGATGTAGGCGATTTCTTGTTCTGGAAATACCCAAGGGAATATAGACACTTCTTTTTCCCAAGTTGGCCATTTGTTAACCTTCAGGCTGTCGAGTGTACTTTGTGCTGGTTTTTTCTCTACGACGATGTTTTGCATATATGCCCTTGTAAATGAAGTTGTAGTAATGATGAAAAGGGCTATTTTAACTGATAAGCCCAGCCGCAAGTTTTTGGATATTTTTAATGTTGTCATTGGTGCAACATTAGGATTAAACTTTGCAGGCAAAGAAGTTGAATGAGACTTTAATGGGAGGTCAGGTATGGATAACAAATACGCACTTGGCAGTACAAAAGTCGCCACAGAACATCATGAGGCGGTGCATAAATCCACCGTGCAAGCTAAAGCGTGTAAGTTTTGTGAAAGTCCTAATTTGGTGCTTTGCCCTACGATGCACGACCATAAGTGTTCGGATTGTGGTGAGTGGCAGCAAGATGTAGAAAAAAGCTATGCCACTGGTAGAAGCAGCGAATATTAATGCTTACTATTTTTCGTGACCGTCAGCTTCTAAATGTTTTAAATTAAGCTTGCGAAGCTTAGGCGCAAGTGTTGCAGTGGTTGCTACCACGCCTAGCGTCATCACCCCCCCAAATATCACCGATGGAATTAAGCCCATCAGCCTCGCCATGAGGCCAGATTCAAAAGCACCCAATTCGTTTGAAGAGCCAATAAATAAGCCATTGATGGAGGCTACTCTACCCCGCATGTGGTCTGGTGTGGCGAGCTGCATAATCGTGGTGCGGAGCACCACTGAAACGCCATCAAATATGCCCGAGAGCATCAAGAGTGCTGCTGCAAACCAGAAGTGCGGTGTGAGTGCAAAAGCGATAATGCACACGCCAAAGCCAGCGACTGAAATAAGTAGTTTCTTTCCAGCATGTTCGTAAATTGGATGTTTAGCTAAATAAGCCCCAGTGATAATTGCACCGATGGCTGGTGATGCGCGCAAAATACCAAGGCCTTCTGGGCCGTAGTGATAAATATCATGAATAAAAGCAGGTAACATCGCTACCGCGCCACCAAATAGCACAGCAAACATATCCAACGCTTGGCCGCTCAAAATCACTTGATGGTTAAATACGAAACGCACGCCTTCGGCGATACCAGAGAAAATCGCTTTTTCTGCGACCACTTTAGGGGTGTGCACCTCAAGTGTGAGTAGCGCAATACCCGAAGCGCAGGCCAAGCCCGCAGAAACTAAGTAAGCCACTTGCAGGCTAGTCCAGCCAACCAAAATGCCGCCGATCGCAGGGCCGGTGATTAGGCCAAACTGGAATGCAGCACTGCCGATGCTGGCGCCTTTTGCGTACTCCTGGCGTGGCATGATGGAGGCGAAAATCGCGCTGTATGTCGGCGCAATGAAAGCGCGTGCCAAGCCAATTAAAGCGATTGCGCCATAAATCCAAAATGTGGGGTCACCCGATAATTTTCCATTGGTGACCGCATAAACTAATAAAGCTGAAATCATAAGTGTGAATGAAGAGCTCACACCAAAGTTGCGCCTTGAGTAATGGTCGACTGCATAGCCTGCGAATAAAGCGGTGCAGAAGTATGGAATGATTTCAGCTAAACCAATCAGGCCAAGCGAGAGTGGGTCGTGGGTGATTTCGTATAAATGCCAACCCACAACGACCGCCATAATTTGGTAGGCGAGGACCATTAATACCCGATAGCTGAGTAGCTTAAAGAAACGCAAATTGCGAATTGGGTTTGCACTTTGATGTGCAGTTTGTGCAGTGTTTTTGACCATCAATTAATTACTGATTTTTTTGAAAGTGACCACTAACACATCTCGATAAGCAGGCTGTGTTTGATCTATTGGCACGATTGGGGTTACTCCGTGCATGCAGCGATGGTCGTTGACGATCGCAATATCCAAAGGCTCGGTCAGCGTAAAGCTATCCAAATTTTTGTGTTCTAAATCGTGCATGGTGGTGGTGCCGCTCGAGATATTTTGGCGCTTAACCATCATCACCAATACAAAATCCACACCATCACGATGCACACCCTCCGGTGTTGGTTTTCCCAAAGATTTATCGTTTGCCTCAATACGGAACTGATGACATTCAATGTGCCACGGCGTGTTTGGCATCAGCTCACTAAATACTGTTTGGCAAAATTTCAGCACGGATTGCATGCTGTGGCTTTGCATGGTGCTCGTTTGTATTGCCTCAAAATTGCGGGCAATACCTCCGTTTAGGTTGTTGTAATCCAAGCTCTGGTAATGAGGTTGATGTGGCTCTAAAACGATTTCACTGCTACCCGATTGAGCGTTTAAGACCGCATAACGGCGGCGGCGATAGCGCCCACCATCCGCCATGTATTCATCTAATGGCATATCATTCCAGCTATCAGCAAACTGGTTCCAGTCACTCAATGCTTCTGCAGACTGAGCCAACAACCAAGCCTGCATCGATGCGCTTGGGCAAAAGCTAAAGCCTGTTTTTGCAACCGTCGTGAGCAAATCTTCACGCAGTTTGAGCAATGGATGTGTAGATGCCAAAGTGATTTTTTCCGGGAGAGCGTTTGCGCTTTATTAGACGCAATAATTAAAGCAAGACCAACATGATAGCGAATAGACTGGAATATATAAAAATAATTTCAGCATTATTTGTGATTGATCAAAATATAATGCTTGATAACTCGTGGAGGAGAATGAATGAGCCAGCAATTTAAGTTGATGCGTGAGAAGCGGTTTTTACCATTTTTTTGTACCCAATTTTTGGGTGCGCTTAATGATAATGTCTTCAAAACCGCTTTAATTACGATGGCGGTATTCCACACGGCCGATTTGACCGCGCTTAATGGCACGGCGGTTGCTACCTTATTGCCAGGAATTTTTATCCTGCCGTTCTTTTTGTTTTCTGCCACAGCTGGGCAAATTGCCGATAAGTATGAAAAGTCCCAACTCATTCGTTTAGTCAAAATCTTCGAAGTGGTGTTGATGCTAATTGCTGCGCTTGGTTTTTTGCTCCATGTGTTTTGGTTATTGCTGTTGGCGCTCTTGATGATGGGGATGCATTCCACTTTGTTTGGGCCAGTGAAATACGCTTATCTGCCACAACATCTTACTGAGCCTGAATTAGTGGGTGGTAACGGCATGGTGGAAATGGGTACATTTATTGCGATTTTGATTGGGCAAATTATTGGTGCAGGGCTTGGGATGCATGAGGGTGGTGAGCTGGGGATAGGTTTGAGTATTGTGAGCCTTGCGCTACTTGGCTATTTCGCCAGCAAGCAAATTCCAAGCTCGCCCGCGGCGGAACCCAGCCTCAAAATCAATTGGAACCCAATCACAGAAACAGGTCGCAATATTGCTTTTATTTGGAAGTCCCAGCAAATTTGGCTGGCTATTATTGGTGTCTCTTGGTTTTGGTTTTATGGCGCAACGTTGCTTGCGCAATTCCCCGTCTTTGCTAAAGATGTTTTACATGGCGATGAAAGCATTTTTATTCTCTTGCTTGCTATATTTTCAGTTGGCGTGGGGATTGGTTCACTGCTTTGCGAAAAGCTCTCCAAAGGTATCGTAGAAATCGGCTTGGTACCAATTGGCGCAATGGGCATGATGGCGTTTGGTGTGGATTTATACACTGCGAGCGCTAGTGGGATTGTCGATTGGCGGTTGCTAGCGGATATTGGTTTGATTGGTTTCTTTGGTGGGGTTTATGTCGTCCCGTTTTATGCGCTGATTCAGTCTCGGGCACAAAAAACTCATCAATCTCGAGTGATTGCCGCAAATAACATTTTGAACGCATTGTTCATGGTGATATCCGCGGTATTTGCGATGGTGATATTTACGCTGGGTCTTAATATTCCGCAGTTATTTTTAATCACCGCGCTGATGAATGCCTTGGTGATTATTTACTTGTGTTTACGCCAGCCGGAATACTTTAATCGCATGAGAAGCTGGCGGCTCTAGTTCAAGAGAAGTTGCTAGTTATCTTCACCCAAAGTTGCCAACATATCAGCTTGGTGTTCTGCCGCAAGCGCGCCAATTAGTTCATCCATATCGCCCTCGGTAATCGCATCAATCTTATAAAGCGTCAGATTAATACGGTGGTCGGTGATACGGCCTTGCGGATAATTGTAAGTGCGGATGCGCTCTGAACGGTCGCCTGACCCAATCAAGCTTTTACGCTCACTCGCAATTTTTGATTGCTGTGCACGAACTTCGGCATCTTTAATTCGCGCGACTAACACGCTCATCGCTTGCGCTTTGTTTTTGTGTTGGCTACGGTCATCTTGGCATTCCACCACAATGCCTGTTGGCAAGTGGGTGATACGTACCGCTGAGTCTGTTTTGTTAATGTGTTGCCCGCCCGCGCCACTGGCACGGTAGGTATCAATACGAATTTCGGCAGGATTAATGACGACATCGCTGACTTCATCTGCTTCTGGCAATACGGCAACTGTACACGCTGATGTATGGATACGACCTTGTGTTTCAGTATCAGGCACACGCTGAACACGGTGGCCGCCCGACTCAAATTTGAGTTTTGAGTACGCGCCGTGCCCTTCAATTTTGGCAATAATTTCTTTATAACCGCCAACTTCAGATTCGCTTGCTGAAACGATTTCTACTTTCCAGCGTTGGCGTTCTGCATAGCGTGAATACATACGGAATAAGTCGCCTGCAAATAGCGCTGATTCGTCACCACCTGTGCCCGCACGAATTTCTAAGAAAATATTGCGCTCGTCGTTAGGGTCTTTGGGTAGTAAGAGTTTTTGTAGCTCATTTTCAACAGCTTCTAGCGTTGCTTTGCCATTTTCAATTTCTTCCTGAGCAAACTCTTTCATTTCTGGATCTGAAAGCATTTTTTGCGCTTCAGCGATATCGGCTTCGCCCTGCTCATAGGTGCGGAATTGCTCAACAATCGGAGTGATTTCAGCATGCTCTTGTGTGAGCTTGCGGTAGTTGTCCATGTTGGATGTGGCGCCCTCGCTGCTGAGCAGGCGGTTTAATTCATCTAAGCGCTCGCTCAGGGTGGCGAGCTTTTTAATCATGGATGGTTTCATTACTGTTTCTTTGTCTAAATATTAAGTTTTAATTTGGTAGAGCTGACGCAAAAGCATTTCTAGCTGTTCATGTTCATGACCTGTGCTGTGGTTGAGCGCGTGGCTTGGGGCATGTAAAAATTTATTGGTGAGTGCGTTGCTCAATGCTTCGATGACTGCGGCGGGATCTTCACCTTTTGCTAATAGCTTTTGTGCCTTTTCGAGCTCGCTGACACGAAGTTGTTCTGCTTGGTCGCGCAGCGCTCTTATGGTGGGCACCGCGTCCCGAGTTTTGAGCCAATGCATAAAATGCTCAACCCGTTCTGTAATGATTGTTTCGGCTTCTAATGCTGCTTCTTGGCGATTGCCTAAACCTTCTTGCACTACTTGAGCTAAGTCATCGACGGTGTATAAATACACGTCATCAAGTTGGGCCGCTTCTGGTTCAATATCACGTGGCACGGCCAAATCCACCATAAAAATCGGACGACGTTTACGTGCTTTAATTGCGCGCTCAACCATGCCTAGTCCAACAATCGGCAATTGGCTCGCTGTGCTAGTGATGACGATATCAAATTCGTGTAAACGCTCTGGTAACTCGGATAATAAAATCGCTTGGCCGTTAAATAACTCAGCAAGCTCTTCACCACGGTCTAATGTGCGGTTGGCAACCGTCATGCTGGCAGGTTTTTGCGCGGCAATATGTTCAGCGCAAAGCGTAATCATTTCGCCAGCACCAATAAATAACACGTGCTTGTCTTTGAGGTCGCCAAATAATCGTTGCGCTAAGCGCACGGATGCGGCCGCCATTGAAAGCGAACTTGCGCCAATGTCTGTGGTGGTGCGTACTTCTTTGGCTACTGCAAAAGTGCGCTGAAAAAGTTTGTGTAGCAACGTGCCAACGGTGCCTGCGGTTTCAGCAATCTTCACCGCTTGTTTCATTTGCCCTAGGATTTGTGGTTCGCCAAGCACCATCGAATCTAAACCAGAGGCTACGCGGAATGCATGTTTTACCGCTTCGTCACTAGGTAATGTATAGATATAGGGCTGAATATTGTCGCGGTCTAGCTTGTGATATTGCGCAAGCCACGTCAAAGCTTGCTCTGGATGCGAAGTATTACAGTAAAGCTCAGTGCGATTGCATGTCGATAAAATCGCTGCCTCACGGACGCCGTGTGCGGTCAAATCGCGAAGTGCATGGGCGAGTGTTTCGTTCTGAAACGCCACGTTTTCGCGGATAGAAATTGGAGCCGTGGTGTGGTTTACACCAACTGTGAATAATTGCATTTCGCAATTTTCCAGCATCCGGACTTCTTAAGCAAGAAACATAAGCAATAAAATAGCGGATTAGTCTGTTAATTCATGGCTAAATGCGGTTAAAATAAACGTTTTTACTGCATATAGATTCTTTACATTATGGCTAAACAATTCAGAATTGCTCCAAGTATCCTTTCAGCGAACTTCGCTAAACTAGGTCAAGAAATCACTGATGTGATTACCTCAGGGACTGACCTTGTTCACTTTGATGTGATGGATAACCATTACGTGCCGAACTTAACGATTGGTCCATTGGTTTGTGAATCTATTCGTGAAATTTCTAAAAACGCGGGCGCATTGATTGACGTGCATTTGATGGTGAAGCCAGTGGATCGCATTATTCCTGACTTTGCAAAAGCGGGTGCGAACATCATTACTTTCCATCCAGAAGCTTCTGAGCATATCGACCGTAGCTTAGCTTTGGTGCGTGACTTGGGTTGTAAATCGGGTTTGGTATTTAACCCAGCAACGCCGCTTCATTACTTAGACCACGTGATGGATAAAGTGGATATGGTGTTGTTGATGTCTGTGAACCCTGGTTTCGGTGGTCAAAAATTCATTCCTGAAACATTGAACAAACTCCGTTTGGCGCGTGCAAAAATCGATGCTTACACTGCACAAACAGGTCGTGAGATTTGGTTGGAAGTGGATGGCGGCGTTAACGCAGCAAATATCGCAGAAATTGCACGTGCTGGGGCTGATACATTCGTGGCTGGCTCAGCGGTTTTTGGTGCAGGTAAAGATACCGACCCTAACCGTTACAACACGATTGTTTCTGAGTTACGCGCGCAATTAGCGACGGTTTAATTTAGAAGTACTTCAATGAAAGCACCTCAAGTTTCTACAAAGCAAGCAAGTTGGCGATGGTGGATCTGATCCTGCCATCGCTTGCGACTTCTGTCGCACTTAATTTTAAGAAATTTGTTTGTTAAAAAATTTGAGGTCTTTATGTTACAAACTATCAATCAATCAGAATTTAATGCGCTAGCTGCTCAAGGCTTTAATCGCATTCCCTTAGTTATTGAGACTTTTGCAGATCTCGATACACCGCTATCGCTTTACCTTAAATTAGCGAACCAACCATTCTCATATTTGCTCGAATCTGTTCAAGGCGGTGAGCGATTTGGTCGCTACTCCATTATAGGTTTGCCAGCACGCACGCGTATCGTTGCTAATCGTCGTGACGTGCAAGTATTGCAAGATAACAAGGTGATTGAAACTGCCAGTGATGTTAATCCGCTAGACTTCGTCCAAAGTTATCAGGCGCGATTCAAAGTGCCACCTTATCAAGGCTTGCCAAGATTTACTGGCGGCTTGGCTGGTTATTTTGGCTACGATACTGTGCGCTATATCGAGCGCCGTTTGGCTGATAAAGTTAAACCTGATGATGTCAATGTGCCTGATGTATTGCTCATGGTGTCTGAGGAGTTGGCCGTGGTGGACAATTTATCGGGCAAGCTTTATTTCATCGTGTATGCCGACCCAGCAGAGCAAGATGCTTATGCGAAAGCTAAAAATCGTTTAGCTGAATTGATTCAGCGTTTGCGCAAATCAGTTTCAATTCCTGAAGCGCAAGCACTAAAACAAGAGCAAGCGCAGTCTGATTTTGGTGAGGCTAATTTTAAAGCGGCTGTTGAAAAAGCAAAGCGCTATATTTTTGATGGCGACATCATGCAAGTGGTGTTGTCTCAGCGCATGTCACAACCATTTTATGCGCCGCCGCTTTCGTTATATCGCGCGCTTAGAAGCTTGAATCCATCGCCCTATATGTTCTATTACGACATGGGTGACCATCATGTGGTGGGCGCGTCTCCAGAGATTTTGGTGCGCCTTGAAGATGGCACCGTCACTGCCCGCCCAATCGCTGGTACACGTCCTCGCGGTAAAACACGTGAGCAAGATTTGGCCTTGGCAGAAGAGTTATTAGCAGACCCAAAAGAGCGCGCTGAGCACGTGCAATTGATGGACTTAGGCCGAAATGATGTGGGCCGTGTAGCGCAAACAGGCACAGTCAAAGTCACTGACAATATGATGATTGAACGTTACTCACACGTGATGCATATTGTGTCTAACGTGGAGGGAAAACTGAAGCCTGGAATGGATGCGATTGATGTTTTAAAAGCAACTTTCCCAGCGGGTACTGTCAGTGGTGCGCCTAAAGTGCGTGCCATGGAAATTATTGATGAACTAGAACCGGTGAAACGCGGTATTTATGCTGGTGCCGTTGGTTATTTAGGCTTTAATGGCGATATGGATGTGGCGATTGCGATTCGTACTGGCGTCATTAAAAACAATAAACTCTATGTTCAGGCGGGTGCTGGCATTGTTGCTGACTCTGTGCCTGAAAGCGAATGGATGGAAACGCAAAACAAAGCACGCGCTGTGTTACGTGCGGCCGAGTTGGTTAATTTGGGTCTCGATACGGGCCTGGAAGGCAAGGAGTAAGTCATGCTATTAATGATTGATAATTACGACTCCTTTACCTACAACCTCGTGCAATATTTGGCTGAGCTTGGTCAAGATGTGCAGGTTTATCGTAACGATGAAATTGATTTGGCAAAAGTGAAGTCGCTTAATCCAGATCATATTGTGATCTCACCAGGCCCATGTACCCCAAATGAAGCAGGAATTTCGGTTCCACTGATTCATGAGTTTGCAGGCAAGATTCCTTTGCTAGGTGTTTGCTTGGGCCACCAAAGTATTGGTCAAGCCTTTGGTGGCAAGATTGTCCATGCTAAACAACTCATGCATGGCAAAACATCACTGATTCATCATAAAAATATCGGTGTATTCAAAGATTTGCCAAACCCATATACGGCAACGCGTTATCACTCATTAGTGATTGAGCGTGAAAGCATTCCTGATTGTCTTGAAATTACAGCATGGACGGATGACGGAGAGATTATGGGCGTGCGCCATAAAACCTTAGCAGTCGAGGGCGTGCAATTCCATCCGGAGTCCATTTTGACTGAGCATGGACACGAGTTACTCAATAACTTTTTGAAGGCCTACTAATGGCATTTAAAGACGTTCTCAGCCAGTTGCTTGAGCGTCAAGATTTGACGCAAACCGCGATGTTGGAGGTGATGCGCCAAGTGATGGGGGGTGAACTTACGCCAGCACAAATCTCTGCTTTGTTAATCGCGTTACGTGCCAAAGGTGAAACGGTGGATGAAATCGCTGCGGCCGCTATAGTCATGCGCGAGCTTTCAACTAAAGTAGATATTCAAGAGACTAGTCATTTGATTGATACCTGCGGCACGGGCGGCGATGGTATTCAGACCTTCAATGTTTCAACTGTTTGCGCGTTTGTCGCTGCTGCAGCTGGGGCAAAAGTGGCTAAGCATGGCGGCCGTTCCGTTTCTTCCACTTGCGGTAGTGCGGATGTATTAGAAACACTAGGCGTCAATGTGAACCAAACGCCAGCGCAAGTCGCTGACTGTGTAAATGAAATCGGTATTGGGTTTATGTTTGCACCTAACCATCATAGCGCTATGAAGTATGCTGCGCCTGTTCGCCGTGAGCTTGGTGTTCGCACATTGTTTAATTTGCTTGGTCCAATGACCAATCCTGCAACAGCGCGTCGCCAAGTGATGGGCGTGTTTGATAAAAGTTTAACGGGCAAGCTGGCAAGAGTGCTTCAGCAATTAGGAAGTGAGCATGTGTTAGTTGTGCACGGCGCTGATGGCATGGATGAAATATCATTCACTGGTGATACCTTTGTGGCCGAGCTAAAAAACAGTCAAGTCGCCGAGTATGTACTTAACCCTCACCAATTAGGTTTGGGAATTCATCGCTTAAAAGATATTCAAATCCAAAATGCAGAAGAATCTAAAGCCATGATTTTAGATGTGCTTCATGGCACAAAAGGAGCTGCCCGCGATATTGTCTTGATGAATGCTGGCGCTGCGATTTATGTGGCTGGAATAGCATCTAGCTTGCAAGCAGGGATTGAAAAGGCCGCTGAAGTCATTGATAACGGCGCCGCTTTAGAAAAATTAAATCAGTTAATTGAACGCTCTAATCGAGCCTAAAAGGTTGTTATGTCAGATATTTTGAATAAAATTTTAGCGACTAAACGTGAAGAAGTGGCTGCCGCTAAAGCCATTAAGTCCCTAGATGACTTGCGGGTGGAGGCTTATAACGAAGCAGATCCAAGAGATTTTGTGGGGAATATCTTTAATAAAGTGGATGCAGATTTGCCAGCAGTGATTGCTGAAATTAAAAAAGCAAGCCCATCAAAAGGCGTGATTCGTGAGAATTTCAATCCTGCTGAAATTGCTAAGTCCTATGAAAAAGGCGGCGCAGCATGCTTGTCTGTGCTGACTGATAAGCAGTATTTTCAAGGTTCACCTGAATATTTAAAACAAGCGCGAGCAGCTTGTAAGTTGCCGGTGTTACGTAAAGATTTCATGATTGATCCATACCAAGTGTATGAGGCACGTGCGATGGGCGCGGATTGTATTTTACTGATTGTTGCTGCGCTTGAATTAGCGGAAATGAAAGCGTTGGAAGCGCTTTCACATGACTTAGGCATGGCTGTATTGGTGGAGGTGCATGACGGTGAAGAGTTGCAATTGGCTTTGCAGTTAGACACGCCACTAATTGGCATTAATAATCGTAATTTGCGTACTTTCGATGTGACGTTAGACACAACGTTGGAATTATTAAAGCAGTTGCCTGACGACCGCTTTGTGGTCACTGAGTCAGGTATTTTTACGACTGAAGATGTGTCTCTGATGCGAAGCAATCATGTGAACGCCTTCTTGGTAGGTGAGGCATTTATGCGTCAACCAGACCCGGGTGCTGAGCTTGCTCGTGTGTTTGCATCGCCAGCATCAGGCTGTTCGGCTTAGGTCGTTAATTGAATTGCTCTAGAGGATAAATCATGGCAAAAGATAACCAGCAGTTCTTAGCGATTCGTCCACGTCGTATGCGTAAAGATGAATTTTCACGTCGATTGATGCGTGAGAATGTGCTCACAACCAACGATCTGATTTATCCAGTTTTTGTGTTAGAAGGCGAAAACCGCACTGAAGAAGTCGCGTCTATGCCGGGTGTCAAACGTCAGAGCATAGACGTATTACTTAACACTGCCGCCGAGTGCGTAGCGCTTGGTATTCCAGCGCTTGCCTTATTCCCAGTCGTGCCCCAAGAATACAAAAGTTTAGATGCTAAAGAAGCGTTTAACTCAAATGGTTTAGTGCCTCGCACTGTGAAAGCATTAAAAGCGGCGTTCCCTGATTTGGGCGTGATTACTGATGTGGCGCTAGACCCTTACACGACGCATGGCCAAGATGGTTTGATTGATGAAGCTGGCTATGTGCTTAATGATGAAACGGTAGAGGTCTTAGTCAAACAAGCGCTTTGCCATGCTGCTGCTGGGGCTGATGTGGTTGCCCCTTCTGACATGATGGATGGTCGAATTGGTGCAATCCGTGATGCGCTTGAAGAGCACGCGTTTATTTATACCCGCATTTTGGCTTATTCAGCGAAATATGCTTCCGCTTTTTACGGCCCTTTTAGAGATGCGGTTGGTTCGTCTGCCAATTTAGGCAAAGGCAATAAATATAATTACCAAATGGACCCAGCCAACTCAGATGAAGCAATTAAAGAAGTGGCTTTAGATATTGAAGAAGGTGCCGATATGGTGATGGTCAAGCCGGGTATGCCTTACTTGGATATTGTTCGCCGAGTGAAAGATGAGTTTGGTGTGCCAACTTATGCTTATCATGTGAGCGGAGAGTACGCTATGCTAAAAGCGGCTGCACAAAACGGTTGGCTCGATGAAAAAGCCTGTGTCTTAGAAGCGATGCTGGGCTTTAAACGCGCTGGCGCAGATGGTATTCTGACTTACTATGCAATGGATATAGCGCGTTGGCTTAAGTAGCAAGAAGCACTTTCAGGCCTTCAGTATCTAGCCTTTCTGCATTTCCGCCATTTACTACGCTTTTCGTTGAAAAGCGAATGTCATCAAATTCAAATACACTAAGCTTAATAAACCCGTTCGGTCCTTCAAGCGTAAACATCGGCACCTTCATGCGCTCGTTATTTTTCCCAGTCGCTTTTTTCTCACCTGACTTTCTGTCCCTGACCCGATAAGACTTATCGTTGCTATCGTAGGGGATTTGTTGGTTGAGTAAGAAAATCTCCACCTCTTTAGCGCTGTCGGCAAATAGATGAATGTGTGTTTCGGCATATTGGCCAGCAGTGCCATCCAGAACGCTTCCCGTTAAGTGCGGATTGAAACGGGCAAAGATTTGCATGGTAGCGAGCGCATCTTGGCGAAGTAAGCGCAAAGCCTCTGGCTGGTCTTCACTACTATATATATCGTGATAAAGCCGAATCTCTTCTTCGATTTCAGCATTCGAGGGAAGGCAATTGGCATCCACCACGCCAAGCTGACGCCCCGCTTTTTTCTTAGCGTATCCATAATCAGAAACGCCATCTTCAGCCATCATACGTGCGGCTTGCTGCGCCACTAACTGGCGCAGTTGCGCTTGTCGGCCACCGCTATCTTTTGCCATGGTTAGCTTCTAATAGAGCGAGTCTGTATCAGTAGCATCGCTAGCTGCAGAAGCTGCACCAGCAGCCCCGGCTTTTTCAGGCGGTGGATATTCTTGGTAGAAATATTCATAGAAGCCACTTTCATCTTCGTGCGCCCGATTACCCGACTTAAGGTTAATGCGGATCGATGAAACGCCTTCTGGCGGATCAAGGTCAACGTCTGGGATACCTCTGAGCGCTGAGCTCATGTATTTAATCCAAATAGGCAAAGCTGCTGAGCCGCCAGTTTCTGTTCCACCCAGTGATTGAGGTTTGTCATAGCCCATCCAAACGACCGCTACTTTTTTAGGGTTGAAGCCTGCAAACCAAGTGTCGATATGATTGTTAGTTGTACCGGTTTTGCCAGCTAAATCACTACGTCCTAACTGACGTGCTTTTGCTGCAGTCCCGATACGAGTGACATCTTGCATCATCGAAGTCATCAAGAAGGCATTTCGAGCATCGATGACACGCTCAGCATCATTGCCTGCTTCTACAAATTTGGTTTCTTCAATGATTTTGCCTTTATTGTCTTCAATGCGGCCAATTAAATAAGGGTCAACGCGATAACCTCCATTGGCAAATACTGCGTAAGCGCGTGCCATTTGCCAAGGGGTGACTGAACCAGCACCTAAGGCCATGGTTAAGTAGGCCGGATGGTCTTTCGCAGCAAAGCCAAAGCGGGTGATGTAATCTTGGGCATATTCAACACCAATTGAATTCAGCACACTGATAGATACCATGTTTTTGGATTTGGTGAGCGCGGTCCTTAAACGCATGGGGCCTTCGTATTTGCCATCAAAGTTATGCGGCTCCCAGCTACTACCGCTTCCTGTAAAGCTAGCAGGAAATGAAATGGGTGCGTCATCAATAATGCTGGCTGGGGTAAACCCTTTTTCTAGCGCTGCAGAATAGATGAATGGTTTAAAGCTTGAGCCTGGTTGGCGCCATGCTTGTGTCACGTGGTTAAACTTGTTGCGGTTAAAGTCGAAGCCACCCACTAAAGCGCGAACGGCGCCATTTTTTGGGTCTAGCGAAATAAAAGCGGATTCCACTTGTGGAAGCTGTGTAATTTTCCAGTTTTCGCCTTCTTTAACCACGCGAACAATAGAGCCGACTTTGATTTTCAGTTTTTCGCTAACCTTGGGGTCATGTAAAACGCGGCTTATCAGTGCCAAGCCCTCACCTTCAATTTGAACATCTTCGCCGCTGGTGGTGTGAACGCGGACGCTTTTGTCCGTGATTTTTGTGACAACAGCTGGAGACAAACCGCCAAAAGTTTCGAGTGCATCAATGGCTTTTTCCATATTTTGGTTGGCGTTCTCACTAACAAGCTCGCTTGGGGCTACATAGCCTTCTGGGCCACGGTATCCATGGCGTAGGTCATATTCCATAACGCCTTGAGCGATAGCAGTGTTTGCCGCTTCTTGGTCAGCTTTAATGATGGTTGTGTAAACTTTAAGGCCGCTATTATAAATTTCTTCTTTATAGCGTTCATACATTGCTTGACGAACAATCTCGCCTACATAGTCAGCCGCTACATCACGTGACTGTTTTGAGGCTTTAAAGTGAAGCGGTTCTTTGAGTGCCGCTTGATAGCTTGCTTCATCAATAAAGCCGTAGCGCAACATGTTATGTAATACCTCATGCTGGCGTTTAATGGCGCGCTTGGGATTAACAAAAGGATTGTAGTTTGATGGGGCTTTGGGAAGGCCTGCGAGTAGTGCCGTTTCCGCTAGGCTTAACTTGTCTAAAGGTTTGCCATAATACTCTTGAGCAGCAGCGGCAAAGCCATAAGCCCGTTGACCCAAATAAATTTGATTGATGTACAACTCTAAAATTTTATCTTTACTTAGACTGTGTTCAATTTTAATCGCTAACATTGCTTCGTTAATTTTTCTTTTAAAACTACGTTCGCTAGATAAAAAGAAATTGCGTGCGACTTGCATAGTAATGGTGCTCGCGCCTTCTTTTGAACCGCCTGTCACGTTGTTTAAGGCTGCGCGAAGAATACCTTTTGTATCGACCCCACCATGCTTGTAAAAGCGAATGTCTTCAATTGCAATCACTGCTGATTGCATGTTCTTTGGTACTTTCTTGATATCCACAAAAGAACGCCGCTCTTCACCGTACTCTGCAAGTAAATAGCCGTCTTCTGAGTAAACGCGTAAGGGTAGTTTTGGTTGGTAATTGGTCAGCGCATCTAAAGAAGGCAGATCTGGATAGATAAGTGCAGCGGCGAGGCCCATCATCAAAGCTGCAACAGTCAGCAGCGCTAAGAAAGACATCACCAAAAACAACCACCAATTTTTTAGGAACATAAGATTAACGCGCAGATGAATTATCGAATAACTTATTATATGTGGCTTAAGTTACAAACTAAAATTAAATTTTTAATGACCATGTTTTGAGTGCCCGCTATTAGCAATATCTGACAATCCATCGAGATTGCCTTAAAATGCCTACCATGTAAGTAATGAGCATTTTTTATTGCCTGAATGGATTTTTTGTAAATGCCTAAAATATTTTTTGTCGGCCTGATGGGAGCGGGTAAAACCACGGTGGGGCGCTTTTTGGCTAAAAATCTAGGATTGGATTTTTACGACACAGATCAAGAAATTGAAAAGCGCACAGGCGTGCGCGTGCCCACCATTTTTGAGATGGAAGGCGAAGCTGGCTTTCGTAAGCGCGAAGTTGGTATGATTGATGAGCTCACCCAGTTAGATAATATTGTGTTGGCCACTGGCGGTGGCGCTGTGCTGTCGGCAGAAAATCGAGAGCATCTAGCAAGTCGTGGCACAGTAATCTATCTGCGAGCTAGTGTAAATGATTTATATTTACGCACCCGCTTTGACCGCAATCGCCCCCTTTTGCAAAATACTAATCCACAGGCAAAGTTAGAGCAATTATTCGCCGCGCGCGATCCTTTTTACCGTGAAGTTGCGCATCATATTGTCGATACAGGCAATCAGCCTGTGATTAATATCGTGCAACAAATTGAAGAGCTATTAGGCTATACAAAATCGGAACCGGAAATCTAATGTCATCAACCATGCAAACGCTACAAGTCTCTTTGGGTGACCGCAGTTACCCGATTCATATTGGCCAAAATTTACTCAACCAAGCAGATTTAATTTTGCCGCATCTCAAGCGCAAGCAAGTTGCCATTGTGAGCAACACCACTGTTGCACCTTTATATACGGCGAAATTGGCTGAACCACTTCGTGCGGCTGGCGTGAAGGTGATTGAGATTGTTTTGCCAGATGGCGAAGCTTATAAAAACATTGAAACGCTTAACCTTATCTATGATGCGCTTTTGCAAAACCGATGTGAGCGAAGTACAACCTTGATTGCACTCGGTGGGGGTGTAATTGGTGATATGACAGGCTATGCCGCAGCCACGTATTTGCGCGGTGTCCCATTTATTCAAATTCCAACGACTTTGCTATCGCAAGTCGACTCCTCTGTTGGCGGCAAAACAGGTATTAATCATCCGCTGGGTAAAAATATGATAGGCGCCTTTTATCAACCGCAGTTGGTAATAGCGGATACGGATACGCTTAAAACACTTCCAGCAAGAGAACTTTCGGCTGGTGTGGCAGAAGTCATTAAGTATGGCCTCATTCGCGACGTGAAGTTTTTTGATTGGCTAGAAGCGAATATGACTAGGCTCATGGCTTTGGATACATTAGTCACATCAGAGGCAATTTATCGCTCATGCCAAAACAAAGCAGAGGTGGTGGCGGCAGACGAACATGAAACAGGTGAGCGTGCCACGCTTAACCTGGGGCACACTTTTGGACATGCGGTAGAAAATGCGATGGGCTATGGTGTTTGGTTGCATGGCGAAGCGGTTGCTGCTGGTACCATGATGGCGGCGGATTTATCAAAACGCCTAGGTTGGCTTACTGATGCTGAAGAAGCACGTATCGCAAAAATTTTCACAGCAGCAAGCTTGCCTCTTGAGGCGCCAAAATTAGGTGTGGATAAATATATCGATTTAATGGGTCTAGATAAAAAGGTTATCGACGGAAAGATCCGCTTAGTCTTACAGCAGGGTATCGGTAAGTCGGTCGTGACAAGCGACTATCCTGTGGAGGCACTTCGCCAAACATTAGCATTGGATTGAGCATGACAACACTCGCAAGTTACGCCGCTAACCCTGCCCAGTCTCGTGGCAGAAAATTCAAAGAATCCGATCCGCAAGGTCGCAATCAATTTCAGCGTGACCGCGACCGTATTATTCACTCGAGCGCTTTTCGTCGTTTGGAATATAAAACCCAAGTCTTTGTGAATCACGAAGGCGACTTATTCCGTACACGCTTAACGCACAGTATTGAAGTTGCTCAAATCGGCCGTGCTATTGCTCGCAACCTCAATTTGCATGAGGACCTAGTTGAAGGCATCGCCCTTGCCCATGACCTAGGCCACACACCATTCGGACATGCTGGTCAGGATGCGCTGAATGAATGTATGCGTGATTTTGGTGGCTTTGAGCACAATCTACAATCCTTGCGTGTGGTAGATTTGCTCGAGCAGCGTTACGCGGAGTTTGATGGCTTAAACCTCACCTTTGAATTGCGTGAGGGCATACTCAAGCATTGTTCACTCAATAACGCCAAGTTGTTAGGCGATGTGGGCGAGCGTTTTATTAATAAAGAACAACCTTCACTAGAAGCACAGCTCACTAATTTGGCGGATGAGATTGCTTACAATAACCACGATGTGGATGACGGGTTGCGTTCAGGGCTTATTACCTTGGAGCAATTAGAGCAAGTCACTTTGTTTGCAGATAATCTGAATAAGGTACGCACCCAATATCCAAACCTCATAGGTCGCAGATTAATTCATGAAACAGTGCGCCGCATGATTAATGCGCTGGTGGTCGATTTGTGCGAACAAAGCAATAGCAATATTGCCAAGGCTGCCCCAAAGACCATTGATGATGTGCGTGCCAACGTTATGTTGATAAGCTTTAGCCCAGCCATGCGAGAGCAACAAACAGAGCTCAAACGCTTTTTACGCTCAAACCTTTATCAGCATTACCGCGTTAATCGCATGACCTCAAAAGCACAACGCATCGTACGTGAGCTATTCCAAATCTTTATGCACGATGTAAAACTCATGCCTGATGAGTTTCAGCAAAGAGCTCAGTTAGATAGTCCTGTCGATCAAGCCCGTGCGGTGGCCGATTACATTGCCGGCATGACAGATCGCTATGCAATCAGGGAGTATCAGCGCCTATTTACGGTGTCTGACCGCGAGCTATAAGGCGAGATATCGAGTGCCAAACCCTGATTTATCAAGATCCCCAATCATTTTGTTGCAAAAAAACAACAAAATTTCTTTTGTTGCTAAAAAACATACAACTTTACTTGCTAACCCTCCTTTTGATTTGGCATACTGTTATCACCTTCATGGGGTAAATACGCCTTCATGAGGAAACAAAAATTTTAGGAGAAATATATGAACAAGAAATTAGGTTTAGCAGTTGCTGGTGCTTTAGTAGCATTCTCATCTGCAGCTAACGCTGGTATCACAATTCCAGCTGGTGATTGGACTGTTGACATCGGCGGTAACGTTAACGCTTATTACACTCACACTACATTCAGTGGTGTTATGCAACACGAAAGCTCAACACAAACTGCAAACACAGTGCAAACTGGTCTTTTGCCATCAGCTCTAGGCATTGGTGCTAAGACACGTCAAAACGATTTGGATATTGCTTTCCAATTCACATTCTTCACTGGCGTGGATTCTGGCGCAACAGCATCTTCAGCTTTGGGTGGTTTCAACTCCAACGACCCTGCACACGGTGCAGCTGGCGCGAATACATTAAACATTCGTCAAGCATTCATGACAGTAGGTGATGCATCTTGGGGTCAATTCAAATTAGGTCGTGATCTTGGTGTATTCGGTTCAGATGCTATCTTGAACGACATGACATTGTTGGGTGTTGGTGTTGGTGCTGGTGCTGGTGGTTCTTCAACACTAGGCCGTATCGGTTCTGGTTATGTTTACGCTGACTGGGTTGGTCAAATCCAATACCAATCACCAAACTGGAATGGTTTCCAATTCACCGCTGCTGTTCGTGAACCTTGGACTAACAGTGCTACAAATGCAGCCGCAAACTCAGTAATTCGTAGCGACATGGGCTTCGAAGGTAAGGTTACTTATGACTTCGCAGCTAATGACGTAACTGGTCGTGTTTGGCTATCTGGTATCACTCAAAAAATGAACAGTGATTCAGGCCCTGATACTAATAACTACACAGCTGAAGGTTGGGACATTGGTGGTAAAGTTGCATACCAAGGTGCTCAATTGGTTGGTTACTACTATGATGGTAAAGGTCTAGATTCAAACACATACACTACTGGTGGTTTGATGTTCTTGACTAATGGTTACAAAACTAAAGACAGCGGTGGTTATGTACAAGCTACTTACGTAATCCCAGGTGTTGGCACGAAATTGGGTGCTTCATGGGGTGAAAGTAAATCAACAGTTGATAACGGTGGCCCTGATGTTAAGAACGAGTCATGGATTGTTGGTGCGTACCATCCTTTGACAAAGAGCTTGAACGTGGTTGCTGAGTACACTGAACAAAAAATCAGTAGCGATTACTATGCAGACAGCGGTAAAGCAAAAACTGTGTCATTGGGCGCAATCTTATTCTTCTAGGATTTATATCTTAGTTTGACATAAGTTAAACGGCACCTTCGGGTGCCGTTTTTATTTGGATGATTAGAAAGGCAATATGAAAAAAATTAATCTGATGCTGTTGGGAATGGTTTCACTCACTGCATGCCAGCAATTGCAACACGGTCAAATGCAGCCCGTCAAAGCGGTTGATGTTAAAAACGGTATTTATCTCACTACGTGTAGCGGAGCTGTAGAAGATATGAGCACTTGTAGTGCCAAGGCAAGCGACACATGTAAGAAAGGCTATGAAGTGATTACGAGGAGTGAGAGCCCAGCGCAAGGTGCTCGTCGAGAATTAAGCTTTCAATGTAAAAAATAATATCCTGTAACTATACTAAGCAAATATCTATGGTTGTGATCGAAAAAATGGCTAAAATTAAAAGAGCATTGATTGTTGTTCATCGTGAAGAGAGCGCTGAAGATTTTGAACAAATTGCTAGGCGCATTCGCAAATTAGACCCCACCATTGGCGTGACAATGGTATCTGACTTCTTGACTTCAAAGATGGTGCCATCTGAATATCTCAATCTACCTATGCTAGTAATTTACTTGTGCAACCCACCACCAACAGAGTTCAAAGTTGCAACCAAGCTAGCAGTTAAGGAAATGAGC
>CAIQBW010000014.1 GCA_903870165.1 uncultured Methylophilaceae bacterium | reverse complement strand
CCTTTCATAATGGCGTCAACTTTACCTTGTGATGCTATTTTTACAGCTAGCTCTGCTGCGGCATGGCTATGTTCAGTAGAGATGATTTCAATGCCAGTAAGAGATGTATTGGCTTTTATGGAGGCAGCGTGAATCTTTGTTTCTGGTCCGATTAGGATGGGAATGATCAAGCCTTCATCTTTTGCTTCTATCGCTGCAGCAACAGATTCAGGGGAGCAGGGGTGAACTACTGCGACTCTCATTGGTGCTTGCTTTCGAGCTTTCGTAATGACACCTTCGTGCCAAGCATGTTTATTGCTGAAATCTGTCGGTGAATTTCCAGCCAAGGCAATCTTTGGATAAATTAAATCGGTCATTTACTAAGCCGCTATAAAAAAAGAAGAGTAAGGGTTTTACAAAATTCATCACTTTTAAGGTTGGTATACATACCTCCTTGAAGGATTCATCTCTTTCCAGTTTAGTATTTTTTCCAGCCAAAAGAAGGGTTTGCGATGATTTTTTATATTTTGTGTTTTATGGATAAAAACATCCATTGGTAGTGGGATTTAGGGCGCTTAATTCAGAACAGTTATTAAAAACTGCAGGTTTTCTTGACTGAAAACAAGAAAATTGATTGAGAAGGCGGTAACTTTGTACCTAGTTGTGGGGTAATTATAAAAATGTCATAAACGGTGAGGGGAATTGTGATGAAGAGTTTGAATAAATGGTTGTTTACTGTGATGTTGGGGGTGGGAGGTTTGGGTGCAA
Source organism: uncultured Methylophilaceae bacterium (assembly GCA_903870165.1). Taxonomy (GTDB): domain Bacteria; phylum Pseudomonadota; class Gammaproteobacteria; order Burkholderiales; family Methylophilaceae; genus Methylopumilus_A. Next base: position 810 of record CAIQBW010000014.1, on the reverse strand, counting down.
TGGGTGGTTTGGCATACGCAGCTGATATGGGCTCGCTAACCATCTTATCTCCAAAGGACGGGTCGATGGTTCAGGCGGGCATGGCAACAAAGCTAACTTATAACGTCAAGTTAAGCCCGGAAGGCAATCATCTCCATGTTTATGTGGATGACCAGAAGCCTATTATCGATCGTGATGTTACGGGCTGTCCTTGTAGTGTTGAGTTACCAGCACTTATGGCTGGAAAACACACCATCGTTGTTAAAGAGGCGCGTGCCGATCATAGTTTGACGGGTTTACAAGCCTCAACAATAGTGACTGCTAAATAATTTCGGTCTTATGCAAAGCTTTCTATACGCACTCATCCAGAGTATTCACAATATCGGAGCAGTGGTGATTGTTGGGGTGGGTGCGTATGGACTGTTTTTTGCCCATCAGAACACAAGACGCGTACTTGCTGTTGTGCAGGCTTTAGGTTGGAGTATTCAAGGCCTGACTGGAGCAGCCTTTGGCGCCACCACTTTTTATTTTTATCATCAGTTACCAGATATACATGGAGTGGCGATTCTGGCTCTGCTTATTAAGATAAGTTGCGTAGTAAGTGGATTTGTCATTTCTACTCTATATGTTTTGCTGTGTTCTCGGCTATCACCAGCAATCAGTAAATTTGTCTGGTCAATGATGTTTGTGCTTGGAGTCATTGCCATTAGCTCTGCAGCATTTTTAAGATGGTACTCCTAACTTCTTTATAAGAGGAAGGGTTTAGCTCATTACGGAAAGTCTTCATTTGAACGTCATGAATAGCGATTTACCTTTAGGCGAACGGTGCTG
>CAIQBW010000013.1 GCA_903870165.1 uncultured Methylophilaceae bacterium | reverse complement strand
GGCTGAACTGTGTGATTACATCCACTACTACAATCACGATCGTATCAAAGAAAAATTAAAGGGACTGAGTCCGGTGCAATACCGAAATCAATCCCTTATGGTAACCTAACTAAACTGTCCAACTTTAATGGGTCAGTTCATAATCTGGCTGTTTTTGTTTATGAGAATAGTTAAGGGAGTTTTTGCTTTGGCACTACAACTTTGGAGTCGGTAGGGTTGAACGCAAATGGCTTGAATTCAAAGTTCGGTAATACTGATTGATGCGCTGGTAAATACTTCTCCAAGATATCGTAGTAGTTACGAATCGCTTCAACAAAAATAACAGGGGCTCCCCCGCTGGCATAGCCAAATTTAGCGGTGCTGTAAAACTTTGCTTTATTGAGAAGTGGTAGTGTTGTTTTGATGTCTGCCCAGCTGTCTGCGTTCAGGTTCATACGTTTTGCTAATAATCTCGCATCTTCTAAATGGGCTAAGCCAATATTGTAAGCTGCAAGTGCCATCCAAGTTCTATCTGGCTCAGGGATGCTTTCAGGCACTTGTTGCTTCAATATGTTGATATAGCGTGCACCACCCATAATACTTTGCTTGGCATCTAATCTGTCCGTTACATTCAAAGCATCTGCGGTTTGCTCAGTGAGCATCATCATGCCTCGCACGTTAGTAGGGGATGTATTGTATTGATCCCAATGCGACTCTTGATAGCTAATTGCGGCGATAAGTCGCCAGTCAATGTCTGTCAATTCTTGTGCCTGTTTAAATAGTGGAATGTATTTAGGTAATTTGGAGTGAGTGAGTTCCAAAAATTTGCTCACATCTACAGGGTCTAGTCGTTCTGTGTGACCATAGTAACGGTCAACCAAGTTTTTCAGTGTGCCGTCAGCGCTGATACGTTTAAAAAACTCAACAGACTTTGCATAAAGCCATTCATCGCCATTTTTTGGGAAGGCCCAAGCCAATTGCTCAGGCTCTCCTAGTGCTAGGCCTTTGCCAATATTCGGGTAGAAATTTTGTAATATATCAATGATGCGGTCATCGGCCACCGTGTAATCCAATAGTCCCATGTTTACTTGCTCAATGAGCTCGTCAGTACTATCTGTTTGCACCTCTTGCCATGAGAGCTTGGGTTGGTTTGCTTGTAAAAACTTTAATCGCTCACCATAACTTGACCCTTTGGGGACGTGAATATGTTTGCCTATGAGTGCGTTAATATCTTTTGGTTCGGGATTTTGCTCCGTGTTGTAGGTGATATGTTGCTGAACATCTAAGTATGATGGGCCGAATTTTACTATTGATGCTCTGTCTGGCGTGATGCTGAGGTTGGCTGCCGCCAAGTGAGCCTTTCCCTCAAGAAGCTTGGGGATAACATCGCCTAGGTGATCTGCTGTAATTATTTTGACTGAATAATCAGGCCCTAAATCTTTCGCAAATAAATTGACTAGGTCGTATTCAAAGCCAGCATACTCACCCTCATTTTTGACGTAGTAAGTGTTAGGGCCGTTGGATGTTATTACGACCAATGTCTTGCTATTTTGTACTCTGGGAAGGCCTTTTTGCGTTAGCTTGTATGCTAATAAAGCCAGTATTAATACAAGCAGTACGAGTCCTAAAAGACGGTGCTTTTTCATCGAGTCAGTTTCACTAACTTTGGGCGTTTTGTCTAGTTAAAAAGTGTTAATTTTTTGAGATCGGTATTATTCTTAGTATTGTAAGTGGATGGCATTTATAAGTTTTTGGCTTTCGTGTAAAGTTGCAACACTTAAATTTCTATGAGAAATGTAATCAATGAGAAAAATCATATTTGCACTTTCCCTTGCGCTGCTTAGCCAAGGTGTTTTTGGGGCGCCTAAGGCGAATCTTGATGCCGCTGCAACCGTTAACGGTGTGGCTATCCCTAATGCCTTAATTGAGCGTAGTATCAGCCTTAATGTGCAACAAGGTAAACAAGATACGCCTGAGTTGCGTCAGCTTATTAAGGAGGAGTTTATCAATCGTGAGGTGCTTGCCCAGCAGGCGGCTAAATTAGGGTTGGATAAAACGCCAGAAGGTCAGGCAGCTTTTGCTGAAATGAAGCACAATTTTATGGTGGAGTTGTTCTTAGCAGATTACGATAAGCGTCATCCCATTAGCGACTCAGCTTTAAAAGCAGAATATGACCGACAAATTGCAGCGATTGGTGATTCAGCGTATGAGTATCGATTGAGTCATATTGTGACAAAAACTGAAACCGATGCTCGCAATGCAATGGCAAGAGTTAAAAAAGGTGAAGCATTCTCTAAGGTGGCTAAAGATGCCTCCATAGATCCAAGTGCAAAAGATGGTGGCGCTTTGGGTTGGTTGTTGCCTTCTCAAATTGTTCCTGCCATTGCTAATGTAGTAGTTAATTTAAATGAAGGCGGCATGGCAGCTGCACCTATTGAGATACCTGGTGGCTGGCAAGTTATTCGATTGGAAGAAAAGCGTCAATTTAAAGCACCCAAGTATGATGATGTAATCCCTCAATTGCGCGCTGGTTTGCTTCAGCAACAACGTTTAGAGGCGATTAAGAAGTTAAGAGAATCTGCAAAAGTTATTGGTAATATCTAATTGCTACAAACGAAAAAAGGCGCTTGAGATTCAAGCGCCTTTTTTATTTCCGATGTTTAATTATTCGATTTCTTGACTTGCTAAGTACTCTTCATAGTTGCCTGAGTAATCAATAATGCCATCTGCACGCACATCTAAAATGCGCGTTGCTAATGAGCTTACAAACTCACGGTCATGGCTGACAAAAAACAGAGTGCCATTATATTTATCTAGCGCTGTATTTAATGACTCAATCGATTCCATGTCCATGTGATTGGTCGGTTCATCCATGAGCAAGACGTTAGTTTTAGCCAGCATTAGCTTACCAAACATCATGCGGCCTTTTTCACCACCTGAAAGTACTTTCACTGACTTTTTGAAGTCCTCACCTGAGAATAACAAGCGACCTAGCATGCTACGCACTACTTGGTCATCGTCACCTGCTTGCGTAAATTGCTTCATCCAGTCAAACAGATTTAGATCTTCTTCGAAGTCTGCCGCATGGTCTTGGGCAAAATAACCAATATTGGCTTTTTCAGCCCATTTTACTGTACCGTGATTAGGAACTAAATCGCCTGCTAAACAACGGAGCAATGTGGTTTTACCGATACCGTTCTCACCAATAATCGCAATTTTTTCGCCAGCCTCAACTAATAAGTTAAAGTCGTTAAATAGAATGCGGTCAAAGCCATGGCTTAATTTTTGTACTTCAACGGCATTGCGGTGTAGCTTTTCGCGGTCGTCATATTCAAAGCGCACAAAAGGATATTGGCGACTAGAAGGCTTAATATCCTCAACTTTAATCTTGTCGATTTGCTTAGCACGGCTAGTCGCTTGTTTTGCTTTAGACGCGTTTGCAGAAAAGCGACGAACGAAGTCTTGTAAGTCCGCAATCTGCTGTTTTGCCTTAGCGTTGTCTTTAGCTTGCTGAGCACGCGCCATTGTTGATGCTTCCATGAAGTCATCATAGTTGCCTGGATAAACAGTCAACTTGGCATAGTCCATATCAGCGGTATGCGTACACACTTGGTTTAAGAAGTGGCGATCATGCGAAATAATAATCATGGTGCAATTGCGGTTATTTAAGATGTCTTCTAACCAACGAATAGTATTAATGTCCAGGTTGTTGGTTGGTTCATCAAGTAGCAAGATGTCTGGGTTTGCAAATAGGGCTTGTGCGAGTAATACACGTAGCTTCCAGCCCGGTGCAACAGCGCTCATTAGGCCATTATGTTGGTCGATAGGTATCCCAACACCTAATAGCAATTCGCCAGCTCGCGCTTCAGCTGTGTAGCCATCGTATTCAGCAAACACGGCCTCTAACTCAGCCGCTTTCATATAGTCTTCTTCAGTCGCTTCGAGGTTCATGTAGATCGCGTCTTTTTCTGATTTCGCATTCCACATTTGCTCGTGGCCCATCATCACCACATCAAGCACACGTTGGTCTTCATAACCAAATTGGTCTTGGCGTAACCAAGCCATACGCTCATTGCTGTCCAAAGCAATGTTGCCCGCTGTTGGTTCAAGTACGCCTGCTAAGATTTTCATGAAAGTTGATTTGCCACAACCATTTGCGCCAATGAGGCCGTAACGATTGCCGTCGCCAAACTTTACGGAGACGTTTTCAAATAGTGGCTTAGCGCCAAACTGCATGGTGATGTTGTTGCTAATAAGCACGGTTATTTCCTAAAGTCTTATAATTGAATATGGGTAGATTAAAACTTGTTTCTAATGACCACTTCTTCCATCGCAAGCTGGCCGCCACGTGGCCAAGCTTCTTTAATCCCTTTGCCCACTGTGACAAACATGGTTGGGATATGGTCTGCTGGTAAGCTAAGTAACTTTGATACGGCATCGAAATCAAAGCCATCCATTGGGCAGGTATCATAGCCCATTTCTTTTGCAGCTAGCATGATGTTCATCGCGGCCATGCCGCAAGAGCGCATTGCTTCGTCGCGCTGTGCTTGTGGGTTGCCAGTGTAGTATTGGGTAATCGCAGGCACTAAAAAGTCTTGCACAGGTTTTGGTGCATCTTTCCAATAGCGTTCAGGTTGTTTTGCCCAAGCTTGTACATCAGCAACTAAAACAATCAGTAATGAAGCTTCTGATACTTGGGCTTGATTCCAGGCTACTGCTTGGATTTGTGCACGCAAGGCTGCGTCTTCAACAAGCACAAAACGCCAGTGCTGAATATTGAATGCAGTAGGGGACAACATCGCAAGCGACATTAATTTGCTCACTTCGACTTCAGTCATCTTGTGTGCTGGGTCGTAAGCTTTAATTGAGCGGCGTGTTTCTATTGCGGTCGTAACATTCATCTATCAAATCTTTTCTTAGTAAGTAATGTGAATAATTTCTAAATTCAAGTCGCCTGCTGGGCGTTTCCAGCGCACGCTATCGCCAACTTTATGACCTATCAGCGCTTTTGCTAGGGGCGAGGCAAAGCTCACCGTGTTTAATGCAATATCTGCTTCATCTTCACCCACGATTTGAAAGTGATGCTGCTCACCTTCGTCATCCTCAACAGTCACCGTTGTTCCAAAAACGACATTGGAAGGCGTTTGATTCTTTGGAATCTCAACTAGAATCGCTTGCTCTAGGCGCACTTGAATATAGCGTAAGTCTCTATCTACCATCGCTAGGCGTTGAACAGCCGTTTGGTCTTCTTTCTGTGGTGCTAATAACTCGCGCTCATTAAGCAAGCTTTCTTCTGTTGCTTTTAACTGCTTTAATCCATCTGGCGTTACATAGTTAGGAAGCTCGCTAATCGGACGCTCTGGCACGTCGGTGCCAGCAAGTTCTAAATCATCTTCTTTTACAAAGCCACGACTCAAAATTTATTCCCACTCGATGGTTGCGGGTGGTTTTCCTGACACGTCATAGACCACTCTGTTAATACCACGCACTTCATTGATAATGCGATTAGATACTCTACCTAACAGGCTATAAGGCAGCTCTGCCCAATGTGCAGTCATAAAGTCGCTCGTAACCACAGCACGAAGCGCTACAACGTAATCGTAAGTCCGACCATCACCCATTACGCCCACTGATTTCACAGGTAAGAATACCGTAAACGCTTGGCTGGTTAATTCATACCAAGTTTTGCCTGTTGCTTTATCTTTGGTATTGCGTAATTCTTCAATAAAAATTGCATCTGCTAAGCGAAGTAGGTCAGCAAACTCTTTATTAACAGCACCTAAAATACGAACGCCTAGTCCTGGGCCTGGAAATGGATGGCGATACACCATATCATGCGGTAATCCCAGTGCAACGCCTAGCTCACGCACTTCGTCTTTAAATAAATCGCGAAGCGGTTCTAATAGTTTTAAGCCAAGCTTCTCTGGCAAGCCGCCCACATTGTGATGGCTTTTAATAGTGACGGCTTTTTTAGATTTCGCCCCGCCAGACTCAATCACGTCTGGGTAAATGGTGCCCTGTGCTAGCCATTTGGCATTCGCTAGTTTTTTGGCTTCAGATTGAAATACTTCGACAAATTCCTTGCCGATAATTTTACGTTTTGCTTCAGGGTCAGCCACGCCAGTTAATTCGCCCATAAATTGCTCTGTCGCATCAACGTGGATGACTTTTGCGTGTAAGCGGCCAGCAAACATCTCCATGACCATCTTGCCTTCATTAAGGCGAAGCAAGCCATGGTCTACGAATACGCAAGTGAGTTGGTCGCCAATCGCACGGTGAATCAATGCGGCGGCAACACTGGAGTCTACACCACCTGAAAGGCCTAGAATCACTTCCTCATCACCGACTTGCGCGCGAATTTTAGCTACTGCTTCTTCAATGTAATCGCCCATCACCCAGTCGGCTTTTGTTTTACAGATATCCAATAAAAAGCGGCGTAACATCGCATCGCCTTGCTTGGTATGGGTCACTTCAGGGTGAAATTGCACGGCGTAGAATTTCCGTGCTTCGTCAGCCATTGCAGCGATAGGCGTGGTGTCGTTGCTAGCAATTATTTTGAAGCCTTCAGGTAATTCGGTTACTTTATCACCGTGGCTCATCCATACATCAAGTAAGCCGTGCCCCTCTGAATTGGTGCTGTCTTGAATGCCATCAAAAAGGGCAGAGTGGTTACGTGCGCGAACTTCAGCAAAACCAAATTCACGTTTAGTGCCGGCCTCTACTTTGCCACCGAGTTGTTGCGCCATGGTTTGCATGCCATAACAAATGCCTAACACTGGCACGCCTAGCTTAAATACTGCATCAGGGGCTTTGTCTGTATCTTCTTCATATACGCTAGCATGGCTGCCTGAAAGCACGATCCCTTGTGCTCCAAAGTTACGTACAAACTCATCCGAAACATCGCAAGGATGCACTTCACAGTAAACATGGGCTTCACGAATGCGGCGTGCAATCAACTGTGTGACTTGTGAGCCGAAATCTAAAATCAGAATTTTTTGATGAGACATAAGAATTAAAAAGCCTATACGCTAAAAATAACGAAGGGCAAACGGCTTTGAAGTTAATGATCAAAGCGGTTTGCCCAACAAAAGTCGGTTAAGAATTAATCAATATGATAATTCGGTGCCTCTTTAGTGATTTGCACATCATGCACATGAGATTCACGCATCCCCGCTGATGTGATTTGTACGAATTCAGCTTTATTGCGCATTTCTTCAATGGTTTTACAACCCACATAGCCCATAGAAGCCCGCAAGCCGCCCATTAACTGGTGAACCACGGCAATCATGCTGCCTTTGTAAGGGACGCGACCTTCAATGCCTTCAGGCACTAATTTATCTGCATTGCCATTATTTTCTTGGAAATAGCGGTCACTAGAACCTTTTTGCATCGCGCCGATAGAGCCCATGCCGCGGTATGACTTGTATGAGCGGCCTTGAAATAGCTCGATTTCGCCAGGGGCCTCTTCAGTACCTGCGAACATGCCGCCAAGCATTACAGAGTATGCGCCAGCCGCAATTGCTTTAGAGATGTCTCCAGAGTAGCGGATACCGCCGTCAGCAATAAAAGGGACGCCTGTGCCGCGCAAGGCTTCTTCAACATTGCTGACCGCTGAGATTTGAGGAACGCCTACACCGGCAACAATACGGGTTGTACAAATTGAACCTGGGCCAATACCGACTTTAACGCCGTCTGCACCTGCATCTACTAACGCTTTGGCGGCTGAACCTGTAGCGATATTGCCACCAATCACTTGTACTTGTGGAAAGTTCTTTTTAACCCAAGTCACGCGATCTAAAACGCCTTGTGAGTGGCCGTGTGCAGTATCAACAACAATTGCATCTACACCAGCTTCAACCAAAGCGGCTACGCGCTCTTCAGTACCATCACCCACACCCACTGCTGCACCAACGCGTAAACGACCTTTTTCGTCCTTACATGCCAACGGATGGTCGCTTGATTTTTGAATGTCTTTAACAGTGATTAACCCTTTAAGGTTGTAGGCTTCATCAATCACCAAGACGCGCTCTAAGCGGTGTTGGTGTAGCAATTCCATTACTTGTTCACGACTTGCGCCTTCACGCACAGTAACCAAACGGTCTTGCGGGGTCATGATGTTGGCGATGGATTGATCTAAGTTTGTTTCGAAGCGCAAATCGCGGTTGGTCACAATGCCGACCACTTTTTTGCCATCGACCACAGGCAAGCCTGAGATTTTATGTAAACGGGTAAGTGCAATCACGTCTCGCACTGTCATGTGCGGTTGAATCGTTACTGGGTCATTCACGACCCCAGATTCAAAACGTTTGACGCGAGAAACATGAATTGCCTGCATTTCAGCCGTCATGTTTTTATGAATAATGCCCATGCCGCCTTCTTGAGCCAATACAATGGCAAGTGGCGCTTCTGTCACGGTATCCATAGCAGCGGACACGACAGGGATGTTAAGACGGATAGTGCGTGTTAATTGAGTGGCGAGACTGACTTCGCGAGGGAGTACATTAGAGTGCGCTGGTACCAACAAAACATCATCGAATGTAAGCGCATTTTGCAACAAACGCATGGTGAATATTCCTTGCTTCCAAAACAAGATTATACCGACTTGTAGGCGCTCGGTAAATCGTTATACGACTTTATCTTCTAATTGATGTGAGACTTAAGAATTATTTAAGTGACTAAATATGTCAGTAAAAATAGAGATTCTTGGATATTTAATGCACGTTGTTGACGCTAGCAAGCGCCTAACTTAAGGTGAAAAAACCTTGTGATTCTTTTCTTAAACACCTTGATCAAATGAACAAAAAACCTATCTTTTTAAATCAGTTTATTGCTGTGTTCTTTTTGTTAAGTATCCCTAGCTTAAACGCCCAAGCTGAGGTTTATAAATGGAAGCAGGGTAAGGTTGTACAGTACTCTGATGTTCCTCCACAAACGAGTGCTTCATATGAGCAACTCAAAAGTAAGAAGACTGTAAACCCTTTGCAGCAAGAGGCGCGAACAATTGAGCAGCCAAAAAGTATCCCGTTGGTAAAAAATGATCTGTCGGCGGACAAGGCGGGTGCCAAGAAGACGCCAGAACAGCAAGAAGTGGATCGAAAGGGACGCGAAAAATCATGCGCCACCGCGAAAGACAACTTACAGAAGCTAAAGAATGGGGGCAGTATTTACAAAGAAAATGCCAAAGGCGAACGAACTTATTTGGACGAAACAAGCATTAAAAACGAAATGAATGCGGCTGAAAAAGAAATTCAAGCCACTTGTCAGTATTGGTTTTTGGGCTTACTCCGCGATATCGCCGCCACCTTTTTTCATGACTTTTCCTTCGGCAGCACGTTGGCGGCGCACTTCTTTAGGGTCAGCAATGAGTGGGCGGTAAATTTCAACGCGATCTAAATGACGAAGTTCAGCATCTAATTTGCTTAGCTTGCCAAATATGCCAATTTTATTGATGGCTAGATCAATCTCAGGGAATTTTGCCAGTACGCCAGAGGCTCTAATTGCCGCTTCTGCATTAGCTCCTGTTGGTACTTTTACAGGCAAAATCACTTGTTGGCTTGGGAGGGCATAAGCCACTTCGACCATCATTTCTTCAGTATTCATATTCTCAAAACTTTCTGTTTAATTATTCAATATATTGTCGGCACGCGTAACAAAAGAGTCAACAAAGGTATTCGCGATTTGGCTAAAAACAGGTGAAATCAATTGGCTTAATAGCGCGCTAGAAAACTCATATTCCAAATGGAATTCAATTTTGCACGCATCTTCACTCAGAGGAATAAAGCGCCAATTACCTTCAAAATGCTTAAATGGCCCATCTTTTAGCTTCATATCCATCGTATCAGGAAAGCACTTTTCATTTTGAGTGGTAAAGCTTTGCTTCAAACCATGAAAGTCAATATGGATAGTTGCAGTTGTCGTAGTATCTGAGCGCTTAATTAAATCTACACCGCCACACCAAGGTAAAAATGCTTGGTAGTGTTCTACATCATCTACCAAATTAAACATTTGCGCTGCGGAGTGGTGGACTAAAACGGTTTTTTCAACATAGACCATGTTCGATTTTGTGCTTTTGCATGTCAGCCTTGAAAGCGTGAGTTTATCTTTTCAAAGGCAAGTAGAGTAAAATGCCTATTTTAAGCTATTTAAGCCCCGCGTGTATTAATGAGCATTGCCCAAAATAAAAAAGCGTTTCATGACTACTTCATTGAAGAAAAGTACGAAGCAGGTATCGTGCTTGAAGGATGGGAAGTTAAAGCCATTCGTGACAATCGAGCTAATATTAAAGAAGCCTATGTGATTATTCAGCATGGCGAAGTCTATTTGATCGGTTGTCATGTCACGCCACTAGGTGCGGCATCCACGCATATTCGTCCCGATGCTATTCGTACGCGCAAGTTACTATTGCATAATGAAGAAATTGCAAAGCTGATTGGTAAGGTTGAACGCGCTGGTTACACCCTCGTTCCGCTCGATCTTCACTTTAAAGATGGTCGTGTCAAAGTGCAAATTGGACTTGCCAAGGGTAAGAAACAATACGACAAGCGAGATGCAGAGAAAGAGCGTGATTGGGAGCGTGAGCGTGGACGTATTGTTCGTGCACATAACAAATAGCGCGTATAATTACAAATGTTGCGGGCGGTGCCTCTTGAAATATGCAAGAAGGTCACCATCTAGTGATTGCTGAAATACAAACTACCCGGGGCTGACCAGGTTTCGACGTGGGTTGCAAAGCAGTGCAGGGCATACCGAGGCTCAGTTCCCTCGTAAATACAGCTGAAAAAAGTATAGTCGCAAACGACGAAACTTACTCTCTAGCCGCTTAATCCGGCTGGACGCTGCACCATCATTCCCATGGGGTGGATGACGAAAGTCATGGCAGTGTCATATACATGGGATACGTGAAGTGTTGGGTTACTTAGCACCTCATTAACCCTAAGGTAACTCGCTTATTTCTTGCTTGCTCGTTGGTGCGGAATAAGTTAAATCAAACAACACAGCTAAGTATGTAGAACTGTCTGTGGAGGGCTTGCGGACGGGGGTTCGATTCCCCCCAGCTCCACCAATACGTTGTCCATCCCGGTCCAATGGGATGCTGTGAAACCCGCTAACCATGCGGGTTTTGCTTTTTATATCGTCCAATCCTGTGTATAATAATCCAATGAAATCCTAAATTTTTGTTGGTAAATTTGTTGGTAACTTGAATTTTACTAAATACATTTAACATTGTTACCAACAGCAGCGAGGTAATTATGGCACTTAACGACACGGCAATCAGAAATGCTAAACCAAAGGCGGCTCCCTTCAAGTTATCTGACGGGGGCGGATTGTTTCTTCTAGTAAACACTAATGGTTCAAAATGGTGGAGGCACTCTTATCGTTATGATGGTAAGCAAAAAACAATCTCTTTAGGCGTCTACCCTGATGTTTGTTTAAAAGATGCAAGAGCTAAGCACGCTGAGGCAAGAAAAACATTAGCTCAAGGCATTAATCCATCCGTTGACAGGAAGCTTGAAAAGGCTGCAAGACTTGAGGATGGCAAAAACAGCTTCGAGTTCCTAGCAAGAGATTGGGTGACAACGCAGTTAAAATCATTAACTCAGTCCCATCGCGATAGAACATTAAAGCGTTTTGAGCATTATTTGTTTCCCTGGATAGGTAATCAACCTATTAAATCAATAAAAGCTCCAGATTTATTGGACTGCTTGAGAAGAATACAAAAGCTTAATAAATTAGAAACCGCGCATAGAACCCTGCAAGCGACCGGACAGGTTTTTAGATATGCCGTGCAGCAAGGATTAGCTACTAGAGACATTACTGCTGATTTGCGAGGCGCTATACCAGCACCGACCGTAAAACACATGGCATCACTTACTGAGCCGGACCAAGTTGCTGGTTTGCTAAAAGCGATAGAGGGCTTCACAGGTGGCCTAATTGTTCAGCATGCGTTGAAGTTGGCACCTTTAGTGTTTGTAAGGCCTGGTGAACTTCGTCGAGCGAAATGGGCGGATATCGACTTAAGTGCTGCCGAATGGAAGTATCAAGTCAGCAAAACTAAAACAGAACATATTGTTCCTTTATCAAAACAAGCTTTAGCTATTTTTAGTGCATTACATCCTATTTCAGGTAATCGGGAATTTGTTTTTCCTGGCGCACATGACCCTAAGAAGCCAATGAGCGATGCTGCTATTAACGCAGCTCTAAAACGACTTGGGTATGACACTCAGAAAGACATAACAGGTCACGGATTCCGAGCAATGGCGCGAACGATTCTACATGAGCGTTTAAATTTTGACCCCTTGATTATTGAGCAGCAGTTAGCTCATAGAGTGCCTGACGCATTGGGCTCTGCCTATAATCGAACAAAGTTCTTAGCTCAAAGAAAATTGATGATGCAACATTGGGCTGACTATCTTGATGCATTAAGGGCTGGCTCAAATGTAGTTGCAATTAAAGATAAAGTTGCATGATGCATAAGTATGTTTATCCCCCAGGATTTATTTCTGAAAACGAAGCAATCCAAATAATTTACGAGTGTATTTATCCCAATGATTCGAAGTCGGATGCTTATAAACGTATTAGGCAGCGAATTCGCAAGGCACAATTAGATGGTGATTTGCCAGAGTTCTCTCCATTAAAAGTTGACCCAGATATATTTTTTAATTGGGCTATCAAATCTAAAGGATGGGGTGCCGTAGAGAATATTTTAGGCCTTCCTGTTTCAACAGTGGTAATGGTAACTGGAGTTGGTCTTGAGTCAAAAGGTGAAGTCGGAGAGGCTTACGCAATAATTGACCCCGAAGGTGATTCAACCAAAATCCAAATGGAAAATCAGGATTTACACAAAGCATTGACAATCAAGCAAGTAGAGCTTGAACAAGCACAACTTGAAATCGAAGCAATTAAGCTTAAAGATAAACTTCACAAGAAGAGACTGAGTGAGGCTGGCAAGAAAGGTGGTCGTGGCAAAGGCTGGTAAAAGCTAAGGTCTCTGACAGCTTTTTTTAAAGCCTAGGTTTAAGAAATCTGTCGCGTAAAAAGCTAGATATGGACGGGTCCATTGGGGGCCTGCCGCATCTAGGAGACGTTATTATGTCTAATATTAAAAATCTGCCTGATACAGGCTACGCAAAAATTAAGCAAATTATAGGTGACAAAACATCATGTCCACCAATTCCACCAATCATTCCAGTATCTAAAAGCACTTGGTGGGAAGGTTGTCGTTCCGGACGATTTCCAAAGCCCGTCAAAATAGGCCTTAACACTACAGCATGGAAATGGTCTGATATTCATGATTTATGCGCTCGTCTAGAAGAGGAGGGCAAATAATTATGAATAAATTGAATTTATTTGGACAGCCTTACCAAGATGGTAAAAAAGTAATCAGCCCCAGCATTTCAATTTCATTTGCACAGTGCTATCAGTTTTATAAACCTTACGATTACTTTGCGGTGCATACATCTCATAAGCCGATGAAGTTAGCAAAATATACTGTGCACGATAAAAATTCAGGTGATGAATGGTTAACACGAGCTAGGCGCACGGCTTTATTTTCTGACACTACTTACCTAGCCCCAGTGAAGTTTAATAAATTAAAACACGGCAAATTGCTAGAACGGGTTTGTTTGGCCATGCATTGCGACCATTTAACATGCTGGGTAAGTCCGTCAGGAACGATGTTTATACTTAATGAGCCCTATTTAGATGACCCTAATTACTTAATTAAGTTAAGTTCACAAGAATTGATAGGCGTTGTTGTGCCTACTGATTTATCACCCTACTGCGGTGGCTGGAATCCAAATTTTGGTTCAAAACCTGGCACTACGAGTTATTTAATATGTGACATATCTGATGCTGATGAATTAGCACATTTATTTAGCAGTCTTGATTTAGAGCAAATACCTGCATGGAACTGCGTAAAGGGGGTTAATCATGACTAATCCTAGTTTGGCAATTAGGTATTCGAGTGGGGTTGATAAATTTGATAACTTACCTAAGCAGCTTGTAGCAAAAGACTTTAAGGAGTTTATGGATAAGGTTTTAGCTAAGCGAAGCCATCGAAAAGGGGAAACCTACTTCTGCTCAGCTTTTAGTCATGGCCCGCATGATGATATAAAAAAATACTCGGGTGACGACCATTACCGCTTAGCCACGCGTGCAGAAGGTAAGCGTTTTTTAACGATGGACTTTGACGGGTTCTCCGATGTAGCTGGATTCAATAGAACGTTCGCAGCTATCGAGGTATTCAGCGGCTTTGGGTATACGACTTGGAGCTACAAACATGACGCGCCTAGAGCTAGAGCGGTACTTGAATTAGATAGGGAAGTTTCCAGAGATGAAGGGATGAAAATTGGCGCTGCCTTTCAAGATAAGTTGATAGGAATTGTTGGGAGCGGCACCGCAGTATTTGACGATTCAGTCTACAGGGCAGAACAACCAGTTTATGGTCCACCACGACTTGCTCATACATTTAGATTCGGTGGAAAAAAGCTTGTTGAGGCAGACCACTTTATTAAACTGTTTAATGCCAAAATAAAAACCGCATTGCCTAACAATGTCACTCGTTCTAATACTGTAGCAGCAAGCAATGCGTCATATAGCAAACTTGTACCAGCGTCATTGGAGCAAGTCTTAGCTAAGGTAAATTATATTGATGAACATACTTGGTCTGATGCAGCTAATGCGCTTGCTAGGGTCTACGGTGAACCTGGTCGTGAGTATTTTATTACCTTTAGCGAAGGCACCTATGCTGGGGCGGTTTATCCTAATTTTGATATTGATGAAGTTAACGAAAGATTTGACCGAGCATTAAGGGAAGTTTCACTAAAGCCAGAGGGTGTTGGAATAAAACGTCTATGCACTCTTGCTGGAATTGACCCAACGACCTTAGAGTTTGAAGAGGAACCACCGAGTCCTGAGGCTGAAGCCTTTTTTGCTTCATTGCAGGGTTACTTAAAACCAGACAACCTTCAAATGATAACTGGTATCGAAGACCATGAGCATGACACTGATATTGAGCTTTTCTTTCCGGAACTCAATAAGCAAAAGAAACCTAAACAAGTCACAGAGAACGTGAAAGCCGTTCTGGCTAGTAAGAGGATTACTGTTCGCTACAACCAAATCAAGAAAAGCACTGAGGTATTAATTCCCGGAATGAAGTGCGTGTTGGATGAGCGCGACAATACCTCTTTAACTTTGTTGACCGATGAGGTGGTTAAGGCTGGGATGAGTGCCGCTCGAGTTGATGAGATGACTGCTGCCATCGCAGCTCAAAATCCATATTGTCCAGTTCAAACATATATAGAGTCGGTGCCGTGGGATGGAGTATCGCGAATAGATGATTTTTGTAACCAAATTAAAACGCCAAATGTTGCGATGGCGCATTTCTTAATTACTAAATGGTTGTTACAAGCGGTTGCAGCAGCATATGAACCGAAAGGACTTAGTGGCGCAGGCGTTTTAGTTTTCACTGGCGCACAAGCTGAGGGTAAAACACGTTTATATAGAGACCTGACAAGCGAGATTAGCGATGTATTTTTAGAAGGTGCAATCCTTAACCCAGACGATAAAGATAGTGTATTTACAGCTTGTAGCCATTGGATTGTTGAGCTAGGTGAATTAGATGCTACTTTTAAAAAATCAGACATAGCGCAACTTAAGGCATTTTTAACTAAGAGTGTAGATACTCTAAGGAAGCCATACGCTAAAAAAGATTCAACATTCTTAAGACGCACAGTATTCGCTGGGACAGTTAACGACTTTGAATTTCTGCAAGACCCAACAGGCAATCGGAGGTTCTGGCCAATAGAAATCAGCTCAATTAATCGAGACACCACAATTAACTACCAGCAATTGTGGGCTGAAGTTAAGACGATTTATGACCATGGTGAAAGTTGGCACTTAACAAAAGCAGAGCTTATTCGTCTTAATCAACATTCTGAGCAGTTCACTGTAACGGAGCCAATAGTTGAAATGCTACTAAAGAAATATGACTTTGCAGGATGTACAAAATGGCAAGAAAAGCTAATGGTGGATATTTGTTCAGATATTGGTCTTGAACGACCAACTAGAGCGGATATGCAGAAATTAGCTGCAGCTATTAAGAAGTACAACGGCAATCAGAAACCTAGACGCTCTAACGGTAAGAACTATCATTACGTGCCAGAGCTAATATTCAAAGTAGGTGGCACTTCAAATATATGATAAAAATTAACAACTTAAATGGACTAAGTGAGACCAGTGGCACCTTTTTTCGTTTTCTCTAAAGGTATAAGCAGTGTGGTTCCACTCTGCACTATCTATGTATACATAGATACTAATTATATTTTCCTAATATATAGCACTAGGAACCACTACTACCCCAAACCCCTTGCTATATATAGCAAATAGCAGTGGGACTTGTTTATATATAAGTGGCACGGGGTTGCACTGGAGGGAGTGATAAATGTCAGCACTTAAACATTAGGGCAACTCTCAATATTACCTCGGCTATGACTTAGCCGAATATTAAATCATAGGTCATAAAGAGGCCTTTGGAGTTAGAGTAAATGGAATTTATACCTGAAAAATATCTAGTAACTGCTGGCGGCAGAATTACGTGTATTCGCTGTAAGGCGTTTCTAAAAAAGCACCAGAGACAATGCTTGTCACCTGCAATAAATAAAAAAACTAGCCTGTGCAAATGGCATGGGGGTGCCTCGACTGGGCCTCGCACCAAAGAAGGTATTGAACGAATAAGAAGTGCTCACCTCAAGTCGGGTAACGAGACGCTAGTTGCAAAAGGGCTACGAAGTCGACAAATTGCACGGCTACAAATGCTAGAACAAGCTGCTTATCTGCTTAATATGGTTTCTGGCCCGGCGTCACGGGGTCGTAAAGCTAATGGGTATAAGAAATTTGAATCAGTTAAAGAAATCAAAAAATTTTTTGGTGACAATTAAATGAATTGAAAATTATTTTTTGAGCACCGTTTTAGTTTGCAGTTAAACTAGGAGAATGAAATAAATAAAGTAAAAAGGGAAAGTTGAAGTGGATAAAAAAACTGCTAAGAAGCCCACAAAAACTATAGAGGAGACTCTATGGGATTCGGCTAATAAATTACGTGGGAGCGTGGAGCCTTCAGAGTATAAGCACGTTGTGCTTGGTTTGATATTCCTTAAGTTTGCTAGTGACAAGTTCGAAGAACATCGTCAAACACTCATTGCAAAAGGTCAAGAAAATTACATCGAAATGCCTGAGTTTTACAATCAAAGTAATGTCTTCTTTTTGGATGAAACGAGTCGTTGGAATTTTATCATTAGAAACTCAAAACAAAATGATATAGCTTTGAAGATGAGGGTGTAAATAATTTTGTGTAAACGTCATTTTGCAGGAAACTGCGTTTTTAGAAATGGAATAAAAATGACGACACAAAAAGCTTTACCCAACGATTTAATTGATAGCCTTCTATCGAATTACCAAAAGCCTGAAGATTTAATTGGTGAGAATGGTCTTCTCAAGCAACTGACCAAAGCCTTGGTTGAACGTGCTTTGCAAGCCGAGATGACTGAGCATCTTGATCACAACAAGCACGAGCCTGTGACCAATAGTGCTGGGAATGCCCGTAGCGGTAAAAGTCATAAGACGCTCAAAGGCGAGTTTGGCGAACTACCCATTGAAATCCCTCGTGACCGTGAGGGGAGTTTTGAGCCTCAATTGATTCCTAAGCATCAAACCCGCTGGACAGGTTTTGATGACAAGATTATCTCGCTTTACTCACGAGGCATGACGGTACGAGAGATACAATCCCATTTGACCGATATGTATGGGACGGAGGTGTCACCCACGCTCATATCTTTCGTCACCGATGCCGTGAGTGAAGAAGTCACCCAATGGCAATCAAGGCCGCTCGACCCAGTTTACCCTGTCGTTTATCTGGATTGCATCCATGTCAAAGTCAGAGATGCGGGCGCTGTGCGTGCAAAAGCTGTGTACCTAGCGATTGGTATTAACATGGAAGGCCAGAAGGAAGTCTTAGGTTTATGGATTACGCAGACAGAAGGGGCTAAATTCTGGCTAGGTGTTGTGACAGAACTCAAAAACCGAGGGGTGCAGGATATCTTTATCGCTTGTGTGGATGGTTTAAAGGGATTCCCTGAAGCGATTGAACCGGTCTACCCTAAAGCGGCTGTTCAGCTTTGCATTGTGCATATGGTACGCAATAGTCTGAACTACGTGGGTTGGAATAAGCGCAAGCGAGTGGCGTCAGACTTGAAGCGTATCTATACCGCTGCAACATCCGATGAGGCTGAACAATACCTCACAGAGTTTGAAGCAAAATGGGAGGATGCCTATCCACCGATTGCAGCCTCTTGGCTAAACAACTGGTCAAGAATCACGCCATTCTTTGACTATCCGCCAGAGATACGCCGCATCATTTACACGACCAATGCAATTGAGTCTGTGAATATGAGCTTACGAAAGATTACGAAGAACCGAGGTTCATTTCCAAATGATGAGGCATTAATTAAATTGTTCTATTTGGCACTGATGAATATTAGTCAAAGATGGACAATGCCACTGCGTGATTGGAAACCTGCACTCAATAGGTTTACCATTCAATTTGAGGAGAGGATGCCTCAGCAGTAATTAACCGACGTTTACACAAAATTCAGCACACCCTCAACTTTTGCTTAGAAGTGCCTTGTCAACACTAATGATAGTGACTGAAGTTCTAAATCAGCTGTTAAATTGTTAGCGCTTCTGAAGTGTGAAATATCAACTGGCACCCATGTGTAATGGTATTCACCACCCATACCCCATTGCTCATCCAGCTTATACTCGGCACCAATTTTGAAATTAGCGCCAATATTTACTGAAGTATCGTGTACTCTTGGAGCATTACTTGTTACTTCGTATCCTGTAGGGTCAACTGGATCAACAAAATGACCAGACTCCCCCGTGCCTGTAATTTTAACGATGTTTAGAGATGGGCCTATTCCTACGTATGGCGTAAAATTCTTAATTCCTTGATAGCGATACATTGCATTAAGGTTAAATTGAAGGACTTTAACATTAGCACCTAGCTGGTCTTCTGTTACTTGATTTGCATTACCACTCCATCCAGCTGGAGCTACATTAGTAGCAATATCAGCTGAAACCGCTTGACCAATATATGCGCCACTTGCGGTATTTGCAGTTGAATTGCTAATAGTTACATTTTGGCGCTTCATATTCGGTTGTGAATAGTTCGCTTCTACTTCAAAACCAAAGCTCGGATTTGATTCAAAATAGTAACCTGCTTTTAATCCACCAGTTAGTGCATCTTTGAGATTAATATCTGAATAGCTTGAGCCAGGGTAGTAGGTAATATCATTTGGTTGGATTGGAACAGGATAATTAAGGTTTTCGTCCCCCTTAATGCCAGACAATTTCTGATTAAAAGTCCATCCTAATGAAACACCCACATATGGCTCCGCTTTGACTGCTGTAAATGGAGTTAAAGCAAGCAACAAACTGATTACTATTTTTTTCATTAAATTTAAATACCTAATTTAGTTTTTTATTACTTTAGTGCAGTCACACTACCAAGACAAGGCACCACCAACACCCCATGTTGTGTCATTGACATTGCTGTTATTTGAATTAAATGCGTGTCCCACAGATGCTTTAACTGTTAGGTTCTCTGTGATTCGAGCGTTTGCACCAAAAGCAAACGATGTCTGGCCATCAAATCCTCCAACACCAACACCAATATTAAATTGTTTATTTGGGTCTAGTGCTGGGATATTGTTCATTGCTGCAACACCTGCAATACCCTGTTTAATAGAGTTCAATTGTTGAACGTTAACAGCATCAAAATTACTTGTGCCGTCAGCTACACCATGCACTTGAACGGGTGCCCCGGTCTGAGCATTGCTAAACGTAGCGCCATTGTTGTTTAGGGTCATGCTACTAGACGACGTACCACCAGAGATTGTTGCTTGTTGTTCATTTACAATAAAACCATGAGTGTTACCTAAACCGTTAGTAATAGTTACCATTGCAGTTGATTGAGGAACAGTGCCCGTTGTAGTAGTAATTTTTCCATTTGCATCAACAGTTGCATAAGCTGTAGCAGCTCCTTTCATTGTGGAACCACTCAAGCTAGTTGTCTGTTGGGTAGCTCCCGTGAGTATGCTTTCACCACTTCCAATAGAGCTTGTATTGACGCCATTCTCTATAGTCGTATTGCTGTTTCCTGCATCTAGTCCTATTTTTGTCGAAGAATTAGAGTTGCCGATGGAGTTAAGAGTAGTACCTGCTCCGCCACCGATGTTGTTTGTTGAAGTTCCTGAACCAGTGTTATAGCCAATATTGTTTGTGACACTGCCGCTGCTTGTGTTTCCGCCATTATTATTTACTATTTGACCAGTGCTGTTGTTGATTCCAGTATTATTGGTGATTTTTTGACCCGTAGTTGGCTGCGGAGAAATCATTTGTATACCGTAGTCTGTTACAAGTATTGCCGAGCCAACAGTTGGGTCACCTTTTCCATAGTTTGAAGATTGAATTGCAACATCAGCCCAATTTGGAATAGTACCGTTGCTTCGATCAGAAGGCGTATAAGGGTTGCCGTTCTGCCCGCTACCAGTAATCAATACGCCAGTATGTGATGTGCTAGCGCCAGAAACCACTCCATTAACTGTTACTGCAGCATTACTGCCTGAAGTGCCGGCATCAACTGATATCGAGTTATTTCCGCCAGAAATAGTCGTATTTTGTGAGCCAGCGATTGTGTTAGTTGTACCATTCATGGTATTAATTGAACTGCCCAAAGTTCCTAATGTTGAATTTCCTATTACGCTTAAATTTCCGCCAGCAGAAATGTCAGTACCTGCTGAAACACTTGTGCCTGCTGAAACACTTGTGCCTGCTGAAACACTTGTGCCTGCTGAAACACTTGTGCCTGCTGATAGATAGCCAGGGGCGTTAAGTGAATCCCAACCGTTACTTTGGCTTTCAAGTGTTACATTTCCATTTTGTCCTGATTCTGTCTGACATATTAATGTACCTGCGGCAACGCCTACGCCATAAACCACCACAGGCGCGCCTGTTGTACAAACAGGCTGACCAGCATAAGAGTTCGTCGTTTGGAATCCAAAAATTACTAAAAATATTAACGATGTAAATGTAGAGATTCTTTTTAAGCTTTTTATCAATTCACTATTTCCTCTTTTATCAAGTTACAACCTAGTCCGGCAGGCATAGCAATAACCCAGCTTCCAATTCCAATTTCCCCCAATTGTACTCCATTACTTGTGATCGTAACAAATTCAAAATTTGAATACTTTGTTGAAACGGCCTTCTCACAACTAACATTTTCGTAATTAATTGTCTGATAGCTACCCCCACAACCATTTGCTTGATTTGGAGCTAGAGCCAATGTGGCTAGGGAATATTCATTATTTTTTATTGGAATTATAAGGTTAGAAGCTAGTAGCCTCTTATCAGGATTATCAGGTGGCTTAGGAATGTAAGTAGTTCCATTAGAAGGTCCAGTTAGGAATCGCGCAATTTGATTAGCCCTTGCAACACAATTAAGGGCACCCATGTTCGTAAGCTGAATAGCTAAAGGATGAACATTCGAGGAAGCTATTTGACTAGCCGATTGTGAGGTTTTTGCATCATCAGCATAAGCAGCATCATTCGTCATTCCAACAACCAAAATAAGTATTAAAAGTATTTTTTTTTCTAAAATCATTTATTTTCTGAAATTTTCCACATTATAATTTGGATTGTAATATATAACTTCTGTTGTAAATATAAATTTTTCGCGTCTTTTGGCCAACTCTTGATAACCTATAGTTCTTTAAAAAAACTTCACCTTTAATTTCCTTAGTGTAGATGGAGCATTATTACTTCCCACTGCGCCAACTCAAGCACTTTTAAATCAACCGAATTTGCTAGGTTGACATCGATATCCACTTTTGGAATGCTTTAATACAGGGAGTTTCCATGGAATTCCTCTATTTCAATATGTATTGATATTGCGTCTAGTAAAACGCTAGCTAAACTTGCCAATCATTGCGCCAAGAAACAACCAAACTTTAACGGAGTATGTAACTTCAATGCATTAACTGACGAAGCGCTGACCGACGTATTGGCTGGATTGCCTGCTGGGGAAGTCTGGGGTGTTGGCAGGATACTATCACCTAAATTAAACGCAATCGGTATTCACACTGCCTTGGATTTGAAATGTGCAGACCCAAACAGGATAAGGCAACAGTTCAGCGTTGTAATGCAGAAGACCGTGATGGAGTTAAACGGTACGGTCTGTATTGAGCTTGAAGAAATTGCACCCCCCAAGAAACAAATCTTAAGCTCAAGAAGCTTCGGGCACAGCGTCACTGACTACAACAGTCTTGCAGAATCTATCACCCTATACATGAGCCGTGCTGCCGAGAAGTTACGTAAACAGAGTTCATGCGCAGGCTCGGTATTTGTGTATATCAGAACGAGTCCATTTAAATTTGATGAACCTCAATACAGCAACGGTCTGACGATTCCCTTACCAATTCCAACCGATGATACTAGGCAGCTAGTTAAAATCGCCCTATGGGCCTTAAAACGCGTTTATAAAGCTGGTTTCAAGTATGCGAAGGCAGGCGTAATGCTTGGAGAACTAGTTTCAATCAGCGAAGTACAACCTGATTTTTTTGCAAAAAATTTTGACACAGGCTCAAATAAATTGATGGGGGTACTTGACTCTATAAACCAAAAGATGGGCCGAGGAACAATGAAGCTTGCTAGCGAAGGATTTAAACAACATTGGCGAATGAAACAAAGCAACAAGAGCCCCAACTTCACAACCCAATGGACCGACATACCTAACGTTTTATAAAAATTGGCAATCGTTCGTTCAAAACACAGTGTAAGTCTAGCTGGATGGGACCCAAATGAAAAAGTGGGGGATAGGGGTGCCGTAGGGGGGGGGTGTTTGGGTAAAACGTGATGGGGCTGGATTGTTTATTTTTAATTTATTTGGAATTGTATTTTGTTGGTAACTTTGTTGGTAACATATTTATTTTTATTTTACTTTAATTATTAAATACAATTAATTAAATAGTAAGTTCTATTCCCACCAGCCCACCATTTTGAAGTATTACCAAACAACAAAACCACCTTCCGGTGGTTTTTTGTTTTATTCCGTCTAGCCATAAACGAAAAAACCCCATTCAGTTACCTGAATGGGGCACCCTAAATACCAATCCCTATGGATTTGAATTGATACAGTAAAGATTTTTGCTGGCTTAAGTGAATAAGCCAGCATTATTTAAATTAAAGACTAAATACGTTCAATGCACCGCCGCCAGGAGCAGCGTTGTATTTTGTCAATTCAGCATAACCACCAGCAGCGCCAAGCGCGTCTGTTGGGTTAGTCATACCAAGGTTCATCGCAACACCAGCCCAGCCACCGATACCTGATAGCACG